>JAZUAE010000001.1:0-94101 GCA_045637805.1 Clostridia bacterium
GCGACTCCAAACAGACTTGAACTGTCGACCTCCTGCGTGACAGGCAGGCGCTCTAACCAACTGAGCTATGGAGCCATAAATTTGGTGGGCCTTCACGGACTTGAACCGCGGACAAACCGGTTATGAGCCGGTTGCTCTAACCAACTGAGCTAAAGGCCCAAACGCCAGTTGCATCAGCTTGAAAGTTTTATGGTCGGGGTGAAGAGACTCGAACTCCCGGCCCCATGGACCCAAACCATGTGCGCTACCAAACTGCGCTACACCCCGACAAAAGTATTTTCTCGAGCTGACTCGTTTAATATACACTATACCGTTTTTATTGTCAACAAATTTTTGAAAATTTTATTTAAAATTTATTCCTTTTTTGTAAAATCGAACAAATTTCATATTATATAATTAAGAGAGCCCCAAGTTTGGGGCTACAATTAATCGATACCAAGATACTCATCATAAGTTGTTTCTTTATCAAACACTTTAGTTTTATCTATTACAATTATCCTGTTTGCAACTGATTGTAAAATTTCATGGTCTTGAGAAGTGAAAAGCATTGGAGATTTATAATTTATCATGCCTTTATTTAAAGCAGTAATACTTTCCAAATCCAAATGGTTGGTTGGTTCATCTAAAATTAAACAGTTACCAGCTGTAAGCATAGCGCGAGCCATCATACATCTAACTTTTTCGCCACCACTAATAACCTTTGCTTTCTTATTACCCTCTTCACCACTAAAGAGCATTCTTCCAAGCCAGCCACGAATAAATGTAGCATCTTTTTCTTTTGAATACTGAGCGAGCCACTCAACTAGAGATAAATCACAGTCCTTGAAATACTTTTCATTATTTTCTGGCAAGTATCCAACAGTAACAGTTGTACCCCATTTAAAGTAACCAGCATCAGCCTCTTCTTCACCCATAAGAACTTTAAAAAGCATTGTTATTACATTTGCTTTGTCGCTTAAAAATGCAATTTTGTCATTTTTGTTAACTGTAAAAGAAATATTCTCAAAGTATCCTTTTTTAGTTAATCCTTCAACTTTCAAAATCTCATTACCTACTTCACGTTCAGGTTTAAAGTCAATATATGGATATTTTCTTGAAGATGGCTTAATATCAGCAAACTCAAGCTTCTCAAGTTCTTTCTTACGACTTGTTGCTTGTTTACTTTTAGAAGCATTTGCAGCAAACCTTGCAATAAACTCTTTAAGTTCGGCAGCACGTTGCTCAGCTTTTTTATTTATATCACGAGCCTGACGTTGAAGAAGTTGATTAGTTTCATACCAAAAATCATAGTTACCAACAAACATATTGATTTTGCCATAGTCAACATCACAAATATGTGTACAAATCTTATTTAAGAAGTACCTGTTGTGAGATACAACAATAACCATGTTTTCGTAGTTGAGCAAAAAGTTTTCAAGCCAGTTTACTGTTTTTGCGTCAAGGTTGTTAGTTGGCTCATCAAGTACCAAAATTTCAGGGTTTTTAAATAACGCTCTTGCCAAAAGAACTTTTACTTTAACCTTAGGCTCAACATCACTCATTAAATTATAATAAACTGAGCTATCAACACCAATCTCAGAAAGTAGCGTTTCAGCTTCACCTTCAGCTTCCCAGCCACCTATCTCGCCATACTCAAACTGAAGATCAGCCATACGCATACCATCTTCTTCAGTAATATCTTCTTTTACATACAAGCCATCTAATTCATTTTTAATCTGCATCAATCTTTCATGTCCACCAAGTACGGTATCAAGCACTGTAAAATTATCATAGGCATTTTGGTTTTGCTCTAAAATACTCATACGCTCGCCAGCATCGATAGTAACGCCACCAGAACTTGGCTCAAGTTTACCACATAATACTTTTAAAAATGTAGATTTACCTGCACCATTAGCACCGATAATTCCATAACAGTTGCCTTTTTGAAATTTTAAATTAACTTCATCAAATAAAACTCTGCCACCAAATTGAACTCTTACATTATTTACTGTAATCATACTTATCTCCTTATCCCGATTAGTTTAGCCTAAATTTTTAGTATTGTCAACCAAAAGACACTTAAAACGTTTGCCAATAAGAAGGTGATTTTGTTAAAATAAATAAATAAATAAGGAGAATATATTATGAATTATACAGTATTAGGTTGCGGAAGATGGGGATCATTTATCGGTTGGTATTTAGATCACACTGGACACGATACAACAATGTGGGGTTTGGCTGAAGACGATTATGTAAAAAATTTCTTTTCTACACGTAAAAATGATTATGTTACATTACCTGAGAGCATTCATCTAACAAATGACTTAAAAGAGGCTGTTGATAAAAATGATCACATAGTAATTTCTATCAGTAGTCAAGCGTTGCGTAGTTTTATGGGCAATGTTGCCAAAATAGACGGATACAAAGATAAAAAATACACACTTTGCATGAAAGGTATTGAAGACAATACCGGAAAAAGATTGTCTGAAATACTAATTGAAAACGGCGTACCAAAAGAAAATATTTCAGTATGGGTCGGCCCAGGTCATATACAAGAATTTACCAGAGGCGTGCCTGGTTGCATGATTATAGACGCTTATGATAAAAATTTATCTGAAAAATTAATTAAAGACTTACGCTCAGACTTGATTAGATATTATCAAGGTGAAGACATTATCGGTTCAGAAATAGGTGCTGCCGCTAAAAACGTTATGGGCATTGCAGCCGGCATGCTTGACGGTGGTGGATACTCTTCCCTTAAAGGCACACTTATGGCAAGAGGTGCAAGAGAAGTTTCAAGACTAATCAAGGCTGCGGGTGGAAATGAACTTTCAGCATATGGCCTTTGCCATCTTGGCGACTATGAGGCAACACTATTTTCACTTCATAGCCACAATAGAAAGTTTGGTGAAACATTTGTTAAAGGTGAATCATTTGAAAAACTTGCCGAAGGTGTAAAAACAAGTTCTGCAATGTTAGACATGGCAGACAGATACGGCGTCGAACTCCCTATTACTCGTGCCGTAAATAAAATAATTACTGAGAATGCCGACCCTATGCAAACACTCCTATCACTCTTTGCTAGAACAAATTTGAATGAATTTTAATAAAAAACATATATTTTCACACAAAAATACCGCAATTTTGCAGTTTTTGTATATTTTACAAAAATTTGCACATTATTAGATTTATGGTAAATAAAAAAGGTAAATGGTGGCTTGAAGCCATAATTATAATCGGTGGAACTTTACTTCTTGGAGGAATTGCTACCCTGCTTGGTGGCAGAATTTTTAACTTTGATAAATATACTATGCCAGCAGGTGTTGTTCCAGACATTGTATTCCCGATTAGCTGGGCGATTATATACCTTGCAATCGGAATCAGCTCATTTCTGGTATGGCGAGATAAAGAAATAAAACGTGTTAATAGAAAGACCGATTTAATATGGTTTACTATTCACATGCTATTCAATATTCTTTGGCCACTATTCTTCTTTAGACTTGGCTGGATTGTAGTTGCATGTATTGATTTATCATTAATAGTTATTACAGCAATTATTGTAATGTATAGATACTACGACTCAAATCTACCAGCAGGCATAATTTTTACATTATATGTTGCCTGGCTAATATACGCAATGTACTTAAATCTTGGAATAGTAATTTTGAATATGTAAAAAAACGGAACACCTGTTCCGTTTTTATTATTTTTAACCAAATTAAGTAATTTTTTATATATTATTTATTTAAAAATTAAAACAATACACATATTATAAAATTATTATTTTATTCATAGACATTTAATATTTCTTCTATAGAATTTATATTTTTAGTTGTATTTTTTAAATTTCTTTCTTTTTCTTTTGCAAGTTTTGCTTTATTTTCTGCAAGCTTACGTTCAATTCTATCATTGACAATTCTCATTCTTTCAGCAATTTTTTCAGCAATTCTTTCCTCTTCTTCTGCTTTAGCCTTTTCATTGTAGCATTCTTGTACTTGATTTTTTAGGTAATCAGTTTCAAGCACAACCTTTTTGGAAATAAGTTGTTTGATAGAGTTTACATAATCATTATATTTTTTTATATCAAAATGAGAAGGATCTTCATTATTCTTTTTATTTAACTTTTCGGTTAAACCAACAATAACCGCATCAACAAAACTTTCTACTTTATCTTTATCTGCAAACAAATGTGTAGGAATATAATCAAAAAATTTTGGATCAACACGTAAAATATCAACAATATCAACGTGTTCCTTGTTATTCAATTCGCTTGGTAAATGATATTCATCACTTGTTGTTTGTCTATCGTATGAAGCAATGTCAAATATAACAGATAAACCGTTTCGTCTTATCAACATAAAATGTTCATTTGCATTATAATCAACAAGGGAAGTGTAATAATTAAAATATCCGCTTGACAATCTCACTCTTCTTTCAGTTTTTTTACTCGGATCGGTAGGTTTTATTACATAATTATAGGAAAAACCATTTTCAGATTCTAACCAAAAATAATTTTTACCATCATATGTTATCTTTAGACAATCGATTTTAGCAAGAAGATCATTAAGACTTTTAGCGACCACTTGTTTGGACACTTTTGAATGTTCCATTTGTATTGCCTTATATAAATCATTCTCTTTAATAACATAAAACCCTTTTTTTTGAGCTGGCATACATTCTATTACTGACGCGCTATTTGATAAAAGAGAATTGCCTGATAGATAATAATAATCTCCAATATTTTCATTCTTTTTATTTAAAACATCTTCAATAAAAATCACTCTATGATCTTGTGCATCGGAAAGAATACTATTGTAAATACCAACACCACCTTCCGAAAATTTAAACATTTCGCCATTTTTATCGTGAATTACAACTGTTAACGTATCATTTACATTTCCAGAAAAGTAAGAAAATGGAGTTGAATCTTTCATATCACCCACAAAAGGTTTATATTCTGTAAACCAAGATCCTAAGTTGTTACCATTTCTATCAATAGTTCCAAAGCTATCTAATCCAAAATAGGTACATTTTTCTTTATCAAATAATAGATAATAAAAATCTCCCGATTCGCTAGGTTGACACCATTCATCATCAAAAGAAACATTTTCATCAGATTTATTGAATGCAACATACAATTCAAACTTACCACTTGGAGCTTCATACCCATATTTTCTTAATGTCGTTACTTCAGGATAAATAGCCTTTAAATGTTTGAACGCCACTTCTAATTTTTGCTTTTTTAATTCCAACTTTTGTTTTACTTCTTCTACGTTTTCTATTTCTACCTTTTCCACCATTTTACCTCTAAACTAATATAAATAATTATATCATATAAAACGCAAAAGTCAATACTACCTCTATTAATTAAAATACACTTCAAAACATATCATTTAAGCTTTATATATACAATTAAATCTTGGAATATTAATTTTGAATATATAAAAAAGAATGCCAACTTTGGCATTCTTTTTTTTTGTGTTATATGAAAATTAATAATAATCATGGTAATAATATTCATCTTCTTCTTGTTCTTTCAATTTTTCCATGTACTTTTTTGTAACTTCTTCCTGCGACTTGGAATGAAAATAAAGTGGAGAGCCATGCTCAGGGCAAGAATTAACAACTGTATCTGACACACCAGTAACCTCTTCCCAAGTAGATTCATCTTTTACATTTTTAACCATTACACTTTTATCTTTACACTTTGGGTGTTTTTTTATAAATTCACCTATAAATTCATATAATTCTTCAATAGTCATAAAATCCTCCATTTATTTTTACTTAATCAATTTTTTAATCTTCTATGCTAGTTTTTTTAATTGAAAGACCTATTCTCTTCTTTGGAATATCAAGAGATATTACTTTTACGTTTACAATTTGCCCAACAGTTAATTCTTCACTTGGGTGCTTTATAAACCTATCACAAATTTCACTGATATGAACCAAGCCGTCTTGATGCACACCTATATCCACAAACGCACCAAAGTCGATAACATTTCTAACGGTACCTTTAAGGGTCATTCCCTCTTTTAAGTCTTCTATTCCAAGCACATCACTCCTAAGTTCCAAGTGCTCAGCTTCTTCACGAATATCTCTGCCAGGTTTTATAAGTTCATTTATAATGTCAAGCATTGTTGGAACACCAAGACCAACTTCCTTTGCGAGCCTTTCTTCACCATATTCAGAAACTAGTTCTGGAAGTTTAGCTACATTGCCATTTTTCACGTCTTGTTCACTCATACCGAACACTTTTAAAAGACTTTTAGCACTGTCATAACTTTCAGGATGAACTGATGTATTGTCTAAAATTTCCTTTCCATCAATGATTCTAAGGAAACCAGCACATTGCTCGAACGCTTTATCACCAAGCTTAGGAACTTTCTTTATATCTTTTCTAGATTTAAATGCACCGTTTTCTTCGCGGTAAGCAACAATGTTTTTAGCTATACCTTCGTTAAGTCCCGCAACTCTTTTTAACAGACTTGGACTTGCAGTATTAACATCTGCACCAACAGCGTTAACACAATCTTCAACAACACCGTCTAACACTTCGGTTAAACGTTTTTGTGGCATATCGTGTTGATATTGACCAACGCCTATTGATTTTACATCAATTTTTATAAGCTCAGCTAAAGGATCTTGCAAGCGTCTTGCGATAGAAACAGCACTTCTAAGATTTACATTAAAGTCTGGAAATTCTTCTGCACCGATTTTTGACGCTGAATAAACTGATGCACCAGCCTCTGAAACCACAGCATAGTTCACTTTTCTACTCAAAATCTTTAATAAATCTGCAACAAAGATCTCACTTTCCTTGCTCGCAGTACCATTACCGATTGAAATAACATCAACATTATGTTTAGAAATAAGCATTGACATAATACGTTTTGCCTCATCAACCTTTTTAAATGGCTCTGTTGGATAAATCACATTAGTATCTAGGACTTTACCATTTTCATCAATAACAGCGAGCTTACAACCCATGCGGTAACCAGGGTCAAAACCAAGTATTACTTTACCTTTAAGAGGAGCCTCCATTAAAAGTGGTTTTAGGTTTAATTCAAAATTATGAATAGCCTGTTCATTTGCTTTGTCGGTAAGATCATTACGCACTTCTCTTTCGATGCTTGGAAAAATAAGTCTGTCGAATGAATCTTTTTGTGTATCGACTAAAATATCTGAGAAAATTGATTCTTTCACTTTGAAGTGTCTAGCAATTATACCCAAGCATTTTTCCTCATTTATCTCAAGCTCGACTTTTAAGAATCCCTCATTTTCACCGCGGTTAATTGCAAGTACTCTATGTGATGGGATTTTTGCAACTTCTTGCTTAAAACCATCGTACATTTTGTATGTATCTGCTGATGAAGCCTTATCATTACCTTCTTTTTCAGCATACTTATCAGCATTATTTATAACTTTTACTTCATCTTTTTTTGCTTTTTTCTCTTTTTTCATGCTAGATAAAATAAAAGCTGTTTTTTGCAAGAACTCACGAATATCTTTTCTTGTGTCACTGTCATCACTAATGCGCTCTGCAATAATGTCCTTTGCGCCCTGAATAGCTTCTTCTACTGTTTTTACACCTTTTTCTTCATTGACAAAATCGCTTGTAATTTCTTCAACCGTTTTTGAAGTAGCCTCTTGCTTCATAAAGATATCAGCTAAAGGCTCTAAACCTTTGCTAATCGCCTCGGTTGCTCTTGTCTTTCTTTTTGGTTTGAAAGGTCTATAAATATCTTCAAGCTCAGTAAGCGTTTTTGCATTATCAAGTTTAGCAACAATCTCATCAGTAAGTTTGTCTTGTTCACTAATAGATTTAATGATTGTTTGCTTTCTATCTTCAAAATTCCTAAGATAATTAAGTCTATCAGCAAAAGTTCTGATCACTTGATCATCTAGACTGCCATGCATCTCTTTTCTATACCTGGCAATAAACGGTATAGTCGCCCCTTCGTCTAAAAGAGTTATTAAATTATTAGAATACTCCTCTTTAATATTAAATTCTAACGCTAAAGCTTTAAATATTTCCATAAATACTTCCTTTTGTTGTAGTTTCTTCCTTACATTGTATCAAATTTTACTATAAAAAGACAAACATATAAGAAAATTTGCATAAAAAAACGGGCAAAAGCCCGTTTTTACATTGTATATTCGTCCTCTTTTTCAACTTTGTCCCCTTTAGAAATTATATGAAGCATTCCATTTGACGCAATCATGTCTTTTATAAAAGGTGGTCTAAAATCACTTTTTTCAATCTCTTCTTTTGTAAACCATTTAAACACAAGTTTTGTAGGTTTACCTTTATCAATTTCAATGCGTTCATAGTCCTCAGTGTTTACGTCAGCTGGCTTTTCTGCTTCCACAACGTAGTAAAAACCAAGTTCGTGAAACAATAAGTCATTCTTTCCATTAAAGAAATTTTCAGCAATACCGGCAAGTCTTTTTAGTTTTACAGGATAACCTAATTCTTCACCCATCTCACGAAGAGCAGCGACCTCTGTGTCTTCACCTATTTCAATGTGACCACCAGGAAGACAGAAGAATTCGTTGTCAGCGATTTTTACACCAAGATATTTACCATTGTGATGTAAAATGCCACAAACCCTGTACTTAAAATTTTCTTTTTCAGTCCTAATTTTAATATCCATAAAAAACCTCCTTATACTTTTCCTACCTTTTATGATACAATATAAAAAACAAAATTGCAATAAAAAGCGCCAAATATTGCGCATTTTTATTTAAATATTTTAATAAGTTCTTCGTAATAATCCTCTATGTCTTTATATTTACACCTTTTTTTATCGTAGTTTTCAAGGGATTTAATAGTTTCGTCAATACATACAAATCCGTCATTAATATAGTCTTGTTTTAATTCTTCATAACCATTTGTAAAATTCTTTTTTACATACAAACACTCTAATGCTCTAATTATTGTTTCATTTACAACAGTTTTCAGGTGTGTACCATAAGGGTTTTTATCAAGAGCTGGTTTACATTTTTTGTAATTTATATCTTCGTTTTTTAAATGTTTATCGGTTAAAGGATTAATAAAAGAATGAGCATATTCGTGCAAAATTAGAGTCGAAGAATATACTAAGTCGTATGCAAAATCTAAATCATTTGTAAAGTTTGATTTAAAATATGGTCTTATGCAGCAATACAACTTATTATTAACATTAATGCCATAGTTTGAAGTTGTTACACCGAACATACACAAAATGTTTAGATTATCACTTTTTAAACCCAAAAACTCAAACAAATATTCATCAGGAGAAAATTCTTTTATTCTATCCACATATCTATTAATGCTTATTTTATAGTACGCTTTGTTTTTCTCAAAAAATTCATTAAAGTTTGATTCTAATATAAATTTTTTAAGTTCTGTAACCAACAATTCATAATCTTCTAAACTCATATTTAATCTTTGTAATAAAGGCTTGCTCGGCATTATTCCATTTTGTAAATGTATAAACAATTCTACAGGAGCATCATACCTACCATCAAAAAAATTATTACAAATTTCAATTATTTTATATTGTTTGAAATCCACAAAGAATTCTTTTATTATATTTCTATATTGTTCATTACATCTTATTATGTTAAGTTTAAAATCACCTAAAACAAAAATCACACCCAAACATTCAACTGCAGGACTCACAATTATATTTTGATTTTTAAACTTGAACACATATTCTTCATTAAAAATTTGACTCACTAATAACTCCATTATAAATCTTACTACTTTCTTGTTTTAAAAACGTTTTGTCATTTAACAATCTATTTATTTGAACTGATGTATAGTTTTCAACAATAAACTGTCCTACAAAGTAATACGTAGAATAATTCAATCCTTTATCATTTTCTAAATCTTCATACGAAAATTTTTCTATTTTTTCTCCTTTTTGTCCAGATAAAAAAGTAGCGAGTGATTCATGTAACCAATCACATACATCTTTAGAAATGGTTTCAATAGACTGATGAATGTACTCATGAACTATTAAATTTTCAAGATCTTGCATAGAGTCTTTTTCATGACTTTCACATTTATTAAGCTCAGATAAAACAAGCGTGTCAATAACAAAACGACCATCTAAATCCCTTGCAACCCCACAAAGCCATGAGGCAATTTTTTTGCGACCATAAACCTCATGTTCATTTTTCCTAAACTCTTCAAGATTTCCCCAAAGTCTAATATATAGCGGTTTTGATAGTGAGCTGATATTGAAAAACTTATTAATTTCTTCAAATCTTTTTTCAATCTTTAAAAGTAGATTTTTATAAACCAAATCCTCTACATCTGAGACAATAACAACATTTATAAAACAATGCTTCATAATACCCCACTTTTTAAAACTTTAATTCATATAGATAGTAATCATGACCGTAACGATAAGCTTTGCCAACATTCTTAAAACCAAATTTATTATATAATTTTTGAGCATTGATATTATTCACGCCAACCATTATTCTTACACCATCAAAGCCTTGACGCTTTAACTCATCTAAAATAAAGGCGACAAGTTTTGTAGCAACACCTCTATGCTGATGTTTTGGAGATACACCGATTCTTGCAAAAGTACCACGTCTCTTGATGTTTTCCTTCCAAGTAAACCCTTCTTCGCCGTCCTCATTACGCTCGCCAGCAAAAGATATAGCAATCAATGCGTCAGATTCATCAAATACACCCCATAAGCCATCACGATGTATGTCATACATAATTAACTCGTCACTTGGATAATCATTATCCCAAAGAGTATACGTGTTCTGTTTTATATCCGCATATAATTTTTTAATTTCTTCAAATTTATTTATCTCTAGTCTTTTAATTACCATTAACTTAAAACCCCTATTTAACAAACTCCAGTAAGAAATTGATCATCAGGTTTATAATCATAATTTTCAATTCATGTTTGTTAGTTTTCCATTCCCAATTTTCTTGTTTTACTGCATCTGAAAAATATAAAAGTTGTGCAAACTTATATCCACGATATTTTGCCACCGCAGCCCAGCTCGCACACTCCATTTCAACACAAACAGCGCCCTGGCTTTTTCTAAGTTCTAATTCACTTTGCGTTTCTCTAAAAAAAGTATCCGTTGTCCAAGTAATAGATTTTTTAAAACCATATCCTTTTTCTTTCAAATACTCTGCAAGAATATTTGTTAATTCATCATCAGTTTCCGCATACATAGAAGGTTTCATATATCTGTATGATGTGCCCTCACACCTAATAGCCTTTTCAACTAGTACAAATTCACTAGAATTAAAATCTTGATCGATTTGCCCAGCACTACCGCAAGCAAAGAAATTTTTAATACCCATAAATCCAAGTTCTTCCATCAGGCCACTTGCAGCAGAGCCACCAAGCGGAGTGATTGCTAGAATAAACTTTTTATCATATATATAGCATTTATTAATATTGCTTCCACTAGTAAAATTGTAAAAATCCTCTAACTTGTTTACATCAACAACTTCAGAAATATCCTTCTTATAAAATATAAAAAGAGCAGTATCAATTTTATATTTATCAATCAAATGTAAATTTTCAAACCCTTTATTGTTTTTCATATAAAATTCACGATTAATAATCCCCTCTTCTTCAAAAAAATCTAATATAGGTGCTTGCTTTACTTTGTCTCCTTTTTTTACTGCCATAATAAAAGTAAAATATGGTCTATCCTCTTGATATTTATATTTTGGGCAAAGTTTAATCGCGTCTTCGCTTGCATAAGAGTCTTTTATTTCTTTTAACTCAAATCCTGTATTAATTAACGTATTAATAATTGTTGCATAAGTTCTGTGATATTTTGTAACAAATGTATCATTCCAAAAAATATCACGTTTACCTTCTTTGTTGTATCCATTAAATAACAAATAAAACACGCCATCTTTCTCTATTTTTCTGTTGTCCCCCTTGAACATTTTACAAGTGCACATATTTATAGGGCTTTCAATAGAAAAAATTAGTTCACCACCACATTTGAGTTTATCATTGATGTCAGAAAATAATTTAGTAAGGTCTTCAATATAATGAAAAGCTAACGAGCTGTACACTAAGTCAAATTTATCTTGCAATTGCTCTAAATCTTCCATTTTTAATACTTTATAGTCGATTTTATCATCATTGTTAACAGTTTTTGCAATATTTATCATATTTTCAGATATATCAGTTGCAAGAACATAACTGGCACCTTTTTGAATAAAATATTTATCCATATCACCTGCACCACAGCCAAGGTCTAGAATTTTTTTGCCTTCAAGTGATGATAAAAATGTCTTCATTATAGGTATTTCTATCAAATTATTTGCATTTATTTTTTCAGATCTCATTTTTTGATACTCGTCAAAAAACATTTTTGAATCATATACATTTTTCATATTAACCCCTCCATATTTATTATACTTGTTTGAATATATTTCTGCAAATAAAAAAAGGAATGGGCTAAATAAAAAATCCGCACAAATTTGTGCGGACTTTTTGGAGCTACTGAGGAGATTCGAACTCCTGACCTACTGATTACGAATCAGTTGCTCTACCAACTGAGCCACAGTAGCATATATAAGATGTATTTTAACATAATTTATTTAATCCCGCAATCGTTTTTATAAAAAAGAAAAAACTGAGCTAAACTCAGTTTTTATAATTTAGTTCTTCTGGTAATTGAATTTCAAAAGTTCCTTGTTTTGCTAAGCATAAAGCACACTCTTCAGGCGCTTCAAATCCTACATGCACATGTCCACAGTCTGGACATACCCATTTAACCTCTTTGTCTGCCTTATACAAATTTCCAGAATTCATTTTATCGTGTAAATGTTTAAAGACTCTACTGTGTCTTATTTCCACATCATGAATCATTTTAAATAGATCCGCCTCCTCCGTAAAACCTTCGTCTTGAGCAATTTTAATATATAACTCGTAAGCTTTTGCATCTTGCTGTTCATCATCTGACGCTAAAAGTAAATTTTCACAAACGTCCCATTTTTCTTTAAACGGAAAACCACCTGCTATATCTATGTTATCAACCTGCTTTAAATCACACTTTTGTATTGCTGCATATAACATTCTCGAGTGTGTAAACTCCTGATAAGCCATTTTATCAATCATTTCAGCCAAAGCCTTATAACCATTGTATCTAGCGCCGTACTCCATATATTCATACCTCGCTCTAGCCTGACACTCCGTTGCAAATGCTGCAGCTAAATTTTTAAATGTTTTACTTTCTTCTAATTTCATTATTAATCCTCCTTTTTTAATTATGGAGCATTAAGATTTTTTTAAACAAAAAAGAGCAATTATTTTTGCTCTTTTATTTTCTTCACCGGTCTAAGTTCGTCCATTCGTCTTGCAAGCTCTGCAACATTTTCTTCAGTTTCTTCTTTTGTTAATTTTTTTGGATCAACACCTTTTACAAAGAAAGGTTCACCTACAATTAGTTTATTAAAACAAAATGGTCTCGGCTTTTTTACATAAATAATCGGAACAATGGGAACACCCGCTTTACTTGCAAACATTATCGCACCTGATTTAAGTTCTTGTAATTCCTCCGTATTTTCTGACTTATTTCTAGTCCCCTCAGGAAAAATTCCTACAATACCACCTTTTTTCAAAACTCCAAGTACATTTCTTACAGCGGCAATATCAGCATTTCCTCTATCCACCGGTATGGTGCCAAGTACTTTGGTGTGCGCCCATGTAGAAAATTTGGTTTTACATAGTTCTTTTTTTCCAAGAAAACGTATTCGCTTTCCAAGTTTTACATCTAAGAGTGGTGCATCAATCATTGTTGTATGGTTTACACACAAAATATAACCCTGCTTTTTAGGGAGCTTTTTACTACCTTTTACAATCGTTGGAAAAATAATTGTAAAAGGAATAAATGCTATAGTAAATGCAATCCAAAAAATTACCATAATTCCTCCTTAATATATAGAGCTAGCTGCCACTGCAGTGCTCCAAGCTACTTGTAAATTAAAACCACCTGTTAGTGCGTCAATATCTAAAACCTCGCCTATAAATTGTAAATTTTCCACTATTTTACTATTCATATTGCTAGGATTAATTCCTTTAATGTCTACACCGCCGCTTGTAACTACTGCTCTATCAAAACCTTCAAACCCAGTAATGTTATAATTAAAATTCTTCAAAAGATCGCATAGTACCAATCTTTCCTTTTCATTTAATTGAGCAACTTTCTTTGTTAAATTAATATGTAGTCTTTTAGCAAATATATTAACTAAACTTTTTGGAAGTAAAGTTTCAAGCAGAGACGAAAATTGTTTACCTTTAAGCGAAACAATTTCTCTATTGATTCGAGTAATTAAAACTTCTCTATCCAGTGCAGGCTTAAAATCAATAGAAAATGTTAAATTTTCATCAATTCTATTAATGTAACTTGAAGCAGAAAGCACAAGCGGACCAGAAACGCCAAATGAAGTAAAGAGCATCTCACCTATAGGACTTATATAAACCTTTTTCTTTTTGCTACTAACACAAACTGCAACATTTTTAAGAGACACACCCTCAAGCTGTTTTGGCTCATTTGTGTCTAGACAAATTCCAACAAGCGCAGGTTTTGGATCAACAATTTTGTGACCTGCATTTTCTGCAAATGCATATCCAGCACCAGTTGACCCTGTTAAGGGATAACTAATACCTCCAGTAGCAACAACAACCTTATCAAACATTTTTTCAGTATTATTTACGATAATCCCTTCACATTTTGCGTTTTTTATTATCAAATCTAAAACATTACTATTTAGAAAGATCTTAACTTTCAATTTTTTCAACTCATGTTCTAATGCGCGAATCACATCTAATGATCTATCTGAAACAGGAAAAACTCTACCACCGCGTTCAACCTTTAAATCAACACCGAGATCTTTAAAAAAATTTCGTGTGTCGCTAGAGTTAAACCTTGCCTCACTACTCATCATGAATTTATTTCCACGTACAATGTTTGATAAAAATTCATTACCGACAGCAACATTAGTTAAATTACAACGCCCTTTACCAGTGATATACAATTTTTTACCCAGTTTTTCATTTTTTTCGTACAAAGAAACATCATGACCGCGCCTTGCGATCATGATAGCAGCCATCATGCCGGAAGCTCCACCACCAACTATTGCAACTTTCATTTTTTTACACCTACAAAGACTTTAAATATTCGATTTCATAAATAGCAAGTTCACGGTATCTACCACGAGTTACTCCACCAAGTTTAAGCTCGCCGATGCTCATACGTTTAAGAAAAATAACATTTTTACCTACAGCCTCAAACATTCTTCTAATTTCCCTGTTTTTACCTTCGGTTATTGTCACCTCAAGTTTTGTTATCTTGTCTTTAAATTCCTTTTTGACAACCTTTGCCTTACCAAATCTTTCACCATCAATAACAACTCCATTCCTAAGAACAGCTAAATCACCTTCTTTAACTTCACCTTCAACTCTAACAATATAAGTTTTTGGAACTTCATGTGAAGGGTGCGTAAGTCTATAGGTTAAATCACCATCATTAGTTAAAAGAAGTAATCCTTCACTATTATAATCGAGTCTACCAACAGGCTTTAAATGCTTTAAATTCTCAGGCAACAAATCCATTACTGTTTTTCTTTCTCTATCATCTATTACTGAACAAATATAACCTTTTGGTTTATGCATCATGATATATACCATATCGCCTTTTACGTTTACAACTTCATCATCAACCATAACTTCATCTTTTTCAGAAACAGATGTAGCAAGGTCAAATACAACCTTGCCATTTATTTTTACTCTTCCATCTTTAATTAGTTCTTCACTTTTTCGGCGAGATGCAACACCTGTGCTTGCTAGAAATTTATTTATTCTCAATTTATTTCACTTCCTTTTGTATGACCGATAAAGTTATAAATTATATCTTTTGCTTTATCTAAAACTTTATCTTCATCTATTTCTTTAATAGTATAGATTTTGTCAGAAAAAATCAAGTGATTTCCAAGTTTTACATCAATTTGTCCTACAACAGTATCATTATTTATAGGAACAGATACTTTACTATTTATTTTATACTCAAATTTCAAATTTTCAATTTCACCATCTTTAAGCGGATAATAAAATTCATTTTTGTTAAGTGTATTAATTGACTTAATCTTGCTTGAACCTTCAACAGCAATCGATCCTCGTTCGGATCTATCTAATAGTTTGACTAATTTATATTCACTGAATGCTTTTTCTAATAATTGTTCACACTCTTCAAACATAGGATTACAATTTAGCAAACTACATACTACTTGCATTCCATCTTTTGTTGCACTTCCAACAAAACTTCTTCCAGCTCTGCCTGTATATCCAGTTTTTACACCATCAGCATACTCATAATTTATAAGCAATTTATTTTTGTTTTTTAGCAAACGTTTATTTCCATTTTTATCAAACTCTTTGCTTATAACTTTTTCTTTCGTTTTAACAATTTCAGCAAAATTTTTGTTTTTTAATGCATGGCTTGTAATTAAAGCTAAATCGTAAGGAGTTGTATAGTGATTTGAATCGTCTAACCCGTGCGGATTTGCAAGACGAGTATTATACACCCCAAGCGTCTTCACATATTCATTTGTGTAATCCAAAAATTGTTGCACAGAGCCAAATGCCAGTATAGCCAAAGCAACAGCTGCGTCATTGCCACTTCTCAGCATGAGTCCATACAAAAGTTCTCTAATTGTTAAAGATTCACCTTCCTCCAAATAAATGCTGGTACCCGGAATTTTTACAGCATCGCGCGGGATTACAGCTTTCTGATCTAAATCTGAAATTTTTGATAAAACACTGATTGCTGTAATAATTTTTGTAGTGCTTGCCATAGGCATTTTTTCGTGCATATTTTTGGAGTACAAAACCCTATTCGTACTAGTTTCTAACACACACATTCCTCGTGCTGTTGTTAAATTCTCACCTTTAGAATATACCACACCGGTTTTAAAAATGCTACTACTAAAAAACGCAAAAACTAATAAAAACATTAATAAAATTGATGTAATTTTAATTGTTTTTGTCATTTTCTTTTTGTTTTCCTTTTTCTATTAAATTTGATAGAAGATCAGGTATTTCACTTACAATCTTCTCAAAAGCAGATTTATCATCTACTTTTATGTATTCGATATTGTTTTTAGAATAACAAATAAAACCTATAGGTGAAACACAAACACCTGCACCACTACCACCCGCAAATGGAAAATTCTCAGTTATTTTTATTTCCTTTTCTTCAGCAGCATACTCACCACCACCAGCAACAAAACCCATTGAAACTTTTGCTATAGGAACTAAAGTTTTTTCACCATCTATTTTAATAGGATTTCCAACAATGGTGTCAACCTCTATAATATTTTTTAATTTTCCCATTGCACTAGTCATTAAATTTTCTATTCTATTTTGATCACTCATTTTGATTCCTCACTTTTAGTTCAAGTTTTGCTTTAATTAAACATTGAATAACTTTTAACACACTTATCGTAAACCCCGCGTTAATTGTTATCTCAAAAGCATCCTTATTATAGTTTGGATCAATATCCAAAAATTGATACATACCTTTATACCTAGTTTTAAGCATCACATATATTGTACAAAATATAGATTGAAAAGACCCACAAACAATAGCCGTGTTTGCAGCGTTGTATTTGTTTCCAAACTGAATAAACAATTCCATATTTGAAACATTTATTTTTGATAAAATTTTAGTAAAAACTTTATTTAAATACTCTTCATCGCTATTATTTTTAAATAATAAATCATTATTGTTTTCAAACTCAAGTTTACCGTCCGAAACCCTCATTCTTCCACATAGTAGTTTTATAAACGCAACTTTTAATGAATAAAATCCCTTGTTTTCTATTACATTTAAATGTGCTCCAAACTTTACCTTAAAAGGAATGATTAAAAATAAAAATATTAACAAAAAAATAAACACTACCAGCATAATCAATTTCATACTAATAGTGTTTGCAAATTTTATTATTTTTATCTATACAAATTCTTCATCGCCAGACAAATCATCATCAGAAGAATCATCAATCATTTCTTCAGCTGCAGCGACAGTTTTTATTCCAAGTTTTTTCTCCATTTCATCTTCAGTTTCCTCTGCAATTTTAAAATGGTTATACAAACTATCACCGTTTTCACGTACAACCTTCACTCTTTCTAAAAGTTCATTATAGTCAGGCAATTCATCAATAGAAGAAATATTAAAACGCTTCAAAAATTCATCTGTTGTTCCAAAAAGAGTTGGTTTTCCAACAGCATCTTTTCTACCAACTATTGTGATTAAATTATGTTCCATAAGTATGCTAATAGCATAATCCGAGCTTACGCCTCTAATTTCTTCAATTTCAAGTCTTGTTATGGGTTGTTTATACGCAATAATAGCCGCTGTTTCAAGAGTAGCTTTTGATAAATTTCTTTGCCTAATAGGATTTAAAACAATTGCAACCTCGTTTGCATATTTTGAAGAAGTTGAAAATTGTAGTTTATTGTTAAACTCAAGAATCGAAATCCCACTAGGATCAGCATATTTTTCTTTTAGCACATCAACTGCCTTGCGAATTTCTTTAGGTTTAACATCTAAAAGCGATGCCATTTCATTAACATCAACAGGGTCTCCAGATACAAACAAAATACTTTCAATAATATTTTCTAAATTATCCATGAGCTTCCTCCTTTTTTACTATTTCAATATCACCCAACGGTGCTGGTTGATTTACTATAATCATCTGATTTTTTAAGAGCTCCAAAAGTGCCAAAAAGGTGTTAATAATCTCACTTTTTGAATAATCCTCATCAAACAATTCACTAAACATAAATCTCTTCTTTTTAAGCAATCCATCTTTAATTTGAGCAATCTTTTGAGCAACAGTAAACCTGTCTTTTACAATTTTCTTTTCCTGTATTTCCTCAGACTTAGCACTAACTTTATGCATGAGCATTGAAAAAGCATCTATTAATTTTTCAAAAGATAGATCACCTAATTCATATCTAAAACCACTAGCGGCTTTTTCAGGTTCTTTGAAAAATTTATCAACATCTTCAATTTGTTTTAGTTTTTCACTAGCCTCTTTGAAAATTTTATATTCCTCGAGTTGACGAATAAGTTTTTGTTCAGGATCTTCAGCATTTTCATCTATAATTTCAGGCTTTGGTAACAATTTTTTAGATTTTATTTCAATCAAAGTTGCAGCCATATCTATAAAATCAGAAGCTTTCTCAACATCAAGGTTTTCAATATCTTTCATTATTTCTAAATACTGCTCAGTTATTTTTGAAATAAAGATTTCATGTATGTCTATTTTAGCATTTTTAATTAGTTGCAATAGCAAATCAAGCGGACCCTCAAACTGATCAAGTTTAACCTTGATTCCAGTCGCGTCAGCCTCATTCAAACTCTCCAAATTCTGAATTTCCAACTCGTCCATAAATCTCCTATACAAACAATCCAAAGAATCGTTGCCATAACCATAAAACTCCATTAGCTAATGGGTATAACACTAAGCTAAAATACGATGATAACAAAAAGTAAACTATTATGTACATAAAAAATGAATTTCTCTTCATAAATGATACAAAACTATTACCAGGCTTTGTAACGGCTTCAATAAATCTAAACCCGTCAAGAGGATATACTGGTAATAAGTTAAACAATGCCAATGAGAAAGATATTATAACGCCATAATTTAAAAACAAATAATACGCGTACCAAATATAAGAATTTATCGTGGTTGGAACAAATGTAACAAACGCAACATACAAACCACAAAATAATATGCCTTGCAATATATTTGTTAAAATACCAGCAAGTGAAACTGCAACTTCACTACGTCTTCCATGCTTATAGTTTCTTGGATCAACTGGCACAGGTTTTGCCCAACCAAAACCAAATATTACAAGGAATAAAAACCCTTTCATGTCAATATGAGCAAATGGTGCTAATGTATATCGTTTTTGATAATAAGCTGTATAATCACCATGCCTTTTTGCAGCAAATGCGTGAGCAAATTCATGTGCAGGCATAACAATAAATAGCACTGAAAAATAAACAAGAATGCTAAGTAAAACGGTTAAGATATCATTTGAGTTAAATAAATTTAAAAGTAGCATAAATTACTCCATATCAAATTATATCACTAATAATTATTTTAAGTCAAATCAATTTATTCCTACAATAAAAAAATAGCCATCAAGGCTATTTTTACCAGTTTACAATAATTTTATCTAAACAATCTTTAAAAGATACTTTTTCTGCACTTTCTTTTATTATTAAATTAGACTCTGCTACCACTAATCCATTTTCATCAATAAGATACACTTTTCCAACAACACCAAATGCAGATATCGGCGCTTTTATATCGTTTAATTTTGTAACTACTTGAACATTAAATTTTTCGCTATTTTTTTGAAAATTATACAAATTTTCGCTTGAATAAACATCTAAATGTTGCAATTTTGCGTTTTTTACATGAATTTTACATACAGGTATATTTGAAGAAATAATAAGCTTATTTGAATAATTTGCAAACGCATAATTAAACATTTCCTTTACTTCATTAAATCTAACTTTTGAATCTTCAGCTCCAAGAATGCTAGCGATAATTTTCATATCTCCCTTTCTAGCACTACCTACAAAACAATATTTGGCAGTGTTTGTATACCCTGTTTTTCCGCCGATCATGTTATCATAAGTTTTTATTAATCTATTTGTGTTTACAAGTTCAGTTTTTCTACCGCTTGGGTGCATTAGTTCATCAATCCATACTTTGCAATACTTTTGAAAAATTGCATTATCTACAATTCTTTTAAATGCCAAAGTTATATCTTTAGCGGTAGAATAAGCATTTAAAGAAGGCAATCCTGTCGCGTTCTCAAACAACGTATTTTTCATACCAATACTTTTTGCATAATCGTTCATTTTAGCAACGAAACCTTTTTCATTTCCACTCACATGCTCAGCTAAAGCCACCATACTATCATTTGCAGAAGCAATAACAACTGACTTAATTAAATCTTCCACTTTGTAACTTGCTCCACTATCAAGAAAAGCCGAACTACCACCCACATCAGCAGCAGTCTCACTTACAACCACCTCATCTGTAAGTAAAATATTTCCTTTATTAATTTCATCAAACAATATGCCAAGACCAACAACTTTTGTCATACTAGCAATGGGTTTTCTTTCATCTGCATTTTTTTCATAAATAACCTTGCCTGTGTAATAATCACAAACATATGCAGACGACGATACAATGCCAAAATCATCATCAGTCGCAAATACACAATCTTTTAAATTGATATTGCCACAAATAACACTAAAAGTTAATACTAAAAGCAAAGTTAAAATCACAAATTTCTTATTCATTTTAAAACCTCTCTACAATTAGTATCTTAAAGTAATAAAAATTTATTCATTAAAAACTCACTAAAATAAAACTTTTAATAATTAATGGTAAAATCACCGAACTGATTAAACAAATAACAAAAGTCACAATTATAGAGAAAACGACTGGCGAATAAAAATTAATATATTTACAGGAGTCCCCAAATTTCATTTTAAATTTATGCGCGACCATAACCCGAGACACACACGTGCCGCAGAAAAATGCCATTACAAGCAAATTAATCAAATTGATAGGTATAATAAGTAATAAGCTATTTATAACACCACTAATTCCATATAAATCAATCACTGCGAAGCAAGATAAAACTAAAAGCAAACATTGATATCCCATTATTATAATAGAAATAGTTGTAGTATATACAGACAAACTAGTAACAAATATAATAAACATAAACAACAATAAACTCAGTAGTCTTGAAAAAAATATTGAAGACAGTTCCGCGCTACCATTTATATATTCAAACAAATTCTTATCGGTTGAAGATAAAAGGTCAACGTAGTCATTTCCGGAAAAAGCTAATATAAAACCAAAAATTACACCAACTATCATAATAAAAGCAATTAAAAAATACACCCAAAAATTGTTTTTGAGATGTATCTTTAAATCATATTTGTATCTATCAAAAATCGTCATATTACATTATATGACAAATTTATTTAAAAATTACTAAGCATACATGTTTTCTGATAAAAATGTAACAATCGATCGTATAAAGCTTGCGTTTGTCGATGTCTGTATTGCATTAATCAATGAGCTATACTTCGTGTCAGTTATTTTATTGCAATCAAAGTCTAAAGTGGATTCATTTATAAGCAATCTAATACATCTTTCTATAGAGGATTTTTTCACATTATATTGACTAGCTATGCGTTCATACAATTTTGACATATTACCAAGATATTCTTGCTTATTTCTGCACGCTATGGCAATAGCATCTTTTAGATAATCATATCCTTTATATTTTTTCTTAATTTCTATAACATTAAAGAGTTCAGTAATCTTTTGTGGTGGAACAAAAAAGCCAACATCTTCCTTTGTTCCATACACATTTTTAACTCTATGCAACACATTATAAATTTTCATATTTGCATCAGTTAAATTGTATTGATAATCAACATGAGTAAACGATCGTTCAGCATTAGTAAATAAACATATACACATATAAGGTAAAGATCTTTTTACTAAAACTAAACTATCCTGTAAAATTTCTTGATTCATAAAATTATCATATACAAAAAGTGCATCAATTCTACATTTTTCGTTTTTGATAAAAACATCATCAAAATTAGAAACTACACCCAAACAATTATAATTACCAGCACTATTAAAATCTTCAAGTCTTTTATCTATAGTATTATTTTCTTTATTCAGTATTAAATAAGTTATCTTATTTTCCATAAATTATCCCCTTTTTGAATATCGACAATATCAATATATCAAAAAGTTTATACAAAAATCAACTATTTTGTTTCAAAATTTTACAAATCTTTTCAAAATTAATTATTTATCATCAAATCTATATATACAGCGAAGCCTTTTGTAGGATCATTTACAAAAACATGTGTCATAGCACCAACTAGTTTATTATCTTGAATTATCGGACTTCCACTCATTCCCTGCACAATTCCACCAGTTGCAGAAATCAAATCTTCATCAACTATTCTAATTACCATACTTTTTTTATTTAATGTAGATTGATAATTTAATTTAACAATTTCTATATCAAAATATTGAGGAGTGGTTGAGTTTATTGTACACAAAATTTGTGCTTTACCTGTCTTTACCTGACCTCGAGAAGCTGTTTTCATTTTTCTGCCGCTAGTAAATTTATTAGCATCACCATTAAACGTACCAAAAACACCAACTTCACTATTTGTGTCTAACTGCCCTATTGTTTTACCATTTTTTAAAAACATTCCTCTGAGCTCCCCAGGGGTCCCACGTTTACCCTTGTTTACGCCCACTATATTGCAGTTGAAAATATTTCCATCTCTCACATTCATTGCTGATCCTGTATCAATATCGCATACAGGGTGACCAAGTGCACCAAATCTTTTATTATCTTCTCTAATATAAGTCAAAGTTCCAACTCCTGCCGCATTATCTCTTATCCACAATCCAAGTTTATATCGTCCTGAAACACTATCTAGTTGTGGTTCAATCTTTGTTGTGTGGATTCTATCACCACGCAAAATTTCTACATTTATTATTTTCCCTTTTCTGTCATCGTTATTAATAATACGTTCTATATCATCTGCTGATTTTATTTCTTCACCTGAAATATGTGTAAGAATATCACCTTCTTTTATATTAGAGTTCTCCGTAGGGTTTTTACTACCACTTGCAGTAATTACATTAGAAATTGCAACAACAATCACACCATTACATGATATTGTAAAACCAAGAGGATTGCCACCCACATAAACATCAATCGGATTATATGACTCGTTATCATTGCTAGTCTTCTTTCCTACAAATAAATTTCTAAAAAACTCTTTTATACCAGATAGGCTAGTAGCAGAACACTTCACTACTTCAACTGGTTCATTATATATGGGATTTATAATTGGCGAAACAAGCATATAATTTATGCTTAATAATAAAGACAACACAAAAAAAACTATTCGCTTAATCATAGGAATAGTTTTTGCTAAATTTATACAATTATTCTGCTTTTTGTTTATTAGCTTCTGCAATAAGTTCTGTTGCATGAGATAATGCGACTTCGGTCAATGCACCACCTGTGAGTCTAGCCACCTCTTCAACTTTTCGTTTACCATTTAAAATTTCAATATTTGTCTCAGTCGATTTTCCATCTGAAGATTTTGAAATATAGAAATTATGATCAGCCATAGCGCAAATTTGAGGTAAGTGAGTAACACAAATAATTTGTCTACCTTTTGAAATTGACATCATTTTTTCTGCAAGTACACCCGCAATATGACCTGAAACACCAGAATCTATTTCATCAAAAATCATAGTTTCTATTGAATCTTTACCGGCAGTGATATTTTTTATAGCTAACATAAGTCTACTCATTTCGCCACCACTAACAACTTTCGTTAAAGGACGAACTGGTACACCTGCGTTTGCTGAAAACATAAATTCAATACCATCAAGTCCAAAAGCATCAAAATTGTCTAAGTCTTTATTGATAAATTGAACTTTAAAAACTGCATTTTTCATTCCAAGTTGATGCAATTCGTTACCAATTTGTTCTTCTAATCTTGTTGCAATTGTTTTTCTGCATATAGACAACTCTCCACCTACATGCAAAATTTCACTTTGCAATTTTTCTTTTTCTTTCTTTAGTTTTATTATGTATTCTTCTGAATTAGCCAACTTATCATACTCTATTGTTATTTTTGACAAGTATTTATTTATATCTTCTACTGTCTTTCCATATTTTTTTGTAAAGGCATTGAAAAGATCAAGTCTTGCCTCTTTTATTGCAGCTTCCCTTTCATCAAACAACAAATCATCTTTAATTGAATATAAAGTATCTAATATGTCTTTTAATTCAATTTGAACGCTTGTTGCACGGTCTAATATTTCGCTTACTTTGTCAGTATATTTACTTGCATTTGAAAGCGTTGATACAATTTTACTTGATTGATCAACAGCGCCACCTATATATGAATCACCTTCTAGCAAGTTGATTGAGGTATTTAACGCCTCGCTTATACGTTCACTATTACAAACTAAAGTATGAAAAGCGCGAAGTTCTTCATCTTCCCCAACCTTAAAATTTGCCTCTTTAATTTCATCAATTTGATATCTATATAAATCTATAAGTTTTTGACGCTCACGATCATCTTCGGTCAATTCTATTAACTCTTTATTTATACCAGTATAAGCCGCAAAAAGTTCTGCAAACTTAGATTTTAAAGTTGTAGTTTTTTCATCTGCTAAACCGTCTAAATATGGCAAATGATTAGATACTTTTAAGAGAGATTGATGTTGAAACTGACCATGTAAATCCATTAATGGTTGAGTAATTTTTTTGAGCATAGAAAGTGTAAACATCTTACCATTTACACGACATTCGTTTTTTCCATCACTTGTTATTTTGCGAGAAATTATTATAGTATTTTCTCTATCAAGTCCGAATTCGTCTAATGAGTTTAAAACATTGACGTTATTTGTTGTAAAAACAGCCTCAACAAAAGCTTGATTTTCACCATGCGAGATAATGGTTTTATCAGCTTTTTCACCAAGCAATAACGAGAGAGAGTCAATAATAAGCGACTTTCCCGATCCTGTTTCACCGGACAAACAGTTAAAACCACTATTGAATACAATCATACCATCACGGATAAGAGCAACATTTTTTATGGTCAAACTTTCAAGCATTAATTATCACCAACTTTATTAATTTCAGTGAATGGTTTTATTTTTATTTCATCAAGTTGTTTTTTGATAAGTAAAACCTCACCATCAGTTTGTTTTATTTTATCAAAGCAAATTTTAGAAAGTTCTACACTTTTTTCAAACAATTTAACTGATTCATCAAGTGTAAGTTTTCCACTTTCTAAGCTTTCTGCAATATTTTGTAATTCATTAATAGCTTCTTCAAATGTCATTATTTTTTCTCCTTTACAACTTTTACTTCACTTATAATAGTCCCATCTTTAAGCTCGATCTGAATTTCGTCACCTATTTTTACATCATTTGTTTTTTCTATAGTTTTTCCATTAACCGTAGTTCTAGAAAATCCTCTCCTCAATAATTCAAGAGGATTAGATTTTGACAACTTGACTTCTAATAAATCGAGTTTAGATTTTCTTTCATTATAACCAGTCTCAAAAGAGCGTTCAATGTTACTGATTAGCCCATCTATTGCCAGTTTATGCGAGGTTAACACTTTTTCCATAACATTTATAGATAACGAAACTGCATTACTTGTTTCCTGTTTTTTCTGCATCATTAATTGATCCATCTTAGAATTTATAAAATCAACAGTTCTAATTATGTTGTTTAATTCCACATTAAAATCAAATACAGCCAGCTCTGCAGCAACTGAAGGGGTTGGTGCCCTCATATCAGCAACAAAATCAATTAATGAAAAATCCGTTTCGTGACCGACCCCAGTTATTATAGGTTTTTTACAATCAAAGACTACACGTACAATTTTTTCATTATTAAATGCTGAAAAATCCTCAAATGAGCCACCGCCACGAGCAACAATAACAACATCAACATCGCTCTCTTCAAAATATTTTAATCCTTCTATTATTTCATTTTCGGCACCTACGCCTTGAACTTTTGCAGGATATACTATCAATTGAGTATATGGGTTTTTTCGTTTTGTTACATTGTATATATCTCTAATAACTGCTCCTGTTTCACTGGTGACTACACCAACTTTTGAAGCAAATCTAGGAAGCGACTTTTTATACCTTTCATCAAAAACGCCTTCACTCTCTAATTTGTTTTTAAGTTCCATATACCTAGCATACAATTCGCCTTGTCCATAAGGTTCAACTTTATTTGCAACAAAAGAAAGTTTACCTATTTTTACTGAATAATTAAGTTTACCAGTTACAAGCACTTTGTCTCCATTCTTTTGATTGAGTGAGTATGCACCAAACATCACACAAGAAATTTGAGCACCCTCCTCTTTAATATCAAAATAGGCATTATTTCCTGAAATCTTAAAGTTTGAAATCTCACCAAAAACACTGATATTTGATATCAAATCCTCAGCGTCGATAATTCTTTTTACGTATGTGTTAAGTTGTGTTATGGTCAAAACAATATTTTGCATTATTCACCTGTAAAGTTAGATAAAATTCCGTTAATAAACTTACCACTTTTATCTGTGGAGTACTTTTTTGCTAAATTGATAGCCTCGTTAATACTAACCTTGTGTGGTATAGATTTTATATAACTCATTTCATAAATAGCCACAAGCAAAATAGCCAAGTCTACCTTATAAATTCTATCAATAGCAAATCCATGGCTAAGTTCGCCAATACAATTAACAAGTTCGTCATAATGATTAACGATCCCATTATATACCTCTAAAACATAACCTTTTTCAGCTTCAATCTTATTTTCTTCACATAAAATATCAACAAGTTCCAAATCTTGTTTTTTATGGAAAGAATATTCAAAAACTAATTTAAACGCGACATCGCGTGCAATATATCTACTCATAATATTTCCTTAATTTGTCATTTCTGATTGTTCTTCTTTAATAAAATTTCTTTTGTATGTAACCTTTAAATTTGTTTGAGGCTTTATTTGAATGTCTGATGTTTTTGACACATTATCTTTTTTATCGTTAACAGAATTGTCGGCAGCTGGTTCTTGTTTTGTGCTCAAACTAAACTTTTTATCCTCATTTAAATTTTCACCTTTTAATCCTGTAACTTCTTTACCATATTTATAATTAACAGCACTTGCACCCTTCTTTTGCTCTTTTATTTCGTTTAACTTTGCAGGTGTTATGTACTCAGTCTTGGTTGAAGTAACTTTTTTGATAGCCTTGTTTATATTCTCAAGTTTATCTTTATCACCTTTTTCTTCAGCTTCTTTTTTCTTGTCTCTAAGCTTTTTAAGTAAAATTAAACGCTCTCTTTGTTCAGGTGTAAGTTTTCTTGTAAGAACAAATGAACTTGCAGATTTTACTTTTGCAATTTTACCTGCTCTATTTTTTATTATAACCACTGCGGGTCTTTCAACACCATCTTTATTAAATTTAGGATTAACTTCGAGTTCTTCATAAATAGTTTTTACTCGTCTTCCTTTTTCATCATAAATCGGAACTAAACCTAATAATTCATAGATAGTCAGTATTCTACCAGTGTCATCATACTTGATAGGTATACCTAATTCTTTGTAGATAGCTGTGGGATCATCATCGTATTTTTTTAATGATAAATCTTGAAGGCTTTTTTCTAACAATTTAATTTTTAATTTTTTAGTTAAATCAATAATCTTTAAAATTATAAGAACAGATGCGATAACTTGAATTCCAAGTAACAAACCAAAGGTTAAAGGAGAAAAAACACCAACTATAAATAGAATGACATTTAGGATTGTCATTCCACCAAGTATTCCCAAAATCACACTCCATATTTTCCTTTGTTTACGCATACCTTTTCCTCAAATATAAAAACCTTTAATTGCTTAAAGGTTTACATTATTGCAACATCATCATTTGCTGAGAAAACAACACCCATAACATTAACGTTTATAGTGTCAACCTTAAACTCAGTCATAGACTCAATACTGCTCTTTATATTTTCTTGAACTCTAAAAGCAACATCTTTTACTGAATAGCCAAATATTACATTAATGAAAACATCAACATATACATTACCATCAACAAAATCTATCGCTATGCCGCGTTGATAATTCTTAAAAAACATACGTTTTAGTGCTGATACACCTACTGAGCTAAGACCTGCAACACCACTTATTTCTTGAGTTGCAAGTTTAACAATAGATAAAACTACATGCTTTTTATAAGAAACGCTACCATCATCTTCAGTATTAATTATTTTTTTAACATTTTTTGCCATAAGTACTCCTAAACTTATATTAAGTATAACATAAAACATAAATTATGGCAAGACTTTAAAAAGTTAATTTAAAATTTATTCTACAGGAATAACTTTAACATTTGTAGCTGAAACTTTTGTTTGATCAACTAAAATTGCAAGGATCTTTGCAACTTGACTAGATGTAAGACCATTTGATTTTACCATTACATTGTAATTACCATCAGCACTAGTTACAATCGCATCTTCGAATCCTGCAGCCATAATCTTACCCTCAAGTAAAATTTCAGTATTCATAAGTGCTGAAATTTCCATTATTTTTGCATTTGCCTCTGCAATTTGAGTATTGTCAGTTGATGTATTTACCACTGATTGATAATATGACACTTGCATATCACGAGTTGCCTGCTTGTCTGCCCTATATGTACTAAAGAAGTTTGTATTTTGCATAGTAGATGTTGTTTCAACATCACTTGAAGAATTCAAAGCAATATTCAAGTAACCAGTCACTAACAACAGCACAACCATTCCCATTAAAATAAAAATTTTTTTGCCTTTAGTAAGCATAATATTCCCCTCCTTAAAACCTATTACTTTCATTATTTACCCTCCAAAACTTCAATACAAGAAACATTGACTCCAAGCACGCTGGAAATTATATTAACTATTTCAAGTTTTTTCTTTGGATCGCCTGCACCACCTGCCACTATTAAAACACCTTCAATTTTTGGTAATTCTTCAAGCACAACAATGGGATAAGTCAATGTACCGTCTTTGGCTAATATAATTGTATTCGTTAAAAGACCACTTGATGATTGAGATGATGAATTTTTTTGTTCCGAAAGATAAGTTATTTTAGGACTTTGTGAAATATTTATAAAGACTTTGACATTTGAAAGCCCCTTAACTGAACTTAAAACATTAACAAGCCTATCCTCAGTTTGTTTTGCGTAAATTAAATACAAACTTTTATTATTAGTATTTAGACTTGAATTTGAGTTATCCTTTGATTTTGTTTTATTTAAGCTGCTAACAAATAAGCAAAAAATTACTACAACTAGTAGGATTGAAATCAAATACAAAACCTTTTTATTTGTTTTAATTTCTTTAAATTTATCTAAAAATTTAAATTTACTTTTATTATTGTTTTCCATAACAAAACCTTATTAAATCATATATTTCAACTTAGATTAAAATTACTAAAAAATGCAAATTTTATTAAATTTTAATGCAAATTATGCAATTTTTTACATGTTTTTAACTAAAAATTGAGATTTTTAATTAAATCAAACATTGACGTTACTAAAATATAAAACATAAAAATTGAGGTGGTAGACTTAACAATCTTATACATTTTACCATTAGAAATTATTAAATCCACTAACAAATTTATTAGCACGGAACCTACTACTTTGTATACAAAATCAATCATCACACAACAGCTCCTGACACACTACAAATTATTAAAATTATTGTAATTGCATACATAAAAACACAAACAAGTAAACAAGTCAAAAGTAATTTAAAACAACCTCCCACTGAAGACAAAATTGAAACACTATTTGTGTCGCCTAACGGCTCTAAAACTCCAGCTAAAAATTTTAAACACAAACTAAAAACAGCTATAGCAATAAGTGGAGAAAATATACTACTAAACATTAATATTATTCCAACAAGTCCCACCGAATTTCTAACAAGCAACAATCCAGCCTTAACAATTTCAAATCCTTCAGAAACATATCCACCAAGCAAAGGTACATAATTTTTTACAGCAAATTTTGCCGCCTTTAAACTTAATCCATCAGAAGTTGAAGCAGTTATTCCTTGCATTGAAAAAAATAAAAAGAACACACCAAAGGAAACTCCAACAATCCACTTAAATAACGAATTAAAAAATTCTATCAGTTTTGTGAATTTTGTTTTTGAGGATAAATTATTTAAAATTGACAAAACAAAAACTAATGAAAAAATCGGTAACAACACATAAGAAAACAAATTCGATAATAAATTTGACAAAAAGGCAATCAGAGGAGTAAAAGCCGCTACAGTACCACTAGCCCCTATACTCGTCATAATAGTTAAAAGTATAGGAAAAACAATATTCATTTGTTTTTGCATTGAAAATATTGAATTTGTTGCATCTTCAATAATCCCAACTGAAAGTCGAACAATTATACTAATAACTACAGCAAAACAAACAAAATATATAATTTCTTCAACACTTTGTTTTCCTACATCAGCTTTTACTTTATTAAATAAAACACACAATAAAACAATTACTAATATCACCATTAATGCTGACAAATAGTTTTTAAAATTTTCTTTTACGCCATCAATAATATAATTAAAAACAGAAACTATATCACTGCCTATTTCACCATTTATAATAGACAGTACTATTTCTTTTACACTCATCCCCTCAAACACATTGACACTAATTTTTGACTCATCTAAATATCTATCAAGTTCGTCAAAGTCAATTTTTTCAATTTCCTCTTCTATCACATTTCCAAGTTCACTATCCATGGATTCAGCTGCAAAACAACTGTTTAAAGTAAAATTAGTAAAAGTTATAAAAAACGCAATAATTGCGATAATAATATGAAAAATTGCATGTTTTTTCATGAAATCACACTCAAAATTGTATTTATTAAATTTTTAATTATAGGCAACGAAATAACACATATTGCTATTTTGCCACCCATTATAATTTTATTTGAAAGAGTTTTGTTACCACCATCTTCAGCAATATCGCTAACAAATTCCGTTATATAGCCAACACCAACAACTTTGATCACAGGAACAAACAATTCACTACTTATACCTGTTAGTTGAGATATATTAAAAACCTCACCTACAATTTCTTCCAGACCTGTAATCATCATAAAAAAAATAATAAGAGCTCCGCATACACTAACCAAAATTGAAAACTCTGGCCTGTACTGCTTAAAGAGCAATGACAAGATTACACAAACCAAACCAATACCTATTATTTTTATTAACATATTACTTCCTAATACAAACTAAATAAAGTTTTTACTGTTTCAAATAATTCACTTATCATTCCAAGAACCATTACAAGAACAATGATTAAACTTGCAAGTGTGACAAGTGTAGCTATTTCGCTTTTGCCACTATGATTTAAAATCTGATTTACAACAGCAGTTAAAATTCCTATCGCTGCAATTTTAAAAATAATCCCGATATCCATCTTTCACCCTAAATTACTATAATCGCAATAATAAGCCCGACACCTATACCAAGTTTTGAATAGGTGTTATAATTTTTATTTTTTAATTCTTCACTGGTATTTAATCTTTTTTTAAACACTTCTTTATAACCGTTTATAAACTCCTGCTCAGAACATGTATCACTTTTTCCAAGCCTCGAAAAAAATGCCACCAGTTCCATCTTTTCTTCTTTGTCAAGTTTAACCTCTAGCACTTTTTCTATCGTCTCACGGTTTAATTGATTATTTGTTATTAGATCTATGATAGAATTTAAAAAATTTTCAAAAAATTTTTCACCTTTAAATGAGATGAAACTTTCTTTTAACAATCCCATATTGTAACTAATATTTAATTTTAGATGCGCAGCAAAATTGCAAAGTTCTTTATAAAACTTATATTTTTTCACATATTCATTAGCAATAGTAAAACCGATAAGCCCACTAATAACAACTATAATACATGACAACACATAGCTCATAACCGCTACCTCATATACAGTCTTTCAAAATTTTCATTAAACACACACTCAACAGTTCCCGGACCATTATTTGATGATAAAATTATATACCTTTCAAATACTCTTTCAGACAAAAGTGACCTAAAAGTTTCTTTCATCTTTAAATCATTTAAATCTTCACCATGAGCAGAAGCTATAACCTTAATACCCGACATTATTGCATTATTACAAGCAAGTGTATCACTAGTCGAAATTAACTCATCTGTTATAATAACATCTGGTCGTAAAGTTCTAACACCCTCTCTAAAACCATATGTCTTATCACAGCCGGATATAACATCAGTATATTCACCTACATTTAAGAGTCTTTTCCCGTTGTTTTGGGAAGCTATTTCAAATCTTTCATCAATTACAAGAATGTTTATTACATCACTTAATTCGCACAATTTTCGACTTATATCTCTAAGAAACGTGGTCTTCCCACAACCCGGTGGAGAAATTATTAAAGTGTTTTTTATTTTTCTATCAGAAATTATAAAATTCATGGCAGTCAGTGAACAATCTTTAACCTCATGCGGAACTCTGATATTGATAGATTGAATATTTTTAATTGTTTTATTTTTACCATCTTCAATCACCGACTCACCTGCAAGACCTATCCTTATACCTCCTTTACAAGTGATAAAACCCTGCTTTATTTGGTTTTGAAAAGCATACAAAGAAAACTCGCTAGCCTTAGCGAGCACATAATCAATAAGAGACGCGGACGAATAAACTATTTTACCAAGGTTTTTTAGGGCAAAATATCGCCCTTTTTCTCCCACAACAATCGGAAAACCGTTTCTAATTCGAATTTCGGTAATAAGGCCCAAATTATGGCTTGAATTTATAATTTCCAGTATGTCTGGTGGTAAAACATTTCTTAACATATTAAATTGTACGATAACTTAATAAATTTTATGAATAAAAAAATCTAGACTATTATTTGTCTAGATTTAAGATTAATTAAACTCTTGTCATGTATGTTCCAGTTCTTGTATCAATTCTGATCTTTTCACCAAGGTTTACAAACAATGGAACTTGAAGTGTTAAACCAGTCTCAACAGTTGCTGGCTTATTACCGGCTTTAGAAGTATCACCTTGAATACCAGGCTCACACTCAGTAATAGTAAGCTCAACAAACATAGGTGGTTCAACGCTAAAAGCAGAGCCTTTGTAGAATTGAATTGTACAATTCATGTTTTCTACCATATAGAGCATAGCTTCTTCAACTTGATCTTTATTAAGTGGAACCTGCTCATATGTTTCGCTATCCATAAAATAGTAAAGGTCACCATCATTGTAAAGATAAGTCATTTCTTTTCTTTCAATGTGTGCTTTTTCAAATTTTTCAACAGGGTTAAATGTACGCTCAATTACTTGACCTGTAACAATGTTTTTTAATTTTGTTCTAACAAACGCTGCACCCTTACCTGGTTTAACATGTAAGAAGTCAACAACAACGTAAATTTTACCTTCCATTTCAAAAGTAATGCCTTTTCTTAAATCTCCAGCTGTAATCATAAATTTCCTCCAAAATTGTTATATTATTAATTATTACATATATCTTGCTAAAAATCAAACATTTTTATAAAATTTCTCTTTGCATTTAAGAGCATCTGCAGTTTGTGATCCATGAGACTCACAAACAACAATACCCTCAATATCAAATTTCTTTAAAACGGGTACTAAATCTTCAAAATTCGGACCATACCCATTAGGGTCTGTATCAAAGGTTAAATGCTTAAGTTCCCCCTTTGGACCATACTCAATTTTTGAAAAATGAATATGAACCTTTTTAAACCTATCACCAAGTCTGTTTTTGAGTTTAATGAAAATTTCCTCAAAATCAGCAGAAGATTTTAAAGATCCACCGTTAAATGAATTTATATGTCCAAAATCAAGTGTTGGTATAACCATTTCATCTATTTCGCACATCTGGGCAATCTCTTCAACTGTTCCTACTTGTCCATGCTTACCCATGGTTTCAGGGCAAAGATAAATATCGTTTAAACCTCTTTCTTTTAATATTTGTACTAGAATTTTTAAATTCTTTTTCACATTACTTAAAGCATCTTCCCTAGATTGCTTTGTTAGACTACCAGGGTGAAAAATTAATTTTTTAGCACCTAAGAGCTTCATTTTTTCAATGGAATTAATGATATATCCGAAAGATTTTTCTATCATCATATCATCAGGGTTTGCAAGATTTATAAAATAAGGTGCATGAACCGAAACCTCTATTCCATATTTTTTAAACTCTTCACCAAGCAAACTTGCTTTTTCATCTGACAAATTTACACCGTGTGTAAAAGGATATTCATAGGCATCAAGACCAAGCTTTGATAACCATTTTGGGCATTCTATTGTTTTTGAGTTTTCAGCATAAAACCAATCACAGTTTCCACTTGGACCAAACTTAATCATTTTTCCTCCATGTATAAGAATATTTTGGACTTTATTTTACCATCATTATTTTCTGCCATACATACAATTTCACCATTATACGTAACAAAAAACTCAGACGATGGAATGTGTTGTTTTTCAACAGTTTTGCCATCTAAAATATTTTTAAATTCCGTTTTATTAACCTCAACTATATCCATTCCTGGAAATACATCAAATATAGACAACAAAGTAGCATTTGGGTTTTCACAAATCTCTTCTACAAAGTAAGAATCCTTTAACTCAAACACACCACTCTTTTGCCTATCAATACTGAGCGTAGTTGAGACTGTACCGAGCAACTTTGCAAGATCTAAAAGTAATGATCTAACATAAGTTCCTGCCGAGCAATGGATTAAAAATTTATACACATTTTTGTCTAACTTTTCTAGACATTTAAAATTATAAATTTTAACCTCACGCGGTTCAAGCTCGATTTGTATATTTTCTTTAGCATACTCATACGCCCTTTTTCCAGCAATGCTTTTTGCTGAATACAACGGCGGTGTTTGCATAATTACCCCTGTAAGTTTGCCCATTTCATTTTGGATCTGATTAAGCGAAATATCAACATCTTCCGTTTTTACAACTTCACCTTCAGGATCAAGAGTTGTTGTAAGTTCACCAAACTTGCAGGTGGCGACATAAATTTTATCTTTTTTTAGGAAATAATCAAAAAACCTTGTCGCCTTTCCAACAGCTATAGGTAAAACCCCTGTAGCATTTGGGTCTAATGTTCCAAGATGACCACATTTTTCACGCGTTGCTTTTTTTATTTTGTTAACAATATAGGCAGAAGACACGCCTTGTGGCTTATTACAATTAAAAAATCCTATCATAACAGCACCTTTTTGGCCTCTTTAATAATCTGCTCTTTAATTTCCTCATAAGACTGATATGATTTAAAGCCTGCAGCATTAATATGTCCGCCGCCACCAAACGACTCAGCAACATCAGCGGCAGAAAATTTACCCTTTGTCCTTATAGAACCATAAATTGCACCCTCACTATCTTTAGAAAGAATAGCTGCCATTTTTACACTTTTCAATTCAAAAGGTACGTAAACAAGTCCTTTTGTATCATCTATTGATGTGTTTGTTTTTTTGAATATTTTATCATCTAGATAACATATAGCAAGTTTATTATCAAGCCTAAAATCTATTGTCTGATAAACATATTTTTTAAGATTAAAAACGTCCATAGATATACTATTGTTAAGAGGCTCGGTAATTGTATCAATACTATCACCATAAATCTGTAACAATTTTGATACAATAGCAAAGGTTGACTCTTTTGCATTACTAAAGGTTAAATTACCAGTATCAGTAAATATTCCCACAATTAAACACATAGCCATATCTTTATCAATCTTTTGATTTAGACTTAGTATTACATTATATAGCAATTCACAAGTAGAAGAAGCCTTTTCATCTACTATATTACTCTCTGCAAAGTTTGGATTACCCCTGTGATGATCAATCTGAATTGATGGTGTTTTTTTACCAAACTTAAATTTCTTTCTACCAAGCCTATCAAGTGACGCACTATCTAGCGCAATATGTAAATCGTATTTTTCACACGTTTTCTCATTTATACACTCAATACCAGGTAAAAATTGTATATGATATGGAATTGTTGAATCAACAATAATGTCAGCTTTTTTACCCATATTAATTAACATTTTTCTCAATGTTAAAGAAGAACCGATAGCATCGCCATCGGTATTGATATGTGTGAATATAGCAACAGAACTCGCTTTGTTTATGAGTTCAATATATCTACTCATTATCAGCATCTCCTGTTTTAATTGAATTTAAAATCTTGTTTATCTTTTGACCATAATCCAAAGATTCATCTAAGATAAAAATAAGTTCTGGGGAAACTCTGAGATTTATTTTTTCAGAAACCTCATGACGTATAAACCCCCTAGCATTATTAATTATTGCAAATATTTGCTCTTTAGTGTAATTTTTGCCAGGTAAAATACTAATAAATACTCTCGCTTGAAATAGGTCTGGAGTTACGTCCACTTTAGAAACAGTAATAAAAGACCCCTCAAGCTCACTATTTGAAAGCTTAAACGATATTACCTCAGAAATATATTTTTGCATTTCTGCATTAATCTTTTGCATTCTATATTTAGCCATAACTCCCTCCTAATTATATTTTTTCCAAACCGTAAGATTCAAAAGTGTCACCGACTTCAAAATCAGTAAATTTTTCAAAAGTAACACCACATTCAAATCCACTAGCCACTTCTTTCGCTTCATTTTTATCGCGTTGAAGTGTTGGCATAACGCCTTCATAAATAATCTTATTTTTTCTAGAAATTCTAACTTTAGAGCCTTTTACGATTTTACCGTCAAGAACATAGGTTCCCGCAATAGCACCAAATTTACTTGCTTTAAATATTGCCCTAATTTCAGCGTGTCCATAAACAACTTCTTTAAATTTAGGAGCAAGCATTGCTGTAATTTGCTCTTCTACAAAATCTATTGCCTCATATATAATTTTGAAGAATTTAATTTCAACTTTATTCTTCTCAGCATAAGATTTAGCTTTAACATCTGGTTTAACGTTAAATCCGATAATGCAAGCATGGCCAGCATCAGCAAGCATCACGTCATTTTCTGTAATTGCACCAACACCAGTATGGATTACTCTAACTTTAACTTCGTCATTTTTAATGACTGCAAGTGAACTTGAAAGAGCCTCTATTGAACCTTGAACATCACCTTTAATAATAATGTTATAATCTTTAAAGTTACTGTCAGCCATCTTGTCCATTAACGCATCAAGAGATAGATCCGCAGCTTTAATCATACTTGTACGTGCTTTGTTATGACGCTCTAAGAGTACTTTATGAGATAATTTTTCATCAACCACATAAAGCTCATCACCAGCAGAAGGAACACCATCTAAACCAAGTATTGCAACAGGAGTAGAAGGAGCAGCAGTTTTTACATTCTCACCTCTATCATTTGTCATAGCACGGATTTTACCACTAAAGTTTCCAACAACTACATTGTCACCTGTCTTAAGTGTACCATTTTGAACAAGAACTGTTGCAACTGAACCTTTACCTTTATCAAGTCTAGCCTCAATAATAGATCCAAAAGCAGCTTTCTTAGGGTTTGCTCTTAAATTTTGATATTCCGCAACAAACAATACCATTTCTAATAATTTATCAATGTTTTGACCTGTTTTGGCTGAGATAGGTATCATAATTGCATCGCCACCCCATTCTTCAGGTAAAACATCATATTCAGATAATTGTTGTTTAATTCTATCTACATTTGCTGTATCTTTATCAATCTTATTAATAGCAACAATCATAGGAACTTTTGCCTCTTTAATAAACTTAATAGCTTCCACAGTTTGAGGCATTACACCATCATCTGCAGCAACAACAAGTATAGCCACATCTGTAAGTTTAGCACCACGAGCACGCATAGCAGTAAAGGCAGCGTGTCCAGGCGTATCAATAAATGTGATAGGTTCATCATTTACTTTTATCATATAAGCACCTATGTGCTGAGTAATGCCACCAGCTTCAGTTGTAGTAACTTTTGTATTTCTAATATAGTCAAGAAGAGATGTTTTACCATGGTCAACGTGACCCATAACAACAACAACTGGAGGTCTCTTTTGAAGATCCTTTTCGTCATCAGCTCCTGTTTGAATTTCTGCAAGAAGTTCTTCAGCTTTCGCCTCAATTTTCTTCTCTAAAGTTACTCCAAGTTCATTAGAAACAAGTTCAGCTGCATCATAATCAATATTGCTATTGATATTCATCATCATGCCAAGCTCCATAAGCTTACCAAGAATTTGAGTTACTGGTTTACCTATTTTTTCAGCAAGCATTTTTACTGTTAAGTTATCAGTTGTAATAACTGCATGATCAACAGCAGGAGCTACAACCTTTTTCTCTTCCTTAGTTTTCTTTGCTTTTTTCCAAGAACCAGAACCAACATAAGAATCATCTACCAAGGTTTCATCTTCAACATAGCCACGCATTAAAAGAGCCTTCTTGCCTAAATGTTTTTTCTCTTCACTGCGATTGTTTGAATTTTTATTGCGATTTTGGTTGTTTGCAAATTTATTGTGTACATTTAATGACTCAATAGATTCTGTACCACGAGCAAGTACTGGCTTTGCAAAACCAGCAGGTTTTTTAAACCCTGCTGCGTCATTTCTTGGAGCAAATCCACCTTGTGGCTTTCCGGTTTGGAATTGACGCACTTGAGGAGCACCACCTTGAGGTCTATTAAACGCTCCTTGTTGTCTTTGATTTCCACGAAAACCATTTTGTTGTCCGCGGTTTTCAGGATATTTTCTAACCTCTACACCTTGTTTTTTGCCATCAAATGGTTTGTTTATAGGTTTATTTGCTTGAGTTTGAGCAATTTCAACTTTAGCAGGAACAACTGGAGCTTCCACCTTTTCAATCTTTTGACTTGCAACTTTTTGAGCAGCAAGATTTAGATTTGATTCTTTTTGCCTTATTGCAGCATAAATCTGGTCAAGTTTAACCCTGGCCTTTTTTAAGTTGCTGCTTAAACCTGACAACAAGTTTTCAGAAAGCAAACTCTGCATTTGTTTTATATTGTCGTATTCGCGTTTTACAGTATCGTTTGTCAAATTACTGTACCTCCAAAATGTTTTTTATTGCGTTCGCGAGATTTTCGTCCGTAATAGCAAGAGCTTTCACACCTGGCAAACTTACCATGTCTTCAAAATCACTTTCTTTTAAGACGAAAACTTTATTATTTTTTTCCAATTTTTTCTTTGCTATAATCGAAAGCGACGAGCTTATTAGAACAATTCTAGTTTTATTACTTTTTAGAATATTATCAGTACCAAGCACTACCTGTTTCGACTTTTTTGCAAAACCTATATAGGAAGAAATTTTATTTATCACCTATTTTTTCTCCTATTTTGTCATAGATTTCAGACTGCACTGCAGTTTTATAACTCCTGTTTAAACCTTTACTTTGAATAAGTTTTTTTAAACAAACATCGTTATTACAAACGTAAGCGCCTCTGCCTTCTTTGTTTTGACTTGGATCGAGTGAAATATCGCCATTTTTATTTTTTACAAATTTTAACATTTCACTCTTATCTCTCTTTGATCTACACGAAATACACGTGCGCACATTTTTCATTAAGCATTATCTCCAATACCGTCAAGGTCATCGAAAATGTTGTCGATATCATCAAGAGAAACCTCTTCAGCACCTGTTTCATCAATGTTTTTATCCTCTTCAGCAGCTTTAGATTCACTCTTAACATCAATCTTCCAACCAGTAAGTTTTGCAGCTAAGCGCACATTCATACCACCTTTACCGATTGCAAGTGAAAGTTTATCGTCAGGTACAATAACCCTTGAAGCTTTCAATTCTTCATCGATTTCGATTGAGAGAACCTTAGCTGGAGATAAAGCTCTAGCAATATACTCAAAAGGATCATCACTATATACAATTAAATCAATTTTTTCGCCACCAAGCTCGCTAACAATAGTATTTACACGAATACCCTTATTACCAACACAAGAGCCAAGAGCATCAACATTTGGATCGTTTGATATAATAGACATTTTTGTTCTATAACCAGGCTCACGAACAATATTTTTAATTGTAACCACACCTGATGCTATTTCTGGAACTTCAGATTCAAACAATTTCTTAACAAAATTTGGTATTGTTCTTGATACAACAGCTTGAACACCAAATGCTGTATCTCTAAGTTTTTTAACATATACTTTAATTTTGTCATTAATGTTGTATTTTTCGCTTGCAATTTGATCACCTGACATTAAGACACCCTCAATAGAGCTGCCAGCAATTTCAATATAAACATTATTATTTTCAATTCTTCTGATTGTACCTGTAACAAGTGTATCAACCTTTCCTGAAAGTTCAGCAAAAGCAGTATCACGTTCAGCTTCACGCAATTTTTGAATAATTACTTGTTTAGCAGTACCAGCAGCAATTCTACCAAAATCTTTTGGTGTAACTTCCTCTTGAACATTATCACCGATCTTATAAGATTTTTTGATTTCCTTTGCTTCTTCGAGAGATATTTCAGTGTCTGGATCAGTTACTTCTTCAACAACAGTCTTATATGCATATACTTTTATTGTGTTCTTTTCAGGAACAAGTTTAACAGTAACAGCTTTAGCCTCACCAAAGTTCTTTTTATAAGCTGCAACAAGTGCAGATTCAAGTGTTTCAATAAAGAACTCTTTTTTTACTCCTTTTGTTTGTTCTAATTCATCAAGTGCTAAGAAAAAATCTTTGTTAACCATAAATCCTCCTAAAAATTTATTACCTTACTTATTTTTGAAATTGTTTTTCTTTCTATTTCTAATTCTTTTTCGCCGAAAAGTATCTTAATATTGTCTTTATCAAACCCAAGAAGTTTGCCCTCAAAAACTTTTTGTTTTTCAATAGGTTTAAACAATCTAACCTCCACGTTTTCACCGATATTACGAGCGTAATCTCTGTCCGTTTTAAATGGACGATCAAGACCAAGTGATGAAACGTTTAAAATATATGGCTTATCGCCTGTTGGATTCAAACTGTCTAAAGGTTCATCGATTGCTCTATGTACTTTTTCACAATCAGTTATTGAAATACCTTTAGATGAATCGATATAAATTGTAAGATTCATGCCTGTTTCTTTTTTCTCATATTCCACATCGGCAAGTTCATAACCCAAATCTTTCACAATAGGTTCAATATAATCATAAACATTTTCTGCAACGCGTGCCATAAAAACCTCCCTGCAAAATTTTAGGAGTGGCGCCTGCCACTCCCAAAGATAAGTTTATAATGATATTATATAATACAAGTCCATTAAAATCAAGTGTTTTGTTCAATAATTTCGTATAATTTTATAAAGCATTCAGCTGTCGCCATAGCATCATGAACAGCGCGGTGTGCATTTTCAAGACTAACACCAAGCTTAGCACAAATTGTTTTTAATTTGTAATTTTTTAAACCTTTAAGGTTTTGCATTGCAAGCGTCCAAGTATCTTCCATTTCAGATTCAAAGTTATATCCACACTTTTTACCATAGTGATTTAAGAAACCATAATCAAAAGAGACATTTTGACCAACAAGAACAGCACCTCTAGTAAATTTGTAAAAGTCTGGCATCACTTGTTCAATAGAATGTGCACCGACTAAATCTTTGTCCGTTATTCCTGTAAGTTCAATTATTTCTTTAGATAAAGGTTTTTGTGGGTTAACAAAACACATAAATCGTTCCGTAATTTTGCCATTTTTAATCTTCACAGCACCGATTTCTATAATCTTATCACCTTCAAAAACATGAAGACCCGTTGTTTCAAAGTCAAATACGACAAAATCTTTGTTTTTTATGTGCTCAGGAATAGGTTTTTCTTTACCACTTGAAAAAGCAAATAAATCTACCTGCTGTTTTGACTCAACTTCTTCAGGAAAAACATATCTGTAATTTTTCGGCTCACTTTTCCAAGAAACTTCTTCTTTAAAATCTGAAGGGAGCTTACAAGTAGAAATTTCTTTTATTACCATACTTACTCCACCTGAATATTTGTCTTCTTCAACCTTTCCACGAACTACAACTTCTGTTCCAACAGTAAGTGCATCTAAAAGTGCTAATGTCCCCTTAGTAGAAAAAGCAATACAGCTCATTTTTCCAGTGAAATCCTCGATCGCTATTCTATAATATTTTCTAACGCTTTGCTCAGCTTTAGAATTCTCTTCAGCTTGTTTTTCAAGTTCCTCGTTTGTCTTCGCCTCTTTTTTAGGTTTCTCTTCTTTTTCCTTAGGTTTGCGAACCACATCATTATAGAATGTAATTTTTCCACAAATTACTACACTTTCAATAGGTGTTTTAACGTCTTTAATATATACTGGCTTGTCATCGATTTGTTCGCCTATATATTTCATAACATCTGTAACATCAATTGTTCGGACTTTAGGTTCTAAAACTTCTAAATCAAACTCTGGTTCTTCTTGTTTTGCAGAAGCTTCAGCGATTTGAAAAGGAATTGCTGTTAAACTAAAATCAAAACAAAAATATTCGTTTAGAAATTTTGTAATATCGGCCAATATTCTTTTATTTTCAAACCGTTCATAAGATTTTTCATCAATTAAGAGATTGACATTAGCACTTTCCTTTACCTCAATCTCCCCTACTGCATGCAAAATTGCAGGACAATTTTTCTTAAAATAGTACTCAATTTGAGGTAAAATTGAATCCTTGTTAACAAAATTTTTGATAAATTTTATCTCATATACAAAATCTTGCGGCATATTAGATTTTATGGTTTTTTCAAGATTTAACCTATCTTTTATAGACAAAATTATGCCGTCTTTATAATATATTTCCAAGACGCAAATATTGCCACCTTGTTTTAAGGTGGCATTTTTCATTTTAAATCCAAATTTATTTTCCGTTTCATTATTTAAAATTTCTATTATTTTACAATTTGTCATAGGAGTAACCTGCAAGCAATAAAGAAGTGATAAACATCAAAGAATATAACCAAACCAAGCAATACAAACAATCCTATTGTGTTTATCCAGCCTTCTACCTTTTTATTAATAGGTCTTCCTATAATCCACTCTATTAAAACAAACACAACATGGAAACCATCAAGTGCTGGTATAGGAAGAGCATTCATCACCGCCAAATTCATTGCAAGTAATGGGAATAATAGTAAAAATTGAGAAATGCTGTGAGACTCAAAGCTTGCCTGAGAAATATCCGCCATTTGTGATATTGCTGTAATTGTACCACCCATATCAGAAAGTTTAGTTGCACCAGTGAATAATCCACCTAGAGTAGATATGATCAATCCACAAATATAGAAAGAAAATGGCCAAGCCTGAACGCAAGCATCAAAAAAACCATAATTTGTATGCTCATATCCAAGTATTAACCCCAGAGAAGTCCCCTCTTTGGCAAGTGTAATACCTGCAATATTTTTAAGTTCATCAACAGTATAAGGTCTATATACTAAAGTTATCTCTGCTGCAGAAACAAGTTCTTCAATAGTATATTTGTTTTGACCAGTGGTGTCTTTATAATATTCTTTTTCAGTGGTCCAAGCAATGTATTCATCACCATCACCCTTCACAACCTTAAACGATTCTACGTCCGCTTTAAAATCTTCGAAGGCAATTTCTTCACCATCTTTGGTATAAAGCTCAAACCCTGTATTTTTCTTAGGAGAATAAATTCGTATATTTGTATAATAAGTTTGATCTGGTGCCCAAGAAGTATAGTTTCCTTTATCGTCTTTTTTTACATCAAAATTTAAAACTTGATTTTTAAATCCTTCAAGATTAACTATTTTATCACCAGACTCTGTATACAAAGTGTATCCTGTTTCTTTTGCTACAAAATAAAAGTCCTTATGCTTGTAATTTTTAACAGTTTCTTCAATAATTTGACCATTTCTATTTATTGTTAAAACAATTTCCTCACCTGCAGCTATTTTACCTGTCATATCTTGTAAGGTGCGATGAATTTCAACATCTTTTCCATTAACTTGCTGAATTATATCCCCCTTCTGCAAGTTTACATTCACATTATCTGGTGCAAAATCTGCAACTTTAGGTAAAAAATAACCATTTACAAGTAGAAAAATCACACTCATTAATATTCCAAACATAAAGTTGAAAATTACGCCTGATAAAAGCACAATTATTCTCTTCCATGGTTTTTGATTATTAAAAGCTCCTGGGTGTGGATTTTCCTCGTCTTCACCTTCAAAGGCACAAAAACCACCAAGTGGTAAAATTCTTATTGAAAATACTTCACCATTTTTATTTGTTCGTTTGTAAATAGCCTTACCAAAGCCTATGGCAAACTCATTTATTTTAAATCCAAAAATTTTACCAGCAATAAAGTGTCCCAGTTCATGAACTGTGATTAAAACCAAAAGTATTAAAAGAGCTAGTAAAATGTATAAAATAGTCATATATTTCCTTAAATTATATTAAAATTTTTACCAAAAAATTACAAAAACAACACAAATACTAAGTATACAAGAGCAACATTAAACATAAGTCCGTCCATTCTGTCCATAAATCCGCCGTGACCAGGAAAGATCGAACCAAAGTCTTTAATTCCAACTTTTCTTTTTATGGCAGATGCCACTAAATCACCCATTTGTGTTAAAAGAGAGCCAAAAATGCCGATTACAGCAAACATTAAAATAGCTTTCCATAATGGAATAAGAACTAAACTGCTTGCAAACAACCCTTCAAAGTAAAAAAGCCAAAGGGCAAGTCCCGCTCCAACAATTCCACCAACAAAACCAAAAATCATACCTGCTACACTCTTTTTTGGTGAAATTTCAGGTGCCATTCTAGTTCCTTTAATAATTGATCCAAAAAGGTAAGCAAACACATCAGTAAACATTGTTACTGCAAACACTAAAATAATTCCAACATATCCCACTTCGTGCCCTAAATGATTTATACCAAAGAAAAAGCCAAGTAATGTTGTTGGATATATTAAAATTGAAATTGTGTCACGCGTTTCATTTAATAGAGATGCGTTTAAAAGTTTTTCATCTTTTTCAATTTCACCATTGCGTCTTTTCATTGTATTAATAATTAATTCCTTAACCATGCTAGCAGCAAAAGCTAAGAGTAATGCTAATAAAACAAACATCAACTCTTTTCCTGCCAAAGATGATGATGGGATAAATGCAAAAATTGCAAAAAGTGCTAGTGGATAAATAAGCGCTAGAATCTTCGATGATTTTCTATTATATAAATCAAGTGAGAGATTCATCTCTATTAAACAGCCATAAATAATTATCAATGCAAATGCATCAAAGAAGAATGGAGAAACCTCTCTAAGTGCGATAAAACCTGCACAAAGTAAAACAATAACAAGACCTGTAATAGTTCTTTTTAACATATATCCTCCTTAGATTTTACCATATCTACGATTGCGTTGTTGATATGCAATTACACATTCATCAACGGTTTCAGCATCAAAATCTGGCCAGTGGGTTTTAGGAAAATAAAATTCACTGTAAGCAGCTTGGAAAAGCATAAAGTTAGAAAGTCTCTGCTCACCACTTGCTCTAACAATCAAATCTGGATCAGGAAGACCTGCAGTATAGAGATAATTTGCTAGGGTTTTTTCGTCAACCTCTTTTACTCCATCTGCTATTAATTTATTTATTGCATCACAAAGTTCATGGCGCGCACCATATCCAAACCCAAAGTTAAAAATAAGTTTGTCACAGTTTTTTGTCTTTTCTTGGAGGTCGGTTAAAATTTTCTGCATATCTTCTGGAAAAAGAGTTATATCTCCCATTAAACGAACTTTATAACCTTTTTCTATAAATTTATCAACTTTATCGCCATATTTTCTAAATAGGTTAAAAATATATTCAACCTCATCTTTTGGTCTAGCAAAGTTTTCAGTTGAAAAACAATAGAAAGATGCGACTTTGATTCCAAGTTCTGCACAACGATCAAGCACACGTCTAATCGCTTTATCACCCTCTTTATGACCTTCAAAGCGAGGGAGTCCACGTTTTTTAGCCCATCTACCATTACCGTCAGCAATAAAGGCAACGTGTTTTGGAATATTATTCATGTCAATTTCATGTTTTTCAGTTTTTTTCTTTTTAAATAAGCACATATTCTGCTCCTAATTAATGTTAGTAATAGATAGCAGATATTATACCTGCATAATTTCTTTTTCTTTATTATCCATAATAGCGTCAATATTTACAATAGTTGCATCTAAAGTCTTTTGAATATCCTTCTCGTAACCCGCCATCATATCATCAGTAACAGTGCCATCTTTCTTCATTGCTTTTAAAGAATCAAGACAATCTCTACGCGCATTTCTGCAAGTAACTTTTGCATTTTCAGCAATACGCTTTGTTTCTTTAACAAGTTCGCGGCGTCTTTCCTCTGTTAATTGTGGGAAAGTAAGGCGAATAACTCTACCATCATCAGTTGGCATAATACCTATATCAGATTCAGAGATTGCTTTTCTAATATTTTTTATTAAACTTGCGTCCCACGGAGAAATAACAAGACATCTACCTTCTTGTACAGACACATTTGACATATGTGGAATAGGTGTTGGCGTTCCATAATAGTCTACTAACACTTTATCAAGTATTCTTGGATTAGCACGTCCTGCACGAATACCATCAAGCTCACCCTTAAAGAAAGTGACACCCTTTTCTAATTCTTCTTCAAACTCCATAAAAATCATTTGAATTTCTTCTTCAATTTCAGCCATAAAAGCTCCTTTACATAAATTATATAAGTATATAATACATTAAGTAGCATTAAAGTTGCAACTAAAATTAATCGAAAAATTTTAAGCACAAAAAAACGCGGATAAAATTCCGCGTTATTGATTAATTTAGTTAGCAGATTGACGAGCAACCTCTTCAACAAAATCATCTTTTCTCTTTTCTAAGCCTTCACCCATTTCGAAACGTACGAATCTACGGATAGAAATTTTCTCACCGATTTTGATTGTAGCTTCACTGATAAGAGCGTTGATTGTTTTGCTTGGATCTTTAACAAATTCTTGTTCAAGTAAGCAAACTTCTTTGTAGTATTTTTTAATTCTACCTTCAACCATCTTTTCAGCAACAGCTTCTGGCTTACCTTCGTTAAGAGCTTGAGCTTTAAGGATTTCTTTTTCTTTTTCAATATCCTCAGCTTTAACTTCTTCAACAGATACTACGCTTGGATTTGCAGCAGCAATGTGAAGAGCTACATCATGTCCAAGTTCTTGGAATGCAGGGCTTTTTGCAACGAAGTCTGTTTCACAGTTGATCTCTAAAAGAACACCAATCTTTCCACCCATATGAATGTAAGAGAATACAGCGCCTTCAGCAGCAACTCTGCTAGCCTTTTTAGCAGCAGCAGCTTTACCCTTTTCACGGAGCATATCAACAGCTTTGCTCATATCACCATTACAATCTGTAAGGGCTTTTTTACAATCAAGCATACCTGCTCCAGTTTTTTCTCTAAGCTCTACTACGTCTTTTGCAGTAAATTCCATATAATTTCTCCTTGAATTAATTATTCTTGTTCTTCACTTTCAGTCTTAGTTTTTGGTGCAATCTTTTTTGCTTTCTTAACTACTTCTTTAACTTCTGCTACTGGCTCAGTATCTTCAGCTTTAACTTCTTCAACTGCTACAGTTTCAACAGTTTCTTCAGCTTTAGCTTCTTCAACTGCAGGTTCAGCTGCAGCTGCAGCTTCAGCCTCTTTAATCTTAGCTAAGCCTTCTTCACCCTCACGAGCTTCAATACAAGCATCAGCCATAGCACCAGCAATAAGTTTAACAGCTCTGATAGCATCGTCATTTCCTGGAATTACATAGTCAACATCATCTGGATCACAGTTAGTGTCAACTAAACCAATAATAGGAATGTTGAGTGAACGAGCTTCTCTAACAGCAATGTATTCTTTCTTAGGGTCTACTACAAAAAGAACGCCTGGAAGAGTTCTCATTTCTTTGATACCACCAAGGTTAGCTTCAAGCTTATCACGCTCAGCGATTAAGTTTGCAACTTCTTTCTTTGGAAGAAGATCGAACTCACCATTTGTTTCCATTTGGTTAAGTTTTGCAAGTCTATCAACTCTTGAACGGATAGTTTTGAAGTTTGTAAGCGTACCACCGAGCCAACGGTTGCCCATGTAGAACATTCCGCATCTCTGTGCTTCTTCAATAACAGCATCTTTAGCTTGCTTTTTTGTACCAACAAAAAGTGCAGATTTACCAGATTCAACGATTGATTTCATTGCAGCATAAGCTTCATCAATTAAACCAACTGTTGTCTCGAGATCAAGAATATAAATATCATTACGTGCTGTAAAAATATATTTCTTCATCTTTGGATTCCACTTGCGTGTTGGGTGACCAAAATGAACACCAGCTTCGAGTAATTGTTTCATAGATACTACTGACATACTTTTTCCCTCCTAGTTTATTTCCTCCTTGGTTTCATCTAGGTTTATAACCAAATTTTGGCACTAGTAAACCTATCCACCAAGTGTGTGATGCAAGTAATATAACATAGTGTGCAAAAAATTGCAAGTAAGTTTAATAAATTTTATTTATAAATAATAAAAAAACTAGATGCCTAGCACCTAGTTTTTATTTTTAGTTACCTTGAGTTTCAGATTCGTCAATCAATTTGTTATATTCAACAAATACTGCATCAATAATTGAATCATCAAGTTCAATTTCAAACTTATCTTCTCCATCTTTACCACGAGTAACTTTAAAGATTAAAGCTTCATCTTCATCCATTCCTTCAATCAAATTGACAGGTTGTAAAATTGCATAGAAATTGCCACGATACGCAATACCAGCAACCTCAATAAAGTCAACTTCCTCACCATTATCAGTTACAAGAGTAATAACATCGTCATCATCGTTAATCATATGATCTATAGAATCTGGAGTTTCTTCATTTATCATTTTGTTTTCTTCGTTCATAATTTACACCTTCCTTAACTTTATTATAAACAAAAAATAATAGTTTGACAAACAATTTACGTCTTTATTCTTTATTTTTTAAATTTGCTGACATCTCTTCTTCATCCATAGTCTCATTATAAGCGTCAACAACTTCATTCATTAAATCGATGTCTGGAATAAAATCAATTTGAACTAATTCACTATTTTTCGGGTCAATATTGTATGTAATTTTAAAAAGAACCACCTCGTTTTCTCCCATAATTGACTTGTCAATATATTTTGGTCTAGCCAAACACCAAGCCCAATCCTTTGATTCTTCATATATTAATGTGTTAAAAACAAATGCGTAAATCTCACCTTTTTTGCCTGGTACTGAAAATTCTCCAAATGTTTCTACAACTTGTTTGCTTGTAAATTTTTTCATATTTCTACCTAATCCTTTTTTGGTTTATCTAAATATGCTTGAAGAATTATAGTTGCAGCGATTCTATCAATAACATTCTTTCTATCTTTTCTTCGCATATCTGCTTCTAATAGGATACGCTCAGCCGAAACAGTTGTCAACCTTTCGTCTTGAAAATATATAGGTAATTTTGTATACTTTTCGAGTTCTGCGGCAAATTCTCGTACCATTTGAACGCTCTGTCCTTCAGTTCCGTCCATCTTTAATGGAAGTCCTAAAACAAAGCCATCTGCTTCAAGTTTTTGCGCTAGGTCTGACATATATTTAGCATCTGCTGTTAAATTTTTCCTCGTATACACTTGATATGCACTGGCAATAATGCCAAGAATATCTGAAGTTGCAACTCCTATTCTTACTGTACCTATATCTAGACCAATCTTCTTCATAAGTTCTCCTCAGTCTCAGGATATCAAAATTGAAAAAATTTGTCTACTATTTTAATCTCTTACTTTTTTAATTTTTTTGCAACGTTATCGATTTTATCTGCAGTTTCTTCCATTTTATCTGCAGCACTTTCTTTGATTTCTTCAATTTTTTGTTCAGCCATATTTTTACCCTTTTGAAGAGTCTTCTCAACTTTTTTGTTGGTGATTACTATTATGCCACCAACGACTACGCCGACTAAAAATGAAGTGATACTACACTTAATACATTCGCACATACTTTTGCACCTCCCTTATCTCTAGTATGTCGAAATTTGTCAAAATTATACACAAACAAAAAAGCACCCCTTAGCGCTTTATTTGTTATTTTTATTATAATCTTCAATCATATCTTGTATAGTTGCAACAATCAACTCTGGTATATACATCTTAATTTCAGGAAGTTCACCAGTAAGTGCTAAAATATCTTTTTCAGTAATTTTTGCAGCTTCACTTAGAGTCTTACCTATAATTTCTCTTGTTGCCATACTTGTTGCAGCAATGGCTGCAGCACAACCGAATGTTTGAAACTTAGCGTCCATAATTCTATTATTTTCAACTTTTACAAAGATTTTAACTATTTCACCACAAACATCACTTACAATTTTACCAACAGCACTTGCGCCTTTGATAACACCTACATTGTCTGGGTTATAAAATTCATTTAAAATATTCTCGTTATACATACTACAATTCCACCTTATTTTTATAGATTCTTATTGCAGAAATACTACGCAATTTTTTTACACATTTTCTAACAGCTTCTGCCACATAATCAACTTCTTCTTTCGTTGTAGACTTACCTATTGTAAATCTAATTGTTGATCTAGCAACATCTTCATCTAATCCCATTGATGTAAGCACATGTGATGGTGTAAGAGATATTGACGCGCAAGCTGAACTTGTAGAAACAAAAATCCCTTCTTTGTCCAAAAGCAGCACTAAAGCCTCTCCTTCAACACCCTCAAAAGAAATACTAACATTGTTTGGAATACGCTGAGTTGAATGTCCGTTTAATGCAATATTGTGAATTTTTTCTGAAATAGTTTTTAAGAAATATCTACGGATAGATTTCATATACTTGATATCTTCTTCAATATTTGAGCAAGCAAGTTCTACGGCTTTGCCCATACCAACACAAGCTGGTACATTTACTGTTCCTGCACGTTTACCAAATTCTTGTTCGCCACCATCAATAAGATTGTCAATCTTTACACCTTTTTTTACATAAAGCGCACCAACACCCTTTGGTCCATATATTTTGTGTGCAGAAATAGACAAAGAATCAATACCTATTTCTTTTACATCTATCGGAATATTTCCGATAGCACTAATAGCGTCCGTGTGGAAAATTACATCATTCGCCTTAGCAAGCTCAGCGATGGCACGGATAGGTTCAAGTGTTCCAACAATATTATTTGCTGTCATTATAGAAATTAAAATAGTATCTGGTCCTATTGATTTTATAATTTCAGCATAATTAACAACACCTTTTTCATCTACAGGAATATAAGTAACTTTAAAACCTTCTTTTTCTAAAGTTTTACAAGATTCAAGCACTGATGGGTGCTCAATACTGCTAGTAATGATATGGTTTCCCTTATCCTTGTTTGCTTTTGCTAATCCTTTAATTGCCCAATTGTTAGCCTCAGAGCCGCCAGAAGTAAAATAGATCTCATCAGCGTCTGCACCGATCGCATTAGCAATTTTTTCTCTAGCCTCCATTAAAGCACTGTCCGCCTCAACACCAAGAGAATATATACTTGATGTGTTGCCATAATATTTTGTATACGCATCTAACATTTCTCTATAAACTTCACTTGATATAGGTGAAGTTGCTGCATAATCTAAATAAACCTTCTTTTGTTTTTCCATCTCGTGCACCTTCCTTTTGTTTAATATTATCAGAAAGGTTATTATTAGTCAATACAAGAAAAATAAAAAAATGCGATTTTTTAGCATTATTTTATAGTTATAACTATAAATATAGCCCAAAAACCGCAATTTTACTATTTGCAATTATTTGTTATAAAATATTTTAATTCGTTTTCACTCATATATCCAGACCTTCTTGCAACTTCCTGCCCATTTTTAAAAATTACAAGTGTAGGAATGGTATAAATTTTGTTTTCAATTGCTATCTGCTGATTACTGTCGATATCTACTTTTACAAAATCAATATTATCTGAAAGTTCAGCACTGACTTTTTCAAACACCGGGGCAAGCATCTTGCATGGACCACACCATGTTGCCCAAAAGTCCACAACAACATACTTTTCTTGATTTATAACATTTATAAAATCTTTTCCTGATATATTTTGCATTTTCATTCCCCTATATCATACTTTGCATTGTGTTAATTATTGCTTTAGCGCCAAGTTGACACTCAACCGTTGCACCATCAGCCATTCTTTTAACTAAAACTCTACCTGTTTGAAGCTCAGTTTCACCAAGTACAACAATAAATTTAGCACCGATCTTATTAGCATATTTCATTTGTGCCTTAAAACTTCTGTCCATTAAATCGTAATCACAAGCCATGCCTAAAGCACGAATCTCATTTGCTAAACGTATTGTACTACTTAATACTTGACTATTTTGAGAAACAATATACAAATTGTTGTAGTCTGGTAATCTTACTGGGACATTATTCTTCTCTAAAAGCAATAATAAATGCTCAATACCAAGCCCTACGCCAACAGCTGGAAGCGACTTTCCACCAAGCCCCTCAATAAGCCCATCATATCTTCCGCCGCCACAAATAACATTAAGTGCACCCTTTTCAGTTGTTAAAAATTCAAATACTGTTCTTGTGTAATAATCAATACCACGAACTAAATTTACATTAATTGCATATTTTACACCAGCATTATCAAGGCAAGATTTTACGCCCTCAAAATGGTTTTTACAGTCATCACAAAGATAATCAATAGGTTTTGGAGCGCTCTCCTTAAATTTCTTGCAACCTTCTTCTTTGCAGTCAAGCAATCTAAGTGCATTCTTTTGGTAACGAACCTTACAATCTTCACACATTGTGTTTATATATTTTGAGTAGTATGCTTTTAGTTCTTCTAAATATCTTTTTCTACAATCTGGGCAACCGATTGAATTTATATTAATTGTATAGTTGTGGAAGTTGAGTTTATCAAGTACCATTTTTATAGTACCTATAACCTCTGCATCCATTGCTGGAGAATACGAACCAAAAGCTTCAATTGAAAACTGATGGTGTTCACGAAGTCTACCTGTTTGTGGTCTTTCATATCTAAAACATGGCGTATATGTAAACAACTTTAAAGGCAAAGCTTCATTATCTAAACCATTTTCAACAACCGCTCTTGCAATAGACGCGGTACCTTCAGGTTTAAGTGTTAAACTTCTTTCACCCTTATCCATAAAAGTATACATTTCTTTATTTACTATATCTGAGCCTTCACCAACACCACGAACAAACAACTCTGTATGTTCAAATACAGGAGTTCTAATCTCTTTAAAATCACGAATACGAAGAGTATCGCGAATAATAGATTCTACTGCTGTCCAAACGTCAATCTCGCCTGGAAGTACATCTTTTGTTCCTTTTGGTCTAATAATCATATCGTTCTCCTTATAAGATATATTTTTTCAAATCGTATTCTTTAATTAATTTTTCTAAATGTTTTTGCACATAATTTTTATCAATTACAACCTCAACAGGAGGAAGATCACTGCAAGCATTGAATGAAATATCATCGAGTAGTGTTTCCATAATTGTATGCAATCTTCTAGCTCCTATATTTTCACGAGTATCATTCTCAAGAGCTGTAATTTTTGCAATTTCACGAATAGCATCTGGTTTAAATTTGAGGTTTATATTATCAACTGCAAGCAAACTTGTATATTGATTAATTAAAGAGTTTTCTGTTGTGCTCAATATTTTTTCAAAATCAGATTCTGTTAATGAATTCAATTCTACAACGACTGGGAATCTACCCTGAAGTTCTGGAATTAAATCCTCTATTCTTGATATATGGAACGCGCCAGCTGCAATGAATAAAATAAAATCTGTTTTAAGTGGTCCATATTTTGTATTAACTGTAGAACCTTCAACTATAGGAAGAATATCTCTTTGCACGCCTTCTCTTGAAACATCATTGTTATTTGCATTGCCTTTAGCCGCAATTTTATCAATTTCATCAATAAAGACAATTCCCTCTTGCTCAGCTCTGCGTAAAGCTTCCGCATTTACACTATCAAGATCAATCAAACGATCACATTCTTCGGCAAGCAACATTTTTCTAGCATCAGCAATAGTAAACTTTTTACGTTTTCTATTTTTTGGCATAATTCCGCCAAGAATTTCACCAATGTTAATTTCAACACCCATACCTTGCATCATCTGCATTTGTGCAGGAGCTTCAACCACATCAATTTCTATTTCTTTATTTTCAAATGCACCATTTTTTAAATTTTCTTCTATGTATTCACGAAGTTCATTATCTGTTCTAGTAGAGTCAGTTTTTCTAAGTTGCATGAAAAGTTGTTGTTTAATTCTTTCATCAACAGCTTTTGCGGCCTGTTCTTTAACGCCTTCATATCTCTCACTCTTAACAAGTCTAATAGCCTCTTCAACAAGATCACGAATCATTGATTCAACATCGCGACCAACATATCCAACTTCAGTGTATTTTGTAGCCTCTACTTTTACAAAAGGTGCTTTTACAAGCTTAGCTAAGCGTCTAGCTATCTCTGTTTTACCAACACCTGTAGGACCTTTCATAATAATATTTTTAGGTGTTACTTCTTCTTGCATTTTTGGGTCAAGTTTACTTCTTCTATATCTATTTCTAAGAGCTATTGCTACAGAATGCTTTGCTCCTTCTTGACCTATTATATATTTATCTAATTCATGTACAATTTGTTTTGGTGATAATTGCATAACTAAACCTCCTCAACAGTAAGGTTTCCATTAGTGAATATACATATATCACCTGCAACCTTCATAGATTTTTTTGCAATTTCTAATGCTGAAAGATCAGTATTTTCAGCAAGAGCACGTGCTGCTGCTAGTGCATAATTACCACCTGAACCGATAGCACAAATACCATCTTGAGGTTCAATAACGTCACCAACACCACTTATAATTAGCATAGTTTCTTTGTCTGCAACAATCATCATTGCATTAAGGTTGCGAAGGACTTTATCTCCACGCCACATTTGAGCGAGTTCAACTGATGCACGCATTAAATTTCCTGAATATTTATGCAACATTTTTTCAAACTTTTCACAAAGTGTAAAAGCGTCTGCTGTGCTTCCAGCAAAACCAACTACAACCTGATCGTTAAAGATCCTTCTAACCTTTTTAGCGTTTGATTTCATAACAACAGTTTCACCAGCAGTAACCTGTCCGTCACCAGCAAGCACTGTCTTACCGTTACGACTAATACCTATAATTGTTGTTCCCATTAATTTCATTAACGTACTATCTCCTTAATTCGTTTCATTTCTTTTACTGCTCTATCAAAATACATTTTCTTTCTGAGCTGTTTATCTCTTGGTAACTCTTCAAGAGGTTCTAAAATGCCAAAGTTGGCATTCATAGGTTGAAAATTAACATTTTCAGTAGAAATATAATTACAAAGCGAACCGATAATTGTCTTATTTGAAAACTCAAATGGTTTTTTGCCCAAAAGTTTATTTGCTAAGCTTATAGCGGCAACCAGTCCACTTGCAATACTTTCAACATACCCCTCGACCCCAGAGAGTTGCCCTGCAAAGAAAATATTTGGATTGCTTTTAAGTGAAAAATCTGGATTTAAATGCTTAGGACTATTAATATATGTATTTCTATGCATTACACCAAATTTAATAAATTCAGCATTTTCGAGTGCAGGTATTAACTTAAATATACGATTTTGTTCAGTAAATGTCAAGTTTGTCTGAAATCCAACTAAATTATATAAATCGCTTTTTGTATTTTCTTTGCGAAGTTGTACAACAGCAAAAGGTTTTTTACCATCACCAGAAAAAAGCCCAACTGGACGTAGAGGTCCAAATCTCAAAGACTCCCTTCCACCAGAAGCCATAACTTCAATAGGTATGCAGCCTTGGAATATTTCTTTCTTTTCAAAATTTTTAAGTTCTATGCGTTCACCTTTTACAAGCTCGTCAACAAACCTATAATATTCTTCTTTGGTAAGTGGGCAGTTAACGTAATCACTTTCACCCTTGCCATACCTGTCTGCATTAAAAGTTTTTGAATAATCAATCGATTCAGCAGTAACAATAGGTGCAGACGCATCGTAAAAAAACAAGTTAGATTCCCCAAGCATTTTTAAAATATCTCGGCTCAGAGCATCACTAGTCAGTGGTCCAGTTGCAATTATTGTTGGCATATCTCTATCAATTTTCTTAACTTCTTCGTGAAATATTTTAATATTTGGAGTATTTTCTATAATTGTAGTGATAGTTGTACTAAATCTATCTCTATCAACAGCAAGTGCCGAGCCTGCTGGCACGGCAACTTTTTTTGCAATATCTAAATTTAAAGATCCAAGTAGTTTTAATTCTTCTTTAAGTGTTCCAGACGCAGTGGTTGGCTCAATACTTTTAAAAGAATTTGAGCAAACTATTTCCGCCATAGATTTACTTGTGTGTGCAGGAGAAAACTTAGTAGGTTTCATTTCATACAAATGAACTTCAAACCCACGTTTAGCTAGCTGATAAGCAGCTTCTGTTCCCGCCAAGCCTGCACCAATCACATTTACTATCACAACTTATTCCTCTTCAGTTTTATTTTCTTTTTTTATTTCTTCCTTGCGGCTATAATCACATTTTTTGCAAAGAAAAACTTTTGTATTTTTAAATGGTCTTATTATTAAATCAACACCACATTTTGGACATTTTTCGTTGGCTGGGATATCCCAAGACTTATAATCGCAATCAGGATAACCTGAACAACCATAGAACACTTTGCCACGTTTTGATTTGAGTTTTAACAAATCTTTACCGCAGCTTGGACAACTGCCAACAACTTCCACTTCAGATTTTTCACCATCTAAAGGTTTTGTGTTTTTACATTTCGGATAGTTTGGACAAGCTAAGAATTTACCAAATTTACCCTCTCTAATAACCATGTTTGCACCACATTTGTCACAAACAATATCGGTTTCTTCAATAGAAGACTTATCTTTATAATCGCTACTAAACGCAGCTTTAAGTTCTTTTTCAAAATCGACATAAAAATCACCAACAACTTTTTGCCAGATTTTTCCACCAAGTTCAATATCATCAAGTTTTTCTTCCATATCAGCAGTAAAGCCAACGTCCATTATATCTGAGAAGAAAAGAACTAATAAATCACAAACTTTTCTTCCAAGTTCAGTAGAAATAAGTGCTTTACCTTCTTTCTCAACATATTTACGATTTAATATCGTATTTACGGTCTGAGAGTATGTTGCAGGTCTACCGATACCCTTCTCTTCCATTGCTTTTACAATAGTAGATTCATTATATCGAGCAGGTGGCTTTGTAAACTTTTGTTCAGGCTTAGTTTCCTGTTTTAATAAACGATCCCCTGTCTCAATTTTAGGAAGAGTTGCCGCTGTATCGTCATTATCATCATTTTCAACAGTTGTTGTGTAAACAGCTGTATAACCATCAAAAATAGGAGTTCTTCCTGTAGTTTTAAACTTATGACCTGCGGCCTCAATGTCAACACTAAGTGAATTGTATGTCGCGTCACTCATTTGGCTAGCAACAAATCTATCATAAATAAGCTTATATAATTTATAAGCATTCTTATCTATTTTATTTTTTAAGCTTTCTGGTGTTCTGGATAAACTAATAGGCCTTATAGCTTCGTGACCATCTTGAACACCCTTTTTGTTTTTGTAAACTCTAGGCTTTTCTGGAACATACTTCTCGCCATATTTTTCAGTTATGTAATCTAAAGCCATTTTTTGAGCTTCCGGAGATACACGAACCGAGTCTGAACGGATATATGTAACAAGTGGAGTTTTACCTTCTCCAACAATGTCTACACCTTCGTACAAGTTTTGAGCAACTTGAGTTGTAAGCTTTAGATTAAAACCAAGCTTATTACCTGCTTCTTGTTGCATTGTTGGTGTAGTAAAAGGAGCTGATGGGTGCGATGCCGTAACGCTCTTTTTTACGTTTGTTGCAATAAAGTCCGCACTATTTATATCTGACAATATTTGATCCATCTGCTCTTTATTTTTAACTTTTTTATCTTTACCGGCAGACAAAGTAGCTTTTATAATTTCATCTGAACCATCTTTTTTAAGTTTAACCTCAAGTGTCCAGTATTCTTCTGGTTTAAAGTTCTCAATCTCACGATCTCTATCTACAATCAATCTAAGTGTTACGGATTGAACTCTTCCCGCTGAAAGACTCGTAGCAATACCCTGAATCTTTCTTTTTAAAAGTGGAGAAATTTTGTAACCCACTAATCTATCAAGAACACGTCTTGCTTGTTGAGCATCAACTAAATTTATATCGATAGCTCTCGGTTTTTCAAGTGCAGCTTTAACAGCTTTATCACTAATTTCATTAAAAGTTACACGACACGCCTCATTCTCATCTATGCCCAAAATGTTTGCTGCGTGCCAAGCTATAGCTTCACCTTCACGGTCAGGGTCAGTTGCGATTAATATACTTTCAGCATTCTTTGCTTCTTTTAGTAGATTGTTAACAACTTTCTTTTTATCTTCCATAATTTGATAATTTGGTTCAAAATTATTGTCAACATCGACAGCAAGGCCACGAACAGGTAAATCTCTAATATGCCCAAAAGTTGGAATAACTTTATATTCGTTTCCCGCATACTTTTGAACACTGGATTGTTTTGCTGGTGCCTCGATTAAAATTAACTTCATATCTACCTCTAATTTTGTTTTATACCGATGTAAAAATTACCCGGCAATTTTTTAATTAAACCATTAATTTCCATTATTGTCAACTTTCTTAAGAGAAATTTTGACTCTAATTTTGTGATATTAGATATTTCATCTAAGCTTTTTTCCTCACCTAAGCAGGCTGCCAAAATTATGACTTCGTCATCATCTAGCGCACTTGTAGTTGCTTCATTTTTTTGTAACTGATATTTAACCCCAAGCCTTGCACAAATCTTTTCAGAACTTATGGTAAAAGTTTCAGGAAACTGCTCAATTAAAAAGTTTGAGCCTTCAGATTTTTGTGAATTAACATTACCTGGCACAACAAACAATTCTCTACCATTATCTATTGTATAATTCGCAGTAGAAATTGTTCCACTTTTTAGTCCAGCCTCAACAATAAGCGTGCCTTTTGAAAGTAAACTCATTATTTTATTTCTTTCCAAAAATGAAAATTTCAATGCAGACTTATAAGGCGGATAAGTACTCATCACAAGTCCACCATTTTTAACAATCTTTCTTGCAAGTTCTGTATGGTCTTCAGGATAAATTTTATCCAAACCACCAGCTAAGAAAGCTATCGTTTTACCCTTTGCAGCGAGCGTAGTTTTTGCAACGATTGAGTCAATACCGTATGCTAAGCCAGACATTGTAACCAGTCCCGCGCCTACCAAATCTTTAGTAAATTTTTCCGCAGCCCACTCACCATAGTTTGTTGGCATTCTACTTCCAACAATTGTAATTATATTTTTTGTAAGTAAAGTTTTATCACCAACATAGTAAACAACTAAAGGATATTCTTCACTACATTTAAGTGCTATAGGATAATCATTATCTTCACAAAGAATATATTTCATACCCATATTATGTAGTTTCTTAACATATTTATCTATATTTTTAGGTTCAAGTTCAGTTTTTAATTTTTCAAATTTCTCTTCACCTAAAATTTCCAAACACTGAGAAGATTTTGACACAAGTATACTAAGGATAGAATTATTCTTATCCTTTATCCCCATAAGCAGTTTGTATTTCTTACAAGGTATACCAAACTTAGATAATATCAATATCTCTCTATTCATTGATCCCTCTATATATGCAATTTTTCAATATTTCTAAAACTTATTGCCTCCGCAACGTGCTCAACCTGGATATTTTCACTTGCTTCAAGGTCAGCAATCGTTCTGGCAACTTTAAGTATTCTATTATATCCACGCATAGATAAATGAAACTTATCAAAGGCATTTTTTATCAAAGCTTCACCCATCTCATCAAGCTCACAATATTTGCGAATAAGTTTGCTCGACATTTTAGCATTGCAATATATTTTTTCACCCGCAAAACGCTCAAGTTGAATTTTACGTGCAGCATTAACACGCGCCCTCACCTCTGCACTTGTTTCTTCTTTAGATTGATCCTTCAAATCATAGAAAGATACTCTATCAACGTCAATCTTCAAGTCTATTCTATCAAGGAGTGGTCCAGATATTTTTTTCATATACTTAGAAATCATACTAGGTGAACAAGTACATTCCAAGTCTTTTGAACCATAATTTCCACAAGGACATGGATTCATACTTGCAACCAGTATAAAATTTGCCATATATTCAACTGTAGACGCTGCTCTAGCAACAGTAATAACGCCATCTTCAAGTGGCTGACGCAAACTTTCTAGTGTGTTTCGCTGATATTCTGGGAGTTCATCTAAAAATAGCACTCCGTTATGTGCAAGACTTATTTCTCCAGGTCTTGCGTCTCTTCCACCACCAGTAAGTGCAACTGTTGACGCAGTATGGTGTGGAGATCTAAATGGTCTATTAGTAACTATACCTTTATTTAAGTCTAACACGCCTGCAACACTATGAATTTTTGTAATTTCAAGAGCTTCCTCTTTGGTTAGTTCTGGAAGTATTGATGGCACACACTTAGCAAGCATAGTTTTACCACTACCAGGAGGTCCAACCATTAATATATTATGTCCACCACTAACAGCTATCTCAAGAGCACGTTTTGCTGCATACTGCCCTTTAACTCTAGACAAATCCTCACCAAATGAGCCTTGCCCATTATATTTCCATTCTTGATACTTAATAGGCTCCATCTGAATATTTCCACTTAAAAATGATGATACGTCTGATAAATCTTCGAATGCAAAGCAAGAAATCTCACCTATGAAACTTGCCTCCTTACTATTGCCTTTAGGAATTATAAAATGTGTATAACCAAGCTCCCTTGCAGATATTATAAGTGGTAATAAACCATTAACTGTTCTAACTTTACCATCAAGCCCAAGCTCACCGATAAACACATACTTTTGTGCATTTTCATAATTGATTTGTCCTAAAGCTGAAAGGTATGCAACCGCTATTGCAAGGTCAAATGCTGGTCCCTCTTTTTTAGCAAACGCAGGTGCAAGGTTGACTGTAATTTTACCATTAGTAAACTTAAATCCTGAGTTGGAAATTGCCGACCTTACCCTTTCTTTAGATTCCTTTACTGAGGCATCTGGAAGTCCAACAATATCAAAGTGTGGTTGTCCACTAGAAACGTCCACCTCCACATCTATAGGGAGACCTATTAAACCAGATAAACCAAAACTTTTAACTTTTGCTAACATATTTTCTCTCCACAAATCATTGTAACAAATATTCAATCTACTTGTAAACCTTTTTAAGTCAATTATTTAGCAATAAAAAACCTCGGCATTGCCGAGGAATAAACTATTTTGCTTCTTTAATTTTAGCTTTCTTACCAGATAAATCTCTAAGGTAATATAATTTAGCTCTTCTAACTTCGCCTCTCTTAACGATTTCAATGCGATCAATCTTTGGTGAGTGAAGTGGGAATGTTCTTTCAACTCCTACGCCGAAAGAAACACGTCTAACTGTAAATGTTTCTCTAATACCGCCGTTTTTACGAGCTATAACCACGCCTTCGAATGCTTGTAATCTTTCGCGAGTACCTTCAATAACTTTAACATATACCTTAACAGTATCACCAACATTAAAAGCAGGAACATCAGCGCGCATACCTTCTTTTTCAATCTGCTCTAATACATTGCTCATATATTTTTGCCTCCCTTTTAGTATGATAAGTGTTCATGCTAGCTCAATGGCGCAGAGGACCACTTAATAATTTTCTTGGAATATTCTAACACATAAACATCGATATATCAAGTGTTTTTTTAAAAAAATCGACATTTTTTATTTGCATCATTTTTCTTAAAATATATCTTTGATGTGCGTAATATCTTTGTCTATAATCGAAACTATATCAAATCGCATACTTTGACCACTGATTCCATATTCCGCCATAAATTTGCTTGCACCAGTGTATAAGTGCTTTTGTTTAAAAGAGTTAACCGCCTCAAAAGGCTCACCAAAAACCTTATTTGTCCTAGTTTTTACCTCTACAAAGACCAAGATATTTTTCATGTTTTTTATAATATTGCTGCGGAGCTCTTTTTTTACTTTACCTGCCAAAATCTCAGCATCTAACTCTTTAATTTGAACCTTTACAGGATCTATGAAAATTAGGTCAATTTCGCTCCCTTTTACTTTGTAATTTCTTTCAACAAAAACATAACCAAGTTTTTTTAAATATTCTTCTGCTAAAGCTTCACCGATCTTTCCTTTGTCTATGTTACGCATTCTTATTTTCCTTTAAAAATTTGATAAACGTTTGCCTGTGAACAGGTGTTGCTCCATACTGCTTTAATGCTTGTATATGAACTGCTGTTCCATAACCTTTATGTTTTGCAAAACCATATTCTGGATACCTTGTATCCAGTTCTACCATAAATCTATCACGAGTGACTTTTGCAACAATACTTGCCGCTCCTATAGAGTAACTAAGAGCATCACCTTTTATTATAGCTTTTTCAGGAACATTGATTTGAAGCCCGTCAAGCGCATCTACTAGAACAATATCTGGCTTTATTTTTAAATTATTAATTGCATTTGTCATACATTTTTTAGTCGCTTGCAAAATATTTATTTCATCAATTACTTTCTCATCAACAAATTCAATGCTTACAGCAATGGCTTTTTCTAGAATTTTATCATAGAGTAATTCACGTTTCTTTTCGGATAATTTTTTGCTATCATCTATGCCTTCGATTATTTCATCAAGAGGCATAATAACTGCAGCACAAACAACAGGACCAGCTAAAGGTCCACGACCTACTTCATCTGCACCAGCAATAAGATTATATCCTTGGCTTACAAGCTCTTTTTCATACTTTAATTTGTCTATTATGTCACGCATAGCACTACTCCAAAGATATACGGCCTATTCTACCACTTCTAAAGTCAGAAATAATCATTTTTCCCAAACGTAAATAATCAACTTCTCCACGAGCAAGACAACCCATATTTTTTCCAACTGTATCGTAGATATCTATTTCCTCGCCGTCTAAATTTGTAAGACGATATCTTTCTTTAATAGCATTTGGTGCAATTTTTAAAAGCTTTTTGAATAGCTTAAAACCAACTTCTTCTAAATCTAAAATATCATCTTTGATTGAACCTATATATGCTAAAGTGTCCGCAACATATTGTTCTTTCATGTCTGGAAGTAATACACCTGGCGTATCTAGCATAACAAAATCGTCACCAGCTTTAACCCAACTTGAAGACCTTGTAACTCCGGCCTTATCCCCAACCATTACTTTTTTATTTCCACATAACATATTTATAATTGTAGATTTTCCAGTATTTGGAACACCTATAACCATTATCTTGTGTTGACGCTTTATAGTCTTTTCTTTTAATCTTTCAATTTTTTCTTTTAGCAAATTATAGAGAGATTCAAATAATAGTTTTCGTTTTGCATTATCATTGCTGAAAATTAAGGCTATTTTACCTTGTTTTTCGAGACTTTTAATTGCTTCCTGGCATTTACCCATATCAGCCAAATCACTCTTGTTTAACACATATAAAACAGGCTTGTGATCCACTATTGTATCAATATTAGAATTAAGCGTGCTAAAAGGCGCTCTAGCATCTAGAACGTATATAACAATATCGCACATTTTTAGATTATTTCTAATCTCATCTTGGGCTTTTTTCATGTGCCCAGGAAACCAATTAATTTTCATCTATTCCTCACTATTACTATCTTTTTCTCTATAAGACATTCTTTGTTCACATCTACCAAATGACCATTCTTTATTTTCAGCTACAACTCGCGTGTATGTCCGTGCAATTTCTTCGGTAGTTTGCTCCAAATGTAACATAAATTGATCGTAAGCAAACTTATATGCAGGAGAATTTTTATCATCAAACGTAGAATCTAATAAACTTTCACAATATTGATCGAGTTTCCAAAGTTTAATATGACATAATTCATGAATCAATACTTGCTCTAAATTTTCCATTTTTGGGTTAAAAATATTTAAGTAAACAATCGCTGTTTTGTCTTCAACATCAACCTTTACATTACCTGTATTTTTCCAATTTTTTTCTATAAATTCAAGTTTAATATGCCAGCCATCAAATTGAAATATGTCCAATAATTTTTCAAATTTATCTAATAATTCTTGTTTATTGTATTTCATCTATTCCCCCATTAAATCTGGTCTTTTTTTCTTTGTTTCACTTAGAGCGTTATCCTTTTTCCAGTCTGCGACCTTTTTATGATCACCAGATACAAGCACATCAGGAACTTTATATCCTAAAAAGTCTTGTGGTCTTGTATATTGCATGTGCTCAAGCATGCCTGAAGAGAAACTTTCCTCACCAGTACTTTCTTCACTGCCGAGAACTCCCGGAACAAATCGAAGAACACTATCAATTACAACCATTGCAGGCAATTCACCGCCGGTTAAAACATAATCCCCGATAGATAATTCTTCAAAATTAAAGATATCAAGCACTCTTTGATCAACACCTTCATAATGCCCACAAAGGAAAATAATGTGTTTTTCTTTTGCCATGCCTTCAACCATACTTTGATTAAAAACCTTACCCTTTGGTGAAAGATATATTTTTTTTGCATTTTCATACCCATCAATAGATAACATTGCATCATAAATAGGCTGAACCATCATAAGCATTCCAGGTCCACCGCCAAAAGGATAATCGTCACACTTTTTGTGTTTATCTTTTGAAAAATCGCGGATATTAATAATATTTATGTTTATTAAATTTTTATCTAACGCCTTTCCTAGTATGCTTGTTTTAAGAGGTGAAAACATCTCAGGAAAAAGTGTCAAAACATCTATTCTAATCATGAGTTTTCACCTCAAAAAATATTTTTTTATCAAGCACAAGTACACCATTCTCAAAAGATATCACTAGTCCATCAATATTTGGAACAATTAAATTAGTGTACTTTTGAGATTTTATAAAGATTAAATCACTAGCACCGTAGTTTTCTACGCTAATAAGATTACCTATTTCTTGTCCATCTGTAAGCACAACTCTGGCATCTTCAAGTTCACTTACTAAAATTTCATTAGCCTCTTTAGACTGCAAATAATAATCTTTAGAAATTTTAATATCCTTTCTTCTAAGAACATTTACAGCATCGAGTGAATCAATTCCTTGAAGTTTTAACACCACTTCTCCGCCTGCAAGAAAAGAATCTTCAATATTATAAAAGTTTTCATCAATAAAAACGCCATCTATTGCATTATAATCGATTTCATCTCTTGTTTCAGTTCTTAATTTCATTGCACCTTTATAGCCATGCGGTTTTACGACTTTTGCGATTGTAACTTTTTCCATATTTATTCCTTATAAAAACAAGAGAGTTCTACTCTCTTATTCTTTATCAATTTTAATATTAACTCTGAAGTTGTCTTTTTTACCGATAGTACGAACAACCATGCGAATAGCATTAGCCACTTTACCATTTCGACCGACAACCTTACCTATATCAGCCTCAGACACAATAACCTTGCAATCAACATTGTTGCCGTTTTGCTCGCAAGTAATATTAACACTATCAGTGTCTTCAACTAGATTTTTAATAATAAAATCTACTGCATTTTTAACATTTTCCATAACAGATACCTCTAGTTATTACTTCTTTTCTGCTTTGTTTTTTGGAGCTATAACACCGTTTTTAACTAAAATAGCTTTTACAGTGTCTGTAGGTTGAGCACCATTAGCGATCCATTTTGCAGCTTTTTCATTGTCAAGTTTAACGCCTTCTTCAACAAGTGGGTTGTATGTACCAACAAGGTCAATGTAAGCGCCATCTCTTGCTTTTTTAGAATCTGCAATAACGATACGATAGAAAGGTGATTTTTTATCTCCCATTCTTGTAAGTCTCATCTTTACTGCCATTTTTCATTCCCTCCATTTCAAATTATCATAAAACAGATTTGTCTGTTGTATGTCCTATCTTCTACCACCAAGCAAACGTTGAAGTTTTGGACTATTCATATTCTTCATCATCGCTTTGGTTTGTTCAAATTGCTTCAAAAGTGAGTTTACTTCCTGAATTGAAGTACCACTACCTGCTGCAATTCGTTTTCTTTGGCTCGCTTTTATTTCGTCAGGATTGAGCCTCTCCCTCATAGTCATAGACTGAATAATTGCCTTGTAAACTTTAATTTTACTTTCGTCAATATCATCTGGCCTAATTTTCATACCTAAACCCGGAATCATTGCAATAAGGTCTGACAAGTTACCCATTTTTGATAGCTGCTCAAACTGTGTTAAGAAATCATCAAGAGTAAACGTGTTTTTGCGCATATTTTCTTCGAGTTTCTTCATTTTTTCTTGATCTAGGTTTTCCTGCGCCTTTTCAATCAATGTAAGCACATCACCCATTCCAAGAATTCTTGATGCAATTCTATCAGGATAGAAAGGTTCAAGGTCGGTAAGTTTCTCACCTATACCGCAGAACTTGATAGGTTTTCCGGTAACAGCTTTTACTGAAAGAGCTGCACCGCCTCTGGTATCGCCGTCCATTTTTGTAAGGATTGTACCGGTTATTCCAAGCTTTTCATCAAATTCTTTTGCGATTGTTACAGCATCTTGACCGGTCATAGCATCTATGTTAAGCAAAATTTCATTAGGTTTAACAGCTTTCTTTATATCTGCAAGTTCGTCCATAAGTTTCTCATCAATATGCAATCTACCTGCAGTATCGATAATTACTATGTCGTAACCCTTTTGCTTAGCATATTTTATAGCATCTTCTGCTGTTTTAACAGGATTAGCTGTACCTTTCTCAAACACCTCCATCTGGATAGATGATCCAAGTGTTTTAAGCTGAGAAATAGCTGCTGGTCTATATATATCACAAGCAACAAGTAATGGTTTTTTACCTTGCTTTTTTAAATGCAAACCAAGTTTGCCACACATTGTTGTTTTACCAGCACCTTGAAGACCACACATTAAAATTACAGTTGGAGGTGCTGATGCTATTTCAATTTTAGCATTACCGCCGCCCATAAGTTCAATAAGCTCTTCATTTACAATTTTAACGACCATCTGACCTGGCGTTAAACTTGTCATAATATCGCTACCTATAGCCTTATCAGTAACTTTCTTGACAAAATCTTTGGCAACTAAAAAGTTTACGTCAGCCTCTAAGAGTGCAACACGAATTTCACGCATAGCTTCTTTGATTTCAAGTTCTGTAAGCTTTCCACGTTTAGTTAATTTAGAAAATACGTGATTAAGTTTTTCACCTAAACTTCCAAAAATTGCCATTCTTGCTCCTTATAAATTCTTTTTTAGTTTTTCTAAAGTTTTTCTAATCTCGTCCTCTTTTCCAGCAAAAGAAGTAAGGTTTAAGATTTCATCAATCATTTGATTATTTTGTTCAAAATGTGATTTTAATTTTAATTTTTCCTCTAAGTTATACAGCTGCGCAGTAACAGACTTTATCGTATCCTTAGCTGCTTGACGAGTAAATCCCAAACTCTCACCGATTTCAGACAAACCAACATCTTCGTTTATATACATCTCAAAAACAGTACGTTGCTTTTCAGTTAAAAGATTCGAGTATATATCAAATAATATTGTAAGATTTACCTTTTCTAAAACTTCCATACATTTATCACCATTTTTGTAAAGCAATTTTACTTTACATAGCAATTATATGATAAATATTTATTGTTGTCAAGAGTTATTCAAAAATTGAGTCAACAAATTCTTTTGCATCGAAGTCTAGTAAATCATCTACGCTTTCGCCAACACCGACAAATCTAACTGGTACATGATACTCGCCTGCAAGAGTAACCAAAATTCCACCCTTTGCAGTACCATCAAGTTTTGTAATTGCAATATCTGTTAAACCAACTGCCTCATCAAACAACCTAACCTGTTCTAGAGCATTTTGTCCAGTTGTAGCGTCAATTACGATCATTTTGTGGTACTGAGCTTCACCATACTCGCGTTCTACAATCTTAGATATTTTCTTAAGCTCAAGCATTAAATTAGACTTATTATGTAATCTTCCAGCTGTATCAATTATCAAAACATCTGCTTTACGTGCTTTTGCAGCGCTAATACTATCAAATACGACTGCACCACTATCAGCACCTTGGCTATTTGTTACAATTTTAACCTTGCTTTTGTTTGCCCAAATCTCTAATTGATCACTAGCTGCTGCTCTAAAAGTATCAGCTGCGGCAAGCACAACCTTTTTTCCGGCCTTATCAAATCTACTTGCAAGTTTGCCTATGGTTGTGGTCTTTCCAACGCCGTTAACACCAACAACCATTAAAACCATAGGAAAATTAAATTTTTCAGGCATGTTTTCTTCCAAAATATCAACCATTATATTTTTGAGAAGATCTTTACACTCATTTGTGGTTTTAATTTTTTCTTTTTTTGTTTTTTCACGGAGTGAACTTAATATTTCGTCAGTCGCTCCGCTTCCTATATCAGATGAGAGCAATATGTACTCTAACTCTTCATAGAAATCTTCATCAATGTCATTACCGGTGAAAATATATTTCAATTTTTCACCGAATGACTTTCTTGTTTTCTTCATGCCCTCAACTAATCTTGAAAAAAATCCCATATTATTTTCCTTCTGCAGATTGTTTTACTGCATCGCTAAGTTTTACTGAAACCATTTTTGAAACGCCTTTTTCTTCCATCGTAACACCATACAAGCAATCAGCAAGTTCCATTGTAGGTTTTCTATGTGTAATAACAATAAACTGTGTATCTTTACTAAATCTTTGCAAGTATCTTGCAAATCTTTCAACATTTGCATCATCAAGTGCCGCCTCAATTTCGTCAAGTACACAAAACGGCATAGGACTAAGTTTTAATATTGCAAAAAGTATTGCTATTGCAGTCAATGCCTTTTCACCGCCAGATAAAAGCGAAATACTTTGAAGTTTCTTTCCTGGCGGCTCAGCTTTAATATCAATACCACACTCAAGCAGACTCTCACCATTCTCAGTGTTAAGCGCAAGTTCAGCTTTACCACCACCAAAAAGCTCTGTAAATATTTTTTGGAAGTTTGCATTTATCTTATCAAACTGATCCTTAAATTTGGTTTCCATTTCATTTGTTAATTCTTTTATAATTTTAACCAAATCTTTTTCAGCAGATTCCAAATCATCGCGCTGAGTACTCATATCATCGTATCGCTCTTGAACAACTTTTAAATCCTCAATAGCATTAACATTTACAAATCCAAGTGCTTGAATTTGCCTTTTCACCTTTCCGCTTGTCACAAGAGAGGTTTGAAGGTCAAAGTCGGTCAATTTTAAACTTTGAGCCGATGCATAAGTTAATCCATATTCTTCCCAAACGCGTTCTTGCATAGCCTCAATGTCAGTATCAATATTTGCTAAACGCATTTCTTCTTTAAGTTTTCTATCGCCTACTCTTTGGATTTCGCCTGTAAGCTGCATTTTTCTAGTATCTGCTTCATTCATTTTTAATTGCAACTCATTTTTATAATTGTCCATATTTGCGAGTTTATCACGAGTTTTTTGCAATTTTTCCATATTTTCAGCAAATACACTTTCTTTTGCGTAAGAATCTAAAACTTCTTGATATTCTGAAAGACTTGTTAAATTCTTTTGAAGTGCAAGCTTGTTTTCACGATATCTATAATTTGAAACGGCTAAATCTGAAGAAAATCTTTCAAGTTCACTTTCACATGACTCAATATTTGCATCAGCGGAAGCGCGTTTTACTTTGAGTTCAGTTATATTTTCATAGAGAACTTCGCGTTGTTTTTTAAGAACATCAAATCTACTACTTTGCTCATTTTTAGCAGAAGTTGCTTTAGATTTTTCCTCGGAAATCTCATCTTGCACACGAGAAGTGTCTTCGATTTTCTTATCAATTATTTCCAATCTATCAAGGAGAGATTCAATACTATATCCGATACTGCGTTCTTCCTTGTCTAAATCGTTAATTTGATACTCGATAGATTCACGTTTTTCTTCTTCTTTTACAATTTCCACATCTCTTTCATGAACAGAAGTGTTAATTTTTATAATTTCGGCATTTAACGCCTCTTGACTAGATAAAATCTTTTCAAGTTTTTTCGTAGTTTCTTCAATATCATTCTTTTGAACTTCTAATGCAGCAGATAAATCTTTAAGTTCTCTTTCACGGCTGATAAGATTAGTTGACGTTTCTTTTCTACTACCACCAGTAACTGCACCATGAGGATTAATAATATCACCATCAAGGGTGACAATTTTTACCACGTATCCTGTTTTTTGCGACAAAGTAACAGCTGTTGATAAACTATCAACAATTACTGTTCCTCCAAGCAAATGATTAAATATAGGAGCAAACTTATTGTTAAAAGATATAAGTTCGCTTGCTACACCGATAACACCCGTCATATTCATTTTTGAACGTACACTATCTGGAACTGATCTTTCTTTTACTTCGCTTATAGGAAGAAATGTTGCTCTACCAAAGTTGTTTTGTTTTAAGTAATTTACTAAAAACTTAGTATCTTCGTCGTTTTTGGTTACAATATTTTGTACACTTCCACCAAGAGCAAATTCAATAGCTACCTCATAAGATCTTGGAACTTGCATAAGCTTAGCGACAACACCCATTACCCTGCTTGAAATGTTTGAGTTAGTTTTTGCCTGCTCAAGTAAGCGCTTAACACTAACAATGAAACCTTCATTGTCTTCTTGCATTTCTTGTAAAACACGAGCTTTACTAAGTTTTGCATGGTAATCAACTTTCATATCATCTAGGGACTTTGAAAGTTTATTGTATGCCTCATTCTCATTTTCTAACCTTGCAGAAATTTCAAGGAGTTTTGATTTTAATCCCTGTTTATCTTCCTCCAATTTTTCAAGTTTTGCATCTATTGACTTTTTGCCTACACTAAGCTCAGACTTAGATGCAACAATTTCATCTCTTCTTGTATTGAGCTCTTGATGTTTTTCAGATAAGACATTTTTCTCAGCCGTAAGACTTGAAAGTGAAGATTTTACATCACCAAGTTTACTTGTTGCATTTAAAATTTCGTCACCACTTTCTTCAGCAGCAATTTCGCCAGCTGTAATTCTATCAACAACGCTCAAATATTCCTCGTTTATTTTAGCGATTTGTCTTTCAAGCTCAGATAAAATATCTCTTGTTTTTTCGAGAGATATATTCTTTTCTTCAATTATTTTCTGTAAAGATTCTTGTAAAACCTCATCTTGTTTAATCTCTGATTCAAGTTTTTTATTCTGTTCCTCAATGTTAGCTATTTTTTCTTGAACAAGTTTTGCCTCGCCACTCTTTTTCTCAAGCGAAACAGTTAAATTTAATAATTCATCACGAAGAAAGGCAATTTTTTCATCAAGTTCATTTATATTTTTAACACTTTCTTCGTATTTTACAAGTGCATCTTCTAAATCTTTTTGTTTTTGTTCAAGTTCCTCATTTATACCTGATAATAGATTAGCAATCTCAGCCTTTGATGAACTTGCTGAGTCATATTGCGCAATATAAATATTAACCTCAAGAGACTTTAGTTGCTCTTTTAGTTCTAAAAATTTCTTTGCATTTTCTGACTGTTTACTAAGAGGCTCAATTTGTTTTTCGAGTTCATAAATAATATCGTTAATACGAGTAAGGTTATCTCTCGTGCGTTCAAGCTTACGTTCAGCCTCAATTTTTCTACTCTTAAATCTACTAATTCCGGCAGCTTCTTCAAAAATAGTACGTCTATCTTCAGGTTTTGCTGAAATTAAACTGTCAATTTTACCTTGACCGATAACACAATAACTATCCCTACCAAGCCCCGAATCACGCAGACAATCAAGTACGTCTTTTAAACGTACTGGACTTTTATTAATAGCATACTCACTTTCACCAGATCTATAAAGTTTACGAGATAAAACAACCTCACTATAGTCTAATGGAAATATCTTTTCCGTATTATCAAAAAATAATGAAACTTCACAATACGACTCAGGTTTTCTAAGTTCTGTACCATTAAAAATAACATCTTGCATAGAAGATCCACGCATAGATTTGGCGCTTTGTTCACCCATTACCCAACGAATTGAGTCTGCAACGTTACTTTTTCCGCAACCATTTGGACCAACAATACCAGTAATACCAGAGTCAAAATTAACTTCTAGTTTATCAGCAAACGATTTGAATCCATGTATCTCCATTTTTTTAAATTTCACGTATATTACCTACCTTATACTTTTGTAAGTTTTTTCAACGCTTCACCTGCAGCTATCATTTCTGCATCGCGCTTATTTTCAGCTGTTCCACAGCCCATGTTCACTCCATTAATATAAACAGTTGTTGTAAATATCGGAGCATTACTTAGACCACGCTTTCTATATGTGTATCTTAATTTTTCAGCCTTACACAATTCTTGCAATCTAGATTTATTATCAATCGGCGTTCCAACAACACGAAAGTTTTCAATAGCACTGCCAAGCGTCGAAATTATAAAGTTTCTAGCATTTTCAAGTCCACCATCTAAGAAAATGGCACCGACTATTGCTTCATAAAGGTCACACTTTAAAGCTTTAGAAGGCACATCACTTTTAGCCTCGCCCTTGCCTTTAAACATAAATTTTTCTATACCAAGTTCGTCAATTAAAAAAGCAAGTGACTTTTCAGAAACAAGCTCTGCACGCATTTTGGTATAATCGCCCTCTTTTGCCTTAACTGTTTCAAATAATCTTTGAGCCACAACCATGCCAAGAACACTATCACCTAAAAATTCATATCTCTCATTAGACTGACATCTATGTTCATTCGCATAACTAGAATGCGTAAGTGCTATTTTTAAGTGTTTTTTATCATTAAATGTATAATTTATTATTTTTTCAACGTTTATAAAGTTATCCATTTACTTCACTTTCTTTGTCAAAAATTTTTAATTTTTCACGCATTTGATCAATGAAACCTGATTCATAAATACTCTTAACTTGCGCAACACAAGAGAAAATAGTTTCAGCCTTGCTTGATCCATGAGATTTTACAAGTATTTTCTCAATACCAACAAATAATGAACCACCAACTGATGTATAGTTTATGGTTTGTTTAAGTTTCTTTAAAGGTTTTTTTATACACAATGCACCAAGTTTTGCAATAGGTCCGCTAGTAAGCATTGCATCTTTTAACACGCTTGTCACAAATGTAACAGCACCCTCGGTAGATTTTAATAATACATTTCCAACAAAGCCATCACAAACAAGGACATCATACTCGCCAGATAATGCATCGCGGGCTTCCATATTACCAACAAAATTAATTTCTTTAATTTCCTTAATTAAATCAAATGCCGCATGTGTTAAATCATTACCTTTCTTATCTTCAACTCCAACATTTACAAGAGCAACTCTTGGTTTTTCTATACCAAACATTGCCTGCATATATGCTGATCCCATAACGGCAAATTGAGCCAAATATTCCGGCTTACAATCCACATTTGCACCACAATCAATTAAAAGTGTTTTTCCACCTTTTTTGTTTGGAAGCAATGGAGAGAGTGCTGGGCGAAGAACATTTTTCATTCGACCAACTCTAAACAATCCACCGGCAAGAACAGCACCTGTGCTACCTGCACTAATCATTCCAACAATATCATCGTTTGCTTTAAGAGCATCTAATCCAACAACTAGTGAACTATTCTTTTTTTGACGAATAGCCATAGTTGGCGCCTCATTGCAAGTAATTTCTTCAGGCGCATCTAAAATTGAGATTTTGCCACCATTATAACCAAAGTCTACCAAAAAGTTTTCAATATATGTTTTATCACCTGTTAAAATAATCTCAACATCATCAATTAAATTAACAGCAGTAATAGCACCTTTTATCATTTCATCTGGAGAATAGTCTCCACCAAGTGTATCAATAATAATTTTCATAAATAGTACTCCTAGCCTAGATTATATAACAAACAGGCATTTGCTTGCAAATAAATTGCAACACTAATCGAATTTTTATAGCAAAAAAGAGTGCTTTTGCATAAAAAAACAGAGGCTTTCGCCTCCGTTTTTAATAAATTAGTTAGCTTTTTTCTTATCAGCTTTTACTAACATTTTTTTGTCGCCTTTATAGAATCCGCAAGCTGGACAAACGCTATGAGCTGGAACTTGCTCATGACATTGTGGACATGTTGTAAGAGTAGGAGCTGTAGCTCTCCAATTAGCAACTCTACTTCTTCCTGCTGCTTTTGATACTTTATGTTTAGGTACTGCCATTTTTGTTTCCTCCTAATTTCTTTTGAACAAATCCGCAAACGGATTATTATTTCCTATTTCCTTTTGACAACCACAATCAGCTAAATTTAAATTGTTGCCACAAACCATGCAGAGCCCTTTACAGTCTTCTCTACAAAGTACACTTGATGGAAAATGAAATGCGATAATATTACGAATAACATCGTCTAGTTCAACCATGCTACCGCGCAATGGATAATAATCTTCGTCATCATCGAGCTTTTTTGCAAAAGTTTCAGTAGACTCGATCATTATGGTTTTTCGTAGTTCCATACCACATCTATCACAAATAAGTATACATGGTATCCATAATTTAAAGGTTATTTGAAGTTTGTCACTGTTATAAAAATCTATTCGAGCATTTACTTTAGCAAGTCCATCAAATTTATGAGGTGTGTTTGCAATTAAACCACTATCAGGCTCAATTTCAAACGAAAACTCACTATTTTTTACAGCATTAATGTCAATCTTCATACTACTCCCTTAGATTAACGCTAGGTTATTATAACCCGCGAATCTTTATTTGTCAATTATTTTATTAAAGTTTCCTTAGTTTCTCTTGCGATCATCAACTCTTCGTTTGTTGGAATAACAAACACTTTAACCTTAGAATCTTCAGTAGAAATAATATTTTCTTCGCCTCTTTTGAAGTCTTTACCATTTTTATCTTTATCGATCTTAATTCCAAGCCATTCCATACCAGTTAATACATTTTCTCTGAATTCGTTTCCGTTTTCACCAACACCTGCTGTAAAGCAAATTGCATCAACGCCACCAAGAGCAGCAATGTATGAACCTATATACTTTTTAACTCTATATTCATAAGCTTTAAGTGCAAGTCTGCAATCATCAGCTCTTTCGCTTTGTTCATCAGAATAAGCAATAGTTTCAACGTCACGCATATCAGCAGAAACACCAGATAAACCAAGTAATCCGCTTTCTTTATTTAAGTAAGCAATAGCTTGTCCTACAGTTTTTCCTGTTTTATTCATAACAGTTTCCAAGATTGAAGGATCAACATCACCAGATCTTGTACCCATGATTAAACCTTCAAGTGGTGTGTAACCCATAGAAGTATCTTGACATTTGCCACCGTTAACAGCAGAAACGCTTGATCCGTTACCTACGTGACAGATTATAAATTTACCTTCAAATCCCATAAGTTCTGCTAGTCTTTTAGCAATAAAGCTGTGACTCGTACCATGGAAACCATATCTTCTAACTTGCCACTCGGTATATGCTTGCTTTGGAAGAGCATATCTATAAGCGTGTGCAGGAATACTTGAATGGAATGCAGTATCAAAAACTGCAACCTGAGGAACGTTTGGTAAAATCTTCTCACAACATTTTATTCCCATAAGATTTGCTGGTTGATGAAGTGGTCCAAGTGGAACAAGTTCTTCCATTTTCGCAAAAGTTTCCCCTGTTATTTTTACAGAGCTAGTAAATGTTTCACCACCGTGAACAACTCTGTGACCGATAGCCTCAATTTCATCATAAGAAGAAATCACGCCGATCTTTTCATCGATAAGAGTACTTAAAACTTCGTTAATAGCTTCCAAATGTGATGGCATAGGATTCTTGGTTACATATTTTTCACCATGGGCCTTGTATGTGTGTACCCCATCGATACCTATTCTTTCGCAAAGACCTTTTGCAATAACTTCTTCTGTAGCCTCATCGATTAATTGATATTTTAAAGATGAACTACCTGCATTAATAACTAAAATTTTCATAATAATCTCCTTTATCCTTTTGATTGTAATATGGTTATTGCCATATTTAATACAATTTCATCACTTGTCGCGCCACGACTTATGTCGTTTACTGGCTTATTTAAACCTTGAAGTATAGGTCCAATTGCGCGTACGCCAGCAAGCCTTTGAACTAGTTTGTATGCAATATTACCAGCCATGAGATCTGGGAACACTAGGACATTAGCCTTTCCTTCAACTACTGAATGCGGACTTTTTAATTTTGCAACTGATGGAACAAGAGCTGCGTCACCTTGAAGTTCGCCGTCTACAGTAAGAGATGGATTGTTTCGCCTTATAAGTTTATATGCCTGTTTCATTTTAACAACGGCAGGACTTGTAGTATCTTCATCAGCCTTTGTTGTAAACGAAAGCAATGCTACTTTTGGCCTTATATCACAAATATCTTTAGCAATTCCGCTAGCAAGATTTGTTATATCTACTAAATCTTCAGCAGATGGATTTTCAATAACCCCACAATCGCTAAACACAATCATACCATTTTCGCCATAAGGCATTCCATCTGGCACTTCGATTATGAATGAACTAGACACCTTGCCAACATTTGGTTTTGCTTTAATTATCTGAAATGCAGGACGAAGAACATCAGCAGTTTCAGTTATAGCCCCACTTGCAACACCGTCAGCATCTCCAGTATGAAGCATCATCATAGCAAATTTATTATTGTCTTTCATTTCTTCCAAGGCGAGCTCAGGAGTCATACCTTTGTGCTTTCTAAGGTTATAGTAAGTGTCTGCATAAATAGCACGCCTATGCCCATCTGTTGCAGGATTGATGATAGTAATATTTCTAAGCTCTTTTTTTGAAAAGCTCTCAGATAACAATATATCATTTCCAAGTATTATAACATGGCAAAGATCCATAACTGAAGCTTTTTTTGCCGCCTCAACGACCCTTGGATCCGAACCTTCAGGCAAAACTATTTTTTTACCTGAACCTTTAGCCCTGTTAATAAGAAAACTAAAAACATCATTTTTCTTTTTACGCATATCTCACCTTTCTTGATTTTCTTTAAACAATAATATATAATATTATACAAGAAAGTTCATTATAAGTAAACCAAACGAGGAAAATTTTTTATGTATTGTGCAATTATTTGTGAATTTAACCCTTTAACAAACGGTCACGTATATTTAATAAAACGTGCAAAAGAGATTACAGGACTTCCTGTAATCTGCCTTATGAGTGGCAATTTTTCACAACGCGGTGAACCAACTATACTTGATAAATATACTAGAGCAAAACTTGCCATAAAAGCTGGCGCAGAGGCCGTTTTAGAACTTCCAACCATTTACGCTCTTTCAAGTGCAGAAAATTTTGCAAGCGGAGCAATTAGGGTACTTTCTCAAATAAAAAATGTAAGCCACATAGTTTTTGGCAGCGAATGCGGAAGTTTGGAAACTCTTAACGCTATAGCTGATATAAAAATAAACGAACCTGAAGAACTTAAAAATAGATTAAAAACATATCTAGACCATGGATTTTCATATAACATAGCAATGCAACAAGCATTACTTGAAGAATATACAATACCATCAGATTTCTTTGATGGCGCAAACAACATACTAGGTTTAGAATATTTAACAGCCATTAAAAAACAAAAAAGCCATATAACGCCACTTACGATTAAACGCATTGATAACGGATACAACTCAATAACCCCACTTGGAAAATATGGAAGTGCAAGCTATATACGTAAATTAGCAGAGTCAAGTGAAACAATATATCAAATCGAAAATTTAGTACCAGACTACGTTTTACCTGAACTAATCACCAACCCTAAAGTTGATAGTAAAAGCTATGCAACACTGGTTATAAATAATATTAGGAATATGCCTATTGAACAACTCTCTATGTATGCCGACTATAATGAAGGTATAGAAAACAGAATTAAGCAAATGTGTGACAGGTATTCATCACTTCAAATAGCAACGGCATCTATCGAATCTAAAAGATATAAGAAATCAAGAGTAAACAAACTTTTACTCTACCCATTACTCGGCATAACAAAAAAAGCTGTTTTGGAAATAAAAAAATCAATACCAGCAGTAAAATTACTTGCCATTAAAGCAGATAGAAAACAAAATATTTCCAAATTAAATGACGGTATTTCCCTTATTGTAAGAAAAGAAGATATGGACAATCTAGACAATGGTCAAAGTCAGTCAATAAATATTGACTTATTAGCTTCTAACATTTATAATCTTTTAATAGGATTACCTCACAATGCCGACATTACAACTGGCACAATATTTGTGTAAAAATAAAACCCCGCTATTAGTAGCGGAGTTTTTTATGCATATATTTGAGGATCTTGCTCTGTTCTTCTCTTTTTTGTTTTTTCTTTAACCTCTACATCTTTTGCGTGCAAGATTTCTTTTTTTGCCTTTCTTTTTTCAGCCTTCTTTTTTTCTTCCTCAAGTTCTTCGGTTGTAATATGTACAGGAATCGTCCATTCATAAGACTTTTTCCATGCCTTATATCCAAAGATATCAGACAATAAATACATTATATATAAAATTATTATCATAACAGTTCCGGTTGTAACACCATAAGTAAATGCTACAAATATCCATAATATAAGTGCAGTTGAAATTGCCATATATCTAACTATAAAGTATTCACGATAGCGATAGTTTCTAAGATAAACCGAAATACCTAGCATAATTGCTGAAATTGTATCCATTATAAAATAAACTTCATTGTCTATTCCCGCAGTAATAATTGCGCCCAAAACTAAAGCACAGAAAGAAATCAAAACAATATAATATTTTTGCGTACCGCTTAAATATTTATTTCTATCTATATCAGTATCTATTTGTTTAAATTTTGTTAAACATACTGAAAACTGCATAGGTATATAAAATAGCAGATGCAATGCAGCATGGGCATAAAGACCATTATTAAAAGCAAAGCCTGCATATAAGACACCTACTAAAGTCCCAAATATAAGAGATGTCCACTTTTTAAAATCACAAAAGAAGTTCCAAATAGCCCCAAATAAAAGCAACAAAAAGGCTGGCCATGTTTCATTTCCAGCAAGAACAAAAGTAAGTCCAACAGCACAAGCAAAAGCAGCAATAATTAGATTATATGAACTTACACCAGGTCTTAAAACTCTCTTATTTCCAGACAATTCATCTTTTGCAAATATCATAGTCCCCTCACACTACTCATAAAATGTATTATGACTATCTATAAATATGATACATTATCCTTTAAAAAAAGTAAAATAAAAATATCTGATTTTCTAATAACAATTTTACTTATTTCTCTGGTAGTGATATTAATAAGCAATCCTACAAAATACGCAAATGCGACAATTTCGGGCTTTAGTTTGTTTGCAATGGGAGTCTTTCCTACCTTATTTCCGTTTATTTTTATTTCTAAAGCGTTATCATCTCTAGAAACACCCATTCTTTTAACAACTAAATTAAAAAGATTATCACATAAAGTTTTTCATGCGCCGTCATCTATTATATATGTATATATCATGAGCATTTTATGTGGTTATCCAATAGGCGCAAAAATGACTGGCGACTTGTATGAAAATGGACTTGTTACAGATGACCAAGTAAAACATTTTTGTTGTTTTTGTTCTACGTCCGGCATTTTATTTGTTGTTGGTACAATAGGAACGATAATGTTTGGATCACCTCTCATAGGGATTATTATATACATCTCCCACATACTCGGCTCTTTTCTTGGAGGTTTTATTCTTTCACTTAAAAACAAGAAATATGACCTCTTAGAAAACAACATTCCAAAACAAAGCAGTAAAAATCTGATTTCTAGCAGCATTACATCTAGCATTCAATCAGTTTTGGTTGTAGGCGCTTATATAACAGTGTTCTGTTTATTTACACAAATTCTTTTTGATATTACAATTTTTCAATACTTAATAAATGCCTTAAACAATTTATTGTGTATGTTTGGCTTGCCTGGAAACTTATCTGCAGGTATATTATCTGGAATTTTTGAAATGACAAATGGCTGTAAATTTTTATCTAAATCAGTATGTAACAGTTCAATAGTTTTTGCGACTGGACTTATTTCTTTTGGCGGAATTTCAATAATATTGCAATCTAAAACTTTTTTGCAAAACACAAAAATAAAAGCACGAACTTTAGTTTTTACCAAATTCGTGCATTCAATTTGTAGCATTTTTATTTGCAGTTTAATTTTACTTATCTTCTAAATCAAATTTTTTGCGAGGTGCTAAAATGGAGCCGTTTAATTCTTCTCTATTGCTACGCACAATGTTCAAGTTTTCCATTAAGTAGTCTTCAACAGACTTGAGCATTTTATCAATGTTAGATTTTACAACCGCCATCATTTGATTTGCTTTCTTTGTAGCATTATCCAAAATTTCCTCAGCCTCATCTTCAGCTTTTCTCACAAGAGAGCTTTCACTCACAAGTTGTTCAACTCTAATTTCAGCCTCTTTTAAAGTGTTTTCCGCCTGTTGTTTAGCTTGAAGAAGAATCTTATCCTTTTGTCCTAAAATATAGTTAGCTTCTTGAATTGCAGTAGGCAATGAATGTTTTAGTTCTTCAATAAGCGAACCACATTTGTCCATGTTTACAAGAGCTTTCTTCTTGTTAAAAACGAAGTTTTTTGATTCAGTTAATTCTTTTTCTAATTCTTCAATTATTACTCTGATATCCATAAATTGTTTTATTTTGCGGTAATAAAATCTATTACCTTATCTCCATAAGTTTTCGACCTAGTTATTATAAACAAATCATTATCGTAAATCAAATGTTTTTTACTAGAATGTTCAAAAATTATTAAACCATCATTTTTCAACAATCCATTTTCCATGATGTAATTTAGGGCTTTATCCCCAAAATCACTAGCGTATGGCGGGTCCAAAAAGATTAAATCAAATTTCACCTTACCCGTAAAAATTTTTAAAGCTTGCATATAATCTTTTTGCAAAATAGTAAAATCTTGCATTCTATCAGTGTTTTTCTTAATAACTTTAATCGCATCTGCACTTATGTCCACAAGATAAGTATGCTTTGCTCCACGGCTAATACATTCAATACCAAGCGAACCGCTGCCTGCAAACAAGTCTAAAACACAACTACCCTCAATTCTATCATTTATAATAGAAAAAAGTGATTCTTTAACTCTTGTAAGTGTAGGTCTAGTGCCTGGTCCAACACTTAAAAGTTTTCTACCGCGGTATGCTCCAGTTATTACTTGCATATAAATACTCCCTTTTTACTCTACGAGTAATTCTAGTCAACACTTCGTAAGTAATTGTATCACAGCTCTTAGCTACTTCGCAAATATTAATAGCACTATTTCCAAAAAGTTTTACTGAGTCACCTATTTTAATTTTTGTCGTTTCGCCCAAATCAACAAATAAGCAGTCCATACAAATATTGCCTACCATTTTATATCTTGCCCCAAAAATCTCAACATATCCCTTCCCGCTATAACACCTAAACATACCATCACCATAACCTATACCTACAACACCTATCAAAGTATCTTCATTTGCTATATATTCATGATCATAGCCAAGTCCTTCTCCTTTTTTTAATTTTTTTATTGCAATAATCTGGCTTTCAAGTTCGCAGTATTGTTCATATAAACATATACCAAGCCTCACCATATCAAAAACATTCTTTTTTTCCATCACTCCACTGCTTGCTGAGAGATGAAACATAGGATAAAATTGTTTTCTATGTGTCTCTAAAATTATCCTTTCAAAAATTTCACGCTGCATAGCTTGAATTTTATAATCTTGACTATAAAAATGACTATATACACCAACAAGAGTCACGTTTGTACCATCTTTAATAGCGTCAAGGATATCAAAATATTCTCTAAGTGAAGTAACCCCAAACCTACGCATTCCACTATCAATTTGAATATGCACTTTTGCTATCTTATTTAATTTTATCGCAGTCATTTGCACTTGGTGAAGCCTAAAGACGCTATCTATAGAAATCTCTCCACCCAGTTTTATTGCCAGTTCCAACTCTTCATAAAGAACTGGCGACAATATCAGCACCGGCTTAAAAATCCCTTGACGCCTTAGCACGGAAAATTCATAGACATTCGCAACAGCAAAATAATCTACATTTTTTTGTATTGCCTTTGCCATGTGCACCATTCCTGTACCATAAGCGTCAGCTTTAACACTTACACAAATTTTTGCTCTCGTTTTTAATTTTATAAAGTCAATTTTTTGCTTTATTTGATCAATGTTTACCTTTAATTTATTAATAATCTTATACTCCTTACAGAGTATTCTATGCACCAAATAGAAAAAAAGACATTTGTCCATTTCTTTTGAAAAACAAAAAAAATACAAAATATAAGCGTAGGATAAAACTAAAACATTTCTCTAGGATTGTCTCACAAAAAAAAGTAAAAAACAAACCAGACCGAATCGGTCTGGTTTTGTACTTTAGATAATTTAATTAAATGCTGTTTGGTCTTCAATTCTTCCAACAATTTCGTTTTTGATATTAGCACCTGTTGAACCTTCATTTCGAGATACTGTAACATTTGTAGCAGTATTACCCTCTTGAACAGCTCTATTTGTAGTACCTGTACCTTTAATATCTAATATTGCAAAACAACCAATGATTTGACCCGCATCACGACCAGCTTTTACAGTACTGTCTTTTGCAGAACAATCTTTAACTAAGCTGCCTTTTTCTGGTGAAATTCCGATAAATCCAACAACTACACCAGCTTTATCTCCGTTTTCATCATTGTTTAGCACAACACAATCAATGTCAGCGTTTTCGACATCAACATCTTCAATTGTAGTACCTCTAGCATGACCAACAACAGCTGCTACAAAATGGTTGCCTTTAATAGTAGCGTTTTTAATGGTAAAATTTTTGATAGTTGCATTGAAAGCTGCTCCAAACAAACCCACACCTGTAGCACCATTTGCAGTAGAAGATCCACCAACGAATGTTGTAACTTTTAAGTTGCTAATTGTGTGACCTTGACCATCAAATGTACCATTAAAACGGTATCCGGCATTTTTTGTGCCATTTGCCTCAGAATTGCCGTATCCAATAGGAGTCCACTCTTCGTTTCCTAGATCAATATCTGCATCAAGTTTAATAGTTACATTTTCAAAAGATGTGCCACCATTAACCGCCTCAGCAAGTTCTTTTAATTGATCTTTTGTAGAAACAACAATCTCATTTCTACTCTCTCCACAGCCGTCACACTTTAAATCAAAGTGACCAGTGTAAGAGTGTTTATGTCCACAGCCAACGAGAGCAAAAGCGCAAGGAAGTAAAAACGCGAACATAAGCAAAATACTTAAAATCTTTTTTTTCATATCCCATTTTCTCCTTTTAACAAAAATGTTTATTAATATTATATTACTATTCTAAACTTAATATGTCAAATAAAAAAACGACACAAAGTCGCTTTTATATTCTAATTCCACCATCAACTGTAATAACCTGTCCTGTAACAAAACTCGCATCATCACTTGCAAGAAAGACAGTTAAAGCAGCAATATCTTCAGGTTTACCCAGTCTACCAAATGGAGTTGATTCTATGAGCATTTTGCGAGTATCTACACTTAAATCCTTACTCATATCTGTATCAATCGCACCAGGGCAAATAGCATTAATATTAATATGCATAGTTCCACACTCTTTAGCCAAAGCTTTTGTTAGGCCGATCATTCCAGCCTTGCTTGCACTATAAACGGCCTCATAGCTTCCACCTCTCTCACCCCACATAGATGAAATATTTATAATTTTACCACTCATATTAGACATCATAATTTTTAGAGCTTCTCTTGAGCAATAAATTGTACCCTTAAGATTTATATCTATTAGTTTGTCTATTGAATCATTGTCTTGGTCAATAAATAATCCCGCCTTACTTATTCCAGCATTGTTTACTAACACATCTAGTGTGCCAAAAGTTTTAATAGTTTCATCAAACATTTTTTTAACATCTTCTGGGTCGGCAACATTTGCCTTAACTAAAAGTCCTCTAGCCCCAAGTGTTTGTATTTCATTTAAAACCTCATTTGCTGCTGCATCATTTGAAGCGTAGTTTACAACAACATTGTATCCTTTTTTAGCAAACGCTAAAGCAATGCCTTTACCTATACCACGTGACGCCCCTGTAACAATAACCGTTTTGTTCATTTAATTATCTCCTTATGTGTTGATTATAGTAAAGTAAGAAAAAAAAATCAACAAGTTGAAAAATTTTGTTGCATTTTTACAAAAATGTGCTATAATAAAACCCGTTACCACATTCATTCGTGGGTCATTAACTCAGTTATCGATAACAAAATCTTTGGTAACAAAACCACGTTTGTTCGTGGGTCATTAGCTCAGTTGGTAGAGCATCTGACTCTTAATAATATACTTAACCATTTGCTCTATCTTCAAAAATATATTATATTATAATATATTAGAGCAAAATCTCAAACCTAAAAATTACCTTTTAAATCAAAAGTGTAATAAAAATGTAAAATTAGTTGTAATTTGGACTGCTCCGGAATGAGCATAAACTAACAATTTGGACTTGTAGCTCAGTTGGTAGAGCAATTGACTCTTAATCAATGGGTCCAGGGTTCGAGCCCCTGCAAGTCCACCATAAATCATTAAACTCGGATACTAATTAGTGTTCGAGTTTTTTTATGCTTCCTTTAGATTTATTAATGCTTTCTTCTTTTTAACAGCATACTTATATGCCTTATATGCACCAGAATTTTCTTTTGGCTCTACATAAAAGACCACAATATCACTTCTATCAATCATAGCACAATTGCGATAATATATTCTTTGATACCACCAATCAAAGTCTAAGTCTAAATAAATAAATTCTTCATAATCTTCATCTTTTAGCCATCTTGGCCTTTTACTAATTCTTTGGTGTCTTGGGTCTGATAAACAATAGATTCTTTTTATATGAGGATATTTTTCTTTTAGTTTTGTAACAACTTGCCAACACAAATCATCAAACATTCCAAATCCCCCAAAATAAAAGAACTCACAACCTTTATTTAGTATATCTTCAAAAGTAACAAAAAGTTTTTGCTCTAATTCTTGAGTAATCTCTATTTCACTATGACCAAACACTGAACAAGATTCTATCATAATACATTCCTTTTATAGTTATACATAACCATAATTAATATAACATATTTTTATGGTTGTGTGCAACCATACATAAAATTTTTCTTTTAGTAAAATATAGTTATATACAACTATAAGGGAATAAATTATGAATAATAGTGTTAACAGAGCAGTTGCTTTACGAATTAGTCAACTACTAAAAGAAAAGAACATGACTCAATATAGATTAGCAATGAATAGTGGTATCACTCATTCAACATTAAAAAATATAATACACGAAACAGTAAAAGACAATTTGCTATCTACTGTAATTTTAATTGCTTCTGGCTTTGATATGACTGTAAGTGAATTTTTAGATAGTCCATTGTTTTTAGAAGAAAATCTTAATATATAAATATAAACCTTAAAACCACCATTAATTTGGTGGTTTTTGTTTGTCTTACACACTTTAAACTTTTCTTGGTTTAATATCACATATATCAATAAACGGACCATCTTCTAACAATAATCTTCTTTCTTCTTTGGCGTATTGTGCATATTTTAGTTTAATATTTTCTATAAGTCTTTGAGTTGCCTCTTTTAAAATATTTTCTGAAAATACACATGGATAGTATGCGATATTTTGAAATTTTAGTTCTTCACCTTTTCTATTTTCAGTTCTAAAAATAGTCAACACCAACATAAAGTATTGATCTAAAAGTGTTTTTTCTAAATTAATATTTTCATCATATTTGCTTTTTCTAAGGGCTGTCATTAGTTTTTGAAATTTCCAAAAATATTTACCATTTTCTGTATAATGAAATTTATCATCACAGATTAATGTTCCAGAATGTTTTCCATTAATAATCTCCACTATAATTGCAAAACTTTTAGTTTGCTCATTTAGCATTTGTATATCAACAATTCTTCCAACAACCATGTTGTCTTCAATTGGGGTTGTACTTATCGGTCTCATTAAGGTTATCATTTTACTTAACCCCTTTATATTTATTTTCAAATTTTTTAATTTTAGATAAATGTTTATACAATCTTTTCTTGGCTTCTTCTATTGTTTCTATATATTCAAACACATTAAAAATTAAATTACTATCTTTAATATAATTTGTTTTATTTCCTTTATGATTGTTTATGTTACTTTTAAAAAGCAACAATTTATCAATAACTACACTTAGATTGTTTATTTTTTGAATTTTGAACTTCGTTTCTGCATGTGGCCATATATAATCAACTGCAAATTTCTCTAAGAATTTTTTATTTTGTCTTTCGTTTTGAGTTTGTATTAAAACATAAACTTGAATTTTGCCATTATAATATTTAGGCCAAATAAACATTTGGGGGCAAGATAGTAGATTATACGAATTTTCAATAAAACAATCTATAGAAGCCAAATAATCAAACCATGATGTTATTTTATCGCAATCTATTTTTATTAAATATGTATTATTTAGTATTGGATTTAAGTTTTTAAATATGTTAATTTGTGTGTCTATATAGTTAGTCAATTCTTCTTTTGTAAATGGTTGCTTTTTATAACCATTAAATAATTTATATTTGTTCATTATTTTAATTCTCCTAATTCATTTCTAAATTTTTGCACTAAAAAGGCATGTGGACTAAAATTAATCCATTTGCTTTTTGTATTAACAATGCATATAATCTATGCAATAATATGTATTGTAAATATGATCTTAATTAATAGTTAATTAACACCACATAAAAAGTTATTGTATATAATAGACGCTTCTTCAGGTTGTCCTTCCATTATATGTGTGTAAACTTTTAGAGTAAACTCTGGTGAAGCATGTCCTAATATTGCTGAAACAACTTTAATAGGTATTCCACTTTTTATCATAAGTGTTGTTGCAGTATGTCTAAGCCCATGACAAGATACATGATCAAAACCATTTTCAATTTCAAATTTTGTCACCCATTGTGCTAACGTACATGGGTTAATTACATTTCCATTGTCCTGCAAGAATAAAAAGTTTGAGTTTTCCCACAAATCTCCATGCAATCTTTTTTGTTCTTCCCACCACATTTTATAATCGAGTAATAATTCAGCTAACTTTTGGGGCATAACAATAGTTCTATTAGAATTCTTTGTTTTTGGAGATTTGATTTTTATACCAAACTGACTTCCTGCATATATATTATTTAATTTTACATGAATCAGATTGTTTTCAAAATCTATGCAATTAAAAGACATACCTGCAACTTCTGCTTTTCTAAGCCCTAAGAATATAAACAATGCTAAACTAATTTTTCTTCTCATGTCTTTTTCTTCTAAAATGCATTGTATAAATTGCTTTGCCTCCGTTTCACTAAAAATTTTTTTTTGCTTTACATTCCCATCAAGTTTTTTAGTGTATTCTTTGGTTGCATAATTTTGTTCTATAAGCATTCTTCTTTTTGCTTCTGCAAGAATCATTACAAGAGTAGTTCTAATACCATTAATTGTTGCTTTTGAGTATCTACAATTTGTAGTTGTTATATCAAAATACCTGTCAATTGGAACATTAAAATATTTACTAATTTCTCTTGCCGTTGCAACACTTATTTGATTGCCAACATTACTTGCTATTCTTAAAGTAAGTCTATTAATACCAATGTTGTCTGCAATCTTATGTTGTTCTTTATACTTAATTAGTTCTTTAATTGATTTTTTAACTACTACAACTTGCTTTTCGTAAGTACTACCAGATAAGAAATCATAAAATTTTTGAATTTTATTTGGTCCAATATTTTTAAGTCTATCATTTTTAAAAAACGGTATAATAACTTTTAAATGTTGCTTTGAATCTTTGTAGTAATTAAAAGATTCTTCTTTTCTTCTTAAAATGTTTTCAAGCCATTCATTAGCAAACTCTTCAAATAAAGGGTTTTCATCTACTATATGTATGCCATTAGAAAGTTTTTCGACTTCTTCTTCGAATTCATACTTTGCTTTATTTAGAGCATGAGAAATCTCTTTTTTGCTAATCATTCCAATAGGTATTTTCCATGTTTTAGTATAGTTCTTATGTTTGCCACTATAAGCATCTCTGCCACTACATATTAAACGATAACTAATAAGGTTGCCATTTATGTCTTTGTTTTCTTTTACATGCATGATGCCACCTCGCTATCTTCTTGACCATTTAAATATCTCAATAGATCATCAAAATTTACTAGCACCTTTTTACCACTTTTAAAGTGCTTTACTATATTGTTTTCGCATAGTTGTCTTATGTACCATTCACATACACAAGACTCACTATCAATTTTTAAAATTTCGGCTCTGCATTCGCTTACCGTTCTAATTCTAGGTAATCCCATTATTATTTCTCCTTATAATTTTAAATATTTTAATAAGTATTTTTCAAAAAATACAATAAATTTCACTCCATACAAACATGGTAAAAAATTTATTAAAAATAAATAATAAGGCTGTACGCATCTTTACCAAAAATAAAAACAAGATGCAAATTAAAATTTAAAATTATAAGGGTTTGTAAAGTTATTTATAAAAATAATTTAATCCTCCTTTAGTGTATTCTTAAACTTAATTTGAATCTGCGCATAATTCGCCTTAAATTTAAGGTGTTTTTTATCGAATTTGTTTTGTAATTTTTTTTCGATTTATTATAATATACACTTTTTTGATCGATTTTTTTTGAAAAACATAAATTTCATTATGCTTTTCCTGTTTTTTGTGGTATTATGACATTATAGAGGTGATTATGGAAAATTTACAAAACGATGATAAGGAAATCAGAAAACTAAAACGAAAAATTAGCAAAGAATTTAACATTGAAGAGACAGAGCAACGAATGATACAATTAAAAAAAATGTATGATCCAAATTGCTTTTCTTATAGATTATTTAATATTATGAAAATGAATAAGATTAAAAAAGTTGATTTGGCAAGAGCAATAGGTGTAAGCGAACAGACTGCTAGAAACTGGTTTGATACTAAAAATGGTTATAGACCACAATGGGTTGATTATATGTTTAATATCTTTATCTACCTAATAGCAAAAGATGAAACATTTAACCCTATTCATTTGTTTTCTGTAAAATATAGTCGTTCAAACATTCTAAATAAACATAAAAGAAAAAAAGAAAGACTTGAAAGGGAAGAATTTTTAGAAACAAAAAATATGAGTGATTTTTATAAAAATTTTTACTTTAACAACAAAGCTCTTAGTTATTTGATACAATATAAAAAACTTAAATCTTTGTCTTATATAGAAAGAACAAATTATAAGAACTCCAAACTCATTGAAGAGTTAAAAAAGAATATATTAGATGAAATAACTAAATGCTTATAATTGATTGCAATAAAAAAAGAGCCCCAGATTTGCATTCTGGGACCCTTTTTGTTTTGATTAATATAAATTATTAAATAAGTTAGTTTCGTTAATTCTAGGTATCTCTGGTTAACTCTGGTGTTATCTTGTGAATAAAAAAAGACATGGCAATTAAACCATATCTATAAATTTTATATTGCTAAGATACTTTTTTACTATTGGTTTGCTTATTTCTATTAGAACAGCATAATTAAGAACTTTAAAATTCATTTTGTCTTGTCTTTCTACTGCACGATTATAAACCAATTCTTTCATTAGATATTCGGCCATATCTTCGGGAATATTAAATGCTTCACACAATGTTGCTAATGTTATTACTTGTTCATTTGCAAGTTTTGTTTTCACAAATTGCATTCTTTTTCTATGTATTGGATTATTTTCATCTCAATATATCATGTTTCTTTGTGCTCCTTTATCTTTTTACATACAATAAATTTAGCATATAAAAAGACCTTATCTTATTGATAAAGTCTTTTGTTTTTATTCATATTTACTTTTATAGTCAACAACCCATTGTGGAATATTTATTTCAGAATCAAGCATTGGTTCTATTGTTATTGTAGATATATTTTTCCCTAAATTTAGAGTGGCAAGTGTTAAATTCCCTTGAGAGTCAAAATTTAATATTAATGAACTATTTAAATATGGCTCTTGTGTTTGATAAAGAAAATCGAAAGAATTTGTGTTATTAATATTTAGCGAAGAATACTTAAACAAAGGTGCAACATAATCACCATTATTCCAATATCCTTCAAATTCAGTTTCGTTCATGCCAACAATAGTTCTGAGTCTTACAGCACCTTTAGTCGTTAATTTCAATTCTAATTGATAGCCATTAGCGGTATTAGTTTTTGTTACTTCATCTTGATAACTATATTCAAATGCTTCATTAGAGAATAAATATAGTATTTCATCAACACCAATTGTTTCTCCTGCTACATAAACATTTGTCGGTTTAGTTACACCATTTATATAAAGATGTTCCGCCATTCCCATTAAGTATTCTTTGTTACCTTGTTCTATTTCTTGTTTCTTAATCGTATGCCCAATAAAAGCACCTAGTGATTCATCGTAAGGATATATGCTGAAAGAACCCTCTTTTTGTGCATATAAATACTCTGTCTTGTTTGTATAGTCATATTGCATATCACAAGAATAAGTTTCAGAAATTTGCATAATTTTACTTGTTATTTGTCTTGCCCTTGTTGAATTTATTAAATATTGTTGAATCGCTCCATTATTATAGATATACTCTCCATAAGTTGTTTTAGTCACATAATCACCGTTCTGTGTGTAAGTTATATTACCTGATTCAATTGTTTCCACAATACCATAATCAAAATAAGTTGTTTTATAATCAATCTTAAACTTTCCAAATTTTTCAAGCAAATCTCTATTTCCGTTATGTGTTGACTCACTTGCAAATAATGCGGTCATAACTTGAGCCTGCGGTTGCTCATCTATTGCAAGGGCATTAATTATAGCAGTCTCTGCTTCTGCAAGTGTAATTGTTATTGTTGTTGGTGTTTGGGGTTCTTCTGGTTGTTGTGGGTTTTCTGGATTCTTTGGACTACAAGCAACAAATGTAATACTGCATAAAACAAGAGCAAACACCATACATAAAATTGATTTTAGTTTTTTCATTAACACTTCTCCTTATACGCTAATTCAAAAGTATTATAACATACTTTGCTATAAAAGTAAATATTATCGCAAAGAATGTGATGTTTTATCTAAAATATTTAATATTTACTTTATAACTTGCGAATAGTTGTGAGTGTTTTACCCATTATAATTAATGTAGTAATTTAAATGGGGTCTGTTATGACAAGAGAAGATATTATTAATAGAATAAGTAAAGCAAGAACAAATGCAAATCTTTCAGCAAGAGCATTATCTCAAAATGCTGGACTTAATGATGGATATATAAATAGATTGGAATCTAAAAAAGATTTCTTACCAAGTATGGAATCTTTTATTGATATTGTGGAAGCATGTGGAATAACATTAGAAGAATTCTTTTACTATGATATGTCTGCTTACAAACAAGATAAAGAGATTATTGACTTATTGAAACATGTAAATAGTGAAAGCAAAGATTCAATAATTAAACTTTTAAAAAACACAAAATAAACATAGAAAAAGGTGTACTACAAAAAGAGCACACCTTTTTCTTTTAATATGTCAAAAAGAACAAAAGAAACTTCTATAACTTTTATTCTATATTAAATTTAGCACTAATATTTTAATTTATTTGATTAGAAACAAACAAATCTGGTATTTTTAATAATCCATCAATTATTAATATACTCTTCAATGAGTGTTCAAGAGTGTTATAATTTAAAAACTCTCCATGACAAATTTTATTTCTATTGGGATTTGTTTTTAAGGTTGTCTTAGTTGAGTTTATCACATACTTATTAAGGTATTGTAAAAACTTATATTGGAAAAATCCACCTTGAGTTATATAAGACAATTGTTGACACAAACGGCTTTTGTCATTGTTTTTACATTTCTTTTTTATGTCAAATTCTTTTAATATGTCACTTATAAATTCATCATCAAATTTAGCACCTTGTTTTTTTAAAAACTTATAATTGTCTTGTATGATTCCAGAAAATTGACACATTAAAATTGAAACTGAAGCACCATAAAACCCCTTTTTATGTAAATCAATTGCTTCTTTTAATATGGACAATCTATCTTTTTTTATATGTTTCATTTGCTCCCAATATTTATACATGTTAGTCAATCTTCTATGATTGAAATAATCATATATATATTTTGTTAATTCATCTTTAGGTTTTGAAATCACATTTTCGAAAAAACTTTTTTTATAATACATGTGTAACGGAAACTCTATTTCAGTTAATTTCGAAAGGTACTTATGATTATCTATAGCTTCGCTTGGAATTTCTAAATTTTTGAATATTTGGCTAAAAGTCTTAGCTACATTTTTAATAACTTTTTCATATGCTGTTTGAAAGTTAAATGTTGCTTGTAAAAGGCTAGAAAAAGCGGTTTTAAACTTTTCATCAAACAAATTGTTTTGCATTTTTGCACCCCTTAAGGAGTATAGCATTTTATAATCAAAAAGTAAACATTCTAATGCAAGTATTCTTTGTCTAAGACTTGACAATATTCTCCAGTTTTCATGTCTATGTAGTAATGCTTGTTAATATTTCTAAAACACTCTTTGTTGTGTTGTTCGATATGCTTTTTATTAAATTCTTCATACAACTTATTTATCCCTTGTTGGTCATCTTCATACTGGAACTTTTTTATTTGTGGTAGGTTTCTACTATTAGAAATGATTTTTACCCATTGTGGAAACTTAGTATAAACTAATTCGTTTTTAGGTTTTGTGTTTTTGTCTTTTATTGCATTTGTATCAAATAAGGTTATGTAATCCACAAATGAATAGTAATCATCTAATGTATTTAATTTAGTAATGCCATTCCAATATTTTGAAATCCATTTAGTAGTTAACTTTGTTGGGATTGATTCATTAAATATAAGTAGTAAGTGTATATGAAAGTGTGGTTCAGCAGATTCAAACAACTCAATTCCACGAATATATTTAGTGTTTTTGAAATTTCTATCTATTGTTCTAATAAAACATTTAAACTTTTTATTTAATGATACTCAATCATAAGCAGTTGGTGTTGTTAAAGTTAAATAAAGACATTTGCTTGGATCTATATCATAATTGTAAAGTTCTTTTTGTTTTCTTCTTAATGTAGATTTATATTGTTTTATTGTCATATAAGGATTTTCTATGTTTCTAATCTTCTTTATAGGCATATATATAGAAGTTCTATTATCTAATGGATTATATTTGTTCTTTTTTATCATGTATGCTTTGCCATTACCATATTCGGTAATAGTGTATAAATTATTGTCTTT
>JAZUAE010000002.1:0-5040 GCA_045637805.1 Clostridia bacterium
GCAACTTGCGAGATATGGTCAAGTTAGGATTGAAAACCAAGAAACAACAAATATTATTGCTGATAAAACCGACTTAGAAAAAGCCGGAAACATCGCAGAACAAATTATCGAAATTGCACAAAAGTATAAATCCTGTATGTCAAAACGGGATCAAAGAAAGTTAAAAAGTTTGATTAAAAGATTTAATAAGGTGGATTAATATGACTTGGCGAAATTTATTAAACGTACAAAATACCGAAAAAGGCTTTTTCCCGTCATCGAATTCGTACGGGATACCAGACATAAAAGTTGATGAATTTGAAATAAAAGAACTGATTCCATATAGAGTTGATGGGAATAGAAACGGAACGGCTCACTTCTTTTTAGATGATTATAGATTCGAGCGTTGTTGGAAAAACCCTGATTCACAAATTCCTGAATTAAAAAAATATGCAGGGGTGCTATCTCCTGACTTTTCAATGTACACAAACTATCCTGAAGCATACCAAATTTGGCAAGTTTACAGGAATCGTTGGTGTACTTGTTATTGGCAGTCTAAAGGAATCAAGGTTATTCCGACAGTTAGTTGGTCTGATGAATCTAGTTATAAATACACATTCTTGGGAATTCCTAAAAATTCAGTTGTTGCAATTGGAACAGTTGGAGTCCTTAACGATCCACAAGCTAAAAAACTCTTCTTGCAAGGTTTTAAAGAAATGTTAAAACAACTTGAACCGAAAGAGATTTTGATTTATGGAAACAGACTGACCGAGCTTAACGAGTATAAAAATATCCGTTGGTTCGAGCCATATATGAACAAATTTAAAAAGAAAGCGAGGTAAAAATGGGTGGCAGAGGCTCAAGTGGTAGCCACAACGCAGGTGGTAAATCATCAAAAAATATCGGAGCAGGAATTACTGATAGAAATGAACTTGTAAATTTATACAACAGTATATCAGGTAATTCCTCTTATACTGCTGAAGAACGTGTTAGAGCTATGAGTTCTATAAAAGAAAAAATTGATGCAATAGACAATAAAAAAGCTGAAGATTTGAAACAAAAAAGGCTTGATGCTTTAGCAAAAGCTCGTGCAAAACGAGCAGAAAATCTTAAAAATGGTGTAAAAACCGAAAAGAAACCAAGACAAACTAAAGCTAAAATGTCTATGGATAATACAGTCTATGATTTAAAAAGCCAACTAATTCGTAATGTTGATACCGATGGTTACATTAGAAGTAGTGACTTCCGAGTTGAAGACTATGGAAACATTATAAGTGTTCAAGTCAGAGATTTAGGTAAATGGAAAAACCCATCACACGCTCGTTATGAGGAAGATTACGATTGGCAAGTTTTACATAAATCAAGTGGCAAGCAGATTGATAAAGTTGTTAAAAAAATGTCAAAAGCATCAGGTCGAAAAATCAGTTGGTCTGCTGAAGAAAAGAATTGGATTTCATTTGATATAGAGAAAAAGAAAGGAGACTAGGTTATGGGTGGTCGTGGCTCAGGTGGAAGTAGAAGTGGTGGTAGCATTGGCAAAAATTACAATGTGAATAGCAGGAGTTTTACGGATACAGTTAAAGACGAAATGGCGAATTTAACTGATGCAGAATTAAAAAAGGCTATTACAAATACTAGAAATGCAATGAATAGGGCTACTGCTAATTTAGTATATGAGCAAAACAAATTGCGAAAAATGAATGATGAATTTAGAAATGTTAAAATGACCGACTCTGATTATGAATCAAAGTCAAAAGCACTAGATAAGCAAATTGCAAAAGTTAGTGAGGCTCAATCCTATGCTAGTGCAAGAACTCAAATTCATTATTTAGCGATTAATGAACGAAATAATATTAGAGAAAAACACGTTGCAAATAACATTAAGTCAATGACAAATGGTCAGTTAAATTCTTATTACAATCGCAGTTATAGAGAGGGTAATAAAGCAAGAGATAAAGCTGAACGAACTAATAATAAAAAGATTCGAGAAAAATACACCAAAATTTATGAAGAACATTCTAGAAACTTTGATAGTGCTAACTTAGAACGAAGAAATCGTGGACTTGATGGCAGAGATTGGTAATTGTGTCGGAATGATACGAAACTCTGACAAATGACTTCCATTCCTGTGTATTGGAGTGATTAATGTTGATGTACAAAATATAAGGAGGTCATTATGACAGTAATTACAGCAGAAGAAGCACTAAAAAGCAGAGAAAAATTTACCAATTACATTGGGAAAAATGCAGAGCCTGTTATTGAGGAAATCTTAAAAGATTATCCCCACAGAGTTTTGCATATTGTATTACCACAATTAACACCAAGTTCAGATTTCTTATTAGAAGAGCTTGCAAAGTATTCAAGCATTCAAAAGACATATTTCTTTTGGTTTATTGCTAATGAAAAAGATTGGATATTACAGGCAGTTAACGCTTTAAACAACGGGTTAAAAGATAACTGTGGGGTATTTGTTATTAAAGCATTTTTGAACGGGGATAAAATGGGTTATGAATGCCTTTTGAAACCTCAGATTCAAGAAAAGAAACAAAGGGTTGTAAATACAAATACACCTGCGAAACAGCTTCAGCTTGAATATTGGCAAGCGTATTTTGATAAATGCGATGAGTTACAAAGCGAAATGCAAGTTACTCCTGCACCTCGCCATTATCAATACATTGGAATTGGTAAAAAAGGTGTTCAGATAATGCAGACAGTAAGTACAGTTGATAAATATATTGCAACTGAATTTTCAATAAACAGAGATAAATCAATATTTTATAAACTAGAAGAACACAAAGAACAAATCGAAAAAGCCCTCGGAACTCTTGAATGGCATATAAAAGATGGAGTTGATTCTTGTAAAATTAGAAAAGTTATTTATTACGATATCTCAAATGAAATAATCAGAAGTGCAAAAGCAGAAGAACATATAAAGCTTGCTGAAAACTTTAAGAGAGTTTTTTCTAAATATTTATAATATGTCCGAATGTTACGGAATCGTTCTGTATAGTTGATTTAAAGACTATTCAGAGCGATTAATGTGTACACAAATAAAGCAAGAAAGGACAGTAAAATGACTAACAAAGAAGAACGTAACTATTATGGATTCATGAATGAATTAGAAGAAATTTCTAAAAAATACGGAATCGGAATATTAGCTTGTGGCTGTTTTCAATATTCAGATGAAAATGGGTTTCAAAAAATAACTTATAGAAAAAACTTATCAGGCGATATTATCCCTGCTGAGATAGTTTTATCTGATGGCACAAAGTGCGAATTATAAGGAGCATAAAATGGCAAAGAAAAATTTAAAAATATCAGCTTTAAAATATGAAATTTACCATAATATAGAGCAAACATTGGAAGTATTACAACAATTAGGGTTTGTTGCAAAGTCAGAAGTGTTCTCAGATAGTTTGGCAGAAGATTGGCTTTACAATGAGCCGTCAAACGAAGATATGAACAAAGTTTTAAATAAATTAGGGTATAAATTATAGGAGGTACAATGATAGAACTAAACGGCATTTATAAAACCAAAATAATTAAAGGGATGAAACCCGATGAAAGCAATTATAAAGTTGTTTATATGAAAGACAACCTTTTAGTTTGTGAGAAAATGGATGGCTATATGGCAGGAAGTCGTTCTTGTTTTTTAAAAGAATTTCTAATCGATCCCGACAAACCAGACGATATCTACGCACACTTTGAACCCGTTGAAAAATAAATGTGTCCGAATGATACGAAACATACACAATAACTTCACTTTCCTTTAATTGCGAGTGATTAATGTTTGTGTAAAACAAAGCAAGAAAGGATAAACATTATGGCAAAGACATTCTTAGTAAAATTTAACGCAAAGGTTCTTATCAACGGACAAATTCAAGTGGAAGCTAAAACTCAAGAAGAGGCTGAGGAATTAGCAGAAATGATATTACAAGAAACATTAAACAGCGAAGATTGTTTAGTTGAGTTAGAAAATGACGTATCAATTAGAGAAATGGAAGTTGATGGAACTTTTAATGGCATATATATTGATGATGCAATGCCTTTAGATTAGTACCTAAATGGCTGATACACGATTAAAAAATAAAGGATAAAATTGAATTATGGAACGTATGATTAAACTCGCAGAAAGACGGAATAATAAGGTTATTGAAGAATTGACGTTGAGTGAATTCAAAATCAAATATAGCAATCAGCTTATCTCAACAATAAATTCTTACAAACACCATATGGAATCAAAGGATGTTTTAAAGCCGTTTTTTATGCATTCAAACAAAAATTACACTTCGGATTTTTATTCCAATTTACAATGGAATTTCAACAGCTATTCCAACTTTAATTTTTACATTGCTCAGATTTATTAATTGTGTCGAAATGATACGAAACACACACAATGACTTCACTTTCGCTTAATCACGAGCGATTAATGTGTGTGTAAAACAAAGCAAGAAAGGACAAGCATTATGGACAACAAGAAAATCTACAAATATGGCGATGATTATGTCATTAAATTCGGATGGGGACAATACGCATCAATTTTAAATAGCACAACTTATTCAAGAGATAACGAATACAAAGGAATGCAGGACACAGGCAAAACTTTAGCAGATATCGTTAAATTTATTGAAAGCAAATAGGAGGTTAATTATGATAGATAAAGATACAACTTTATACGGAACAAAAATTTTTAATCACAAAACAAAAAATGTTGGTTTAATCATTTATACTTGGAAAAACAGATTCTTTGTTAATGGTGGTGGCTATGAAGATATTCCTTTCGCAGCCTGCGTTGACCAAGATGGACATAAATATAATATTGAGATGGATAACATTAGCCCTCTTGAAGATTAAAATTCAACATGTAGCATGTATAAAAATGGGGAGATGGGTTAATGATTAAATATGTAAAATTGAGAGAAGAGACAGAAATGCCTTGTATGGTTTGTGGTTCTGATTCTCGAATTTTTATTGTCAAAAATATGAAACATACAAAGCAAAACAGCTTTTATATATGCGAAAAATGTTTTAAAAGTTTTAAAAAAGATATGCAAGAAGCTA
>JAZUAE010000003.1:0-1889 GCA_045637805.1 Clostridia bacterium
TTTCGCCTAAGCAAGGTATATATAAGTCAGTCCACTTATCAAATTCTTCATCATAAAATACATTAAACTGTGTCATTCTATACCCGATATAGTCTTTTATGTACACGATAAACAACCCAGTATCAAAGTTTTTGTCTTGAATACGTGCCTTTAATTCACCGAATGTTTCAAAGCCTTCAAAAAAGAAGTTCAATTTTCTAATTCTTTTCTGATTTTCTTCTACTAATGGTCTTTCGTATAAAACGAAGTAATTGTATGCTGGAACAGAGGTAACATCACCGGCGTTCTCAGACACGGTATAAACACCATCAGCATAGCTTACATTATTCTTATACTTCTTCACAAATTTACTTTGTTCTGCTAAAGAAACAATGTCTGAAATTTCTTTTCTGAAAAACAACTTATTTCTATTTACCGTTGATGGAGCAAAAAGCTCCAATAGTTCTTTAATATCTAAATTCTTCATTTTAAACACGCTCCTAAATCTATATTATATTTTGTAAAATTTTCTGGACTTCATCATTGAAAAGTCTATAAATTATTAAACTGTCACCATATAATTCGGATAACAAGTAACCAAACTTACACTTGATACCCATTTTTTATCTTTACCGGACAAAAAACAATGTTTTTTGTATTAAATTTTATGTGTAGGAGGGTGGTTGTTTAGAAATCGACGATTGTCTTACTCTAAACACTCACACCTCAGCATTTTAAATTAATATAAAATTATGTAAGTTTTAGCGTATTTTATATTAATAACTCAACTGAACTTCAACCAGTAAAGACTGTTTCAAATGTTCTACTTCATCAAAGATATCTCCATCATCCATTGAAAACACATCCGCATTTTCGTCAATTGAAAGAGTTAATGTATACCACGAATTATCAATTGTTATAGTATCAAGTTCTTCACCTATCATCATATATACTGCCTCGTTGATTATACTTTTTAATTTCTTATATGAGTAATAGCGACTTTTTCCTTTGCCGCTACGCTGATTTATATAATTGATTTCCCATAAGCCTGGTATTTCAATATAAATCTTTTCTTCATGATATTCTTCGAGTTTAGCATTTATCAAGCAGGGTTCATACTCAGTCTTTACAACTGCACTCTCTATATCAAAATGTGCGTATAATTCATCAAGTTTGCAACGATAACAAACCGCACCGGTGGCTTTTTCATAAGTTCCAACGTTGTAAGCTGCCTTTTCAAAGCATTTGCCATTATGTACAAACAGCTCTACTTCAACGTTATACCCAACAGGACTTCCTATTAAGTGATACTCAATGGCTGTTTTCACATCGTCAATGCAATCATATAATTCAATTGCATAAATATGTCTTCTATTAGTATCAAAATCCAAAACTTCCATTTCAGGTGTAGAAACCACAACAGCAAATGGCGGAACAATTAAGACATCGCTTGGACTACTTGCAACTTTGTAGCTTTTAAGCCAAGGTTTGTCTACATTGTTGAATACCCATTCTATTCTCTCACGAGCTATATGCGAATGAACGCCAGAAACATCAAATAAAAAATCTTTTTCTTTTATAGCAATTTTCTTTTTCATGTCTAAACACTCTCCTAAATATATAATTTTTCTTGTGCTTTTATAAAATACGGCTCCGATTTATAAAACGGATAAGAATTTCATGAAACACCGCACCGTTTTATAAAACCGTTACCGTTTTTATAAAAGTAATTATTTTATACCTATAACACTACAAACCTGCCGCTCGCCAACCATAACCCTTAAAAACTTACATAATTAACTGTCAAAACCTTTTGCATCCTCAGCCAGTAAAACTAATACCTCTTTTGTTGACTTCGGTGCCTTGAATTCGCATACGAACTCTATGCCTTCTAAATCATCCATTGTAAG
>JAZUAE010000004.1:0-7552 GCA_045637805.1 Clostridia bacterium
CCTTTATTTATTCCACATCCTGTTTTACAACGTCTTATTGTGGAATCTTTTATTGGCTCAAATTGTTGTTCAAAGTAATACTTTTTCTTTTTGGTAAAGAAAAACAAGTATTCAAAATCAACTGTGAATCTATCTTTAACACTTGCGGGGGTAGCATTTGGTTTATGCCAGATAATAACATTCCGAACAGTCCATCCTCTATTCATCATTTCAACAGCAAATCGAAATGGAATCAGCAATAGGCTTTTTGAATGCTTACCTCTTGCGTGTGCAACACGTGGTAAATAATCGAGATTATCAGGTAAAAAAGATGTTTTGCCTTTAACTTTACCACCTGAAGTTATTCCTAAACAGCTTCCACCATAGGTATCTCCGATGTTAACCCAACAACTTCCGTCATCTTTTAATACACGTTTTACCTCATCAAAAATGTCGCAGAGGTGGTTGATGTATTGTTCAAAATTCGGCTCTGCACCTAATTCGCCCTCCCAACCATCATTCCATTTTGCAGGGTTTGTGTTGTAATCTCTTAGACACCAATAAGGAGGCGAAGTGATGCACATATTGACCGAACAATCGGGAATCTCTTTTAGGATTTCAAGAGCGTGTCCTGTAAAAATTTTATTCTTCAAGTCCATCTGACCTCCCTTGCAGTTCACAAAGGAACAGAGCTTTTTGAAGTGTTTCTTCGAACTTTTTTGAATGCAAATTCTTTAAGGATAGTAGCTCGTAGGCTTCCTCATAGCTTTCGCAAGATTCAAACAATGAAATTAATGGCGCAAGAATTGATTGAGCTTGTTTTGTTAAATCAGCACAACTTAAGAATTGGTATAATTCCTCAATTTGTTCTTGTCCGGGAATTGATGTTTTTTCTTTAAATTCTTTAAACTCGGATGATGGAGGGATAACAATTTCTTCTCTGATATCAAAGTCCTCATCTTCTAAACCGTAGTTTTTAATAAAGTATTCTTTAGTGAATTTAACTCCTGTATCAAACAAGATTTTATCCCTTTGAGCTAAAGTTAAATCAACATCTTCAGGCTCATACATTTCAAAAACAGGAACTTCTGCATTGGGGGAATTTAATTCATAAATCCAACGAATTAATTGGTTAATAACACTTTCCACTAACTTGCGATCAGAATTTATAATATCCTGACGAACTTCCATATGCGTATTGCTCGCAGCATAACTTCCACTAGAGCCAATTTCAGTAGTGAGAGTTTGACCGAGAATTGCTTTAGAAATTTCTGCATTCATTTTATTGATTAGCTTTTCAAATATCTCAGCAGATGATGATTTGTTGGCTTCTTGAATTTCAACTGAAGAATCATCAGGAATGACGGCAATAGCATCTTGCACCATTTCTTCAAGCATATCTGCCAGACTTTCGGTGTCCTCTTTTGATGCTCCACGTGGGTGTTTACCGATAAGATGTGGCATTCCGTATTTTTCAGTAAATACAACCCAAAACTTTAATCCCCCTTTTTTAAAGGTTACATTCCAAAACACACGAGAGAGTGTGCGTTCGCCATAAGGATTGTTGTAACTTGGATTATTTTGAGCTAATAAAAACTTTTTAGGGGGAACAATTTCGCCGTAATAATTCTCTTTAGTTCTGAATTTTAGGTTGTTTTCATCATCAAAACAAAACCATTCAGGAGGCTTGGCAACTATGTTTGCAGGGAGTATTTGCCCTGATTTTTCACGTTGCCAATTAATTTCTAGAGGTTGGAATCCGTAAAGAGTAGCTTCCAGAATATCATTAATTAATTTATGGATATCTAGTTTTTTGAGCAAATCTTCAATCGCTTGTGCGTTTTCGTCTTTATCAAGTCCACGATTAATATCCCAATCAAGAGAAAGCACTCCTGCTTTTCTCGATTGGGTACAAGCAAAAACGTGAGGGTCGCACAACAGTTCCTTATAAATCCTCATATCTTTGCCTTGCTTACGCAAAACAATATCAGGATCAGGGAGGATGTTGGCTAGTGAATAGAAATTCAATGCACGTTTTCGTGTTGCAATTTCTTCCGTCAGATTTTTCTTAACGGCTTTTTGCTTAAGGATTGATTCTTCCATCTACCCTATGCTCCTGTGTTCTTTTTGAAAGTTGAAAGCATATCAATCATGTTGACTTTGTAGATGTTTTCAAGCACATCAATTTCAAAAACATCCAAGCCATCAACAATTAGTTTTGCATAAGTAACCGACATAGTTGTTTCATACTCAGCATTTTCGTGTGGCTTTATATTCCCTAACGGAAACTCTTTAAAAGTTCCGATTAAAAAAGCTGTCGCAGGGACTTCTTTGATTCTTCCTGTGCCGTTGTAGGTTTCTAGGTTGGCACGAACTTGAATCATAGTAGCTAAGAAAGGATTTGCACACATACGCATTACATTTGGATAAAGAGCATTCCATTTGATTTTGCATTCAAGTTTATCAATCCCTGCGAAGAATTCGGCTGAGCCTACCATACCTAGAGCTTTGTGTTCAGCCATTTTGTGTTTTATTTGTGGGAGTTGTACTTCTTCGGCTCTGCCGAGTAAGTTTACTCCATTCATGTAAACATTTGCGTTGGTTAATTTGTTAATTTCAATTTTTGACATATAAACTCCCTATTTCTTGAAGAGTGCACAGTCTTTGATTTCGACATCAGAGTAGTGCAGAAAAACATATTCTTTGCTTAGAGCAAGAACGAGTGGACATTTTTTCAGATGTTTGCAGTTAAAGCAAATATCGTTGTCATCGGTGTGAACTTCCAATGCACCGTTATCATTTACTGAACAGTACATTAAGAAGCCCCCAATGATTTGAGTAATTCGATGTCAATAAATGACTCGAAAGTAATTCTTTCTGCCGGTGTTGGTGGCATATATTCGATATCGAACAAGAGGTGTCCGTTTGCGATTTCGGTTGCAGGGTTTTTATCAGGGTTGAATGAGCATTTACCATCAATCAATGCACCTCTGCCGATTAGAGTTCTGATAAATTGGTTAACTGTTTCGCAGATAGAATCAATTAAGCCGTTATCGATTGGGAAGTCGATAAATTGTAGCATTGAGTATTCTATTGATTCGTGAATAATATCAGCAGTACGTCTGACATTAATAAAATTAGTCGGATGTGTTGATGATGGGTAGGCAGCAGTTCGGTTGCCCCAAGTACGGAAACCTGAGCCGTAAGAATTGAAAACAGTCACGACCCCTGCTTCGTTAAGTGCGTTTACTTCTGAAGTTGGGTCGTTAATCATTGATGTTAATTGTCTTTCGATGCCGACAATTCCCTGAATCTCTGTATTAGACGGAGACCAATGGTAGCCTTTATCAACATCTTTTGCTGCGATAACTCCGGCAAGTCTTTGAGAGTAAGGTTGAAGTTTTATCGAGTCTGACTCTGCATCATACACTTTTAAATGAGGATAGCAGAGGATTATGCGACCTGATGAGGTATTAAAATTAATTGTTCCTTCAGGCCCACGACCAGTTATAATATCTTGAACGGAAGCACCAATGGGAGCATCAACGATTCCCATTGCTCTAATTTTGTCGCAGATGGTACTTATTTCGGTAACAACGGCAGTATCTTCGCAGAAAACAGGAGCGATGATTGTTTTTGGATAATATCCAAATAGTGAATAACAATCTTCAAATGCTTTTAAGCCTGTTCTTTTGCCTGTTGTTGGGTCAATTGTTCCATTGATATCGCCAATGGTTACGTCTTCAACTGTTTCGTGTTTTTCAGGATCAAAGACGTTAATTACTATTGCAATACCTGAGCCTTGGTCAAAAATTGCTTGCAGGGCTTGAGGGATTGTATAACCTGATTTTTGGTTGCCAAAATATTTAACGGCATCGACTTCGTTAAGGATTAGAGTCGGTGTATTTATCGTCTTATATTCATCAGCAACATCTTCTAATGGTGCAGTTCCGACAATTCCGACAACAGCAGTTTTTACTGTGGAAATTGTGCGAGCACCTTTTGTGATTTCGATGGTTTCAACACCATGAAGAAAACTAGCAGCCATATATAACTCCTATGGGGTAAATGTGTGGGGTAAATACTAAAATATTTCTAAGTCTTGTACGTTTTGAGTGGTTAGGGAAAAATTAATCCCGTATTGCCAAATCCCTGTATTTTCAGAGATAAAAAAGTCTTTTGTTGGGGTAAGAGGAGTGCATCCATCTATTTTGAATCCTGTTAGAGTTTGTTTGACTCTATCTAAAAATTCGTATGCTCCGTTATGTGAACGGAGGTTTCTTGTGACTATCGTGATTGAGAATTCTTTTTTATTTTCTTGAGTTACGAAAGCAAGAGCATTTGAGCTTGAATAATTGCTTCCTTGATAATGCACAAGAATTGCACCGATGGAATGTAAAAGTAGAAATTCGGCAGGCTTATCGGGGAAACCCTGAACCAAAACATCAGGGAATTCAACTTTAAGTTTTTGAATAATCTCTTTTTCAATTTGGTCAATTGTCATTAAAGCTCCTGTGGTACTCGGCTTCGCCTGCGTTCCTACGTCGCAATAGAACGGTTACGCCCTGACGGGCTTCACACACTGCTCACGCATTCAATACTCACTTAATCTTTGTTTCCCAAATAACCTATCTAGAATTGTCTTGTTTGTCCTATATTCATCAGGCGAGAATGCAGAAGTTTCTAGAGTATCGTTTTCGCTTTGCAGGGATATTACACCTTTTTGAATATCTCTTAGAGTAGCGATTGCACTTTTATATGCCGTTTCTATTACTTCAGGCATTTCGTTTCTCATTCTGCGTGAATATAGACGATAGACACTTAAATCAATTGCAATAATTCGTAGCAAAGGAAAATGGGTATCAAGAGGCAGAGAGTACCGACCTCTCAAATACCCATCGATGAGTGTAGAAGCATAAAGTATTGCCTCTTCGACAACAACACGATTGACTGCTTCTTGCCCATCATCAGAAGAGAGCTGGATAAGAGTAGGGGAGGAGGTGTGTTTCTCAATATCGTCAATCGTGCAATACATTGCTAGATTCCTCTTGCAATTCTTATTACTTGCCCTGCCGTTGCTGAGTCTAGTGCGTAGCCATTAACGGCAGTAGCATCGCTTGTAGTAACGGCTTTACCTTCAGAATCGGAAGCAACTGAGTCTCCGACTGCGATTGTGCCACCTGCCTCTACAAGCAAAATACCGAATACGGCAACAGGAGCGAGTTGTTCTTTTTCAGTTGCAACATCGCAAACACCCAATGCTTTTTTATTTTCAGCACAGTAATTGCCGTCAAATCCGATAAATCTTTGTTGTTCAACATCAACAGGAACTTTTACTGATTCAATTAATAGTGGTTTGTAATGTTTTCTATTTGTCATTATCAGAGCCTCCATTATTGTCAGAGCCTTCGCCGTCTTGTTTTACAGTTTCGGTTTTAGTTTCTGCTTTTGTTTTAGTTTGGGTTTTTGTTTCAGACTTTGTTTTATTAGTCTGAGGTTTGGTTTGACTTGGAGTTTTTGTTGCAGTTTCAGGAACTAAATCAACAAAATCTTCAAGACGTTTTGCTTGGTTTTCAGAAAGTTCAAGAGTTGAGCCTTCTGCATAAACTTTGCCATTGTGCAAAATGGAAGTATTTTTTACTTTGTATTTAGCCATTCAATCCTCCTAGCCGTTAGTACCAGAGATTAAATACCCTGCTTCTGCACCGACCAAGAATGGAGTGTAAATATCAGTTGCACGAATGTATTTAACTTTGTTACCTTCTTTTGTGTATTCATCAATTTGCAAAGCATCTTTTTTACGGACAGTATAAGCAAATGATGGATCGTATTCAGTTCTTGATGCACCTAAATTTGGAACATACGCAAGAATGATGTTGTCTTTCCAAATACGTTCAAATTTGCCTTCTGCGTTTGCAAATATTGATTTTCCGATAACGATGTTTTCAACTTCAAAAATCTCTTTCAATAGGTCAAGAGTGACTAATTTATTGAGGTTGTTTGAAATTAATTCTTTTAATTTTTTGTGTTGGCGAAGAGTTTGCCAAGCATCTTGTCCGAGTACCATAGTGTTTGGATCTCGTGCAATTTTTTGAGAAACTGCGTTTTTCGCATCTTCAATAACTTTTATAGGGTCAGAGTCTGCGTGAGTGAAACAAGATGTTCCTGAAAGTAGGATTTTGTTTTCAGTTGCGTAGTTGTCAGGGTTTTGGACTAAATCAGCACATTGTTTTTCGTGTTTTAGTTGAAGTCCGTCAGTAACAACATTAGTTGCGTGAAGTTGCAGTTTCACTTTTTCAGCCTCTTGCTCTTCACGATAGTCGATAGGGTATGACAAATCGTGTTCAGTAAGAGTTGTGGTGTGCTTTTTAAAACCTTCTGGAGCGATAACGTTTGAATTAGCTCTAATTGCTCTTTCAGTATCGTAAAGGTTAAAAGCTTCTTTGTTGAATTCAAAAATATCAATTTTCTCTTTTTCAGAATAGATAGTCGGGAACAAAGTTTGTGCAATAAAAGCATTGTTGTTGTAGCCACGAGCAACTTCTGAAAGGTACGCATTTATGCGTAATTGTTCAAGTCTTCCCATTTAAACTCCTTAAATGTTTAATTTTAGTAGTGCATCTTTAAATGAGATGTTTTCTTTTTCTGCAAGTGCTTTTGCCTCTCTGAAAATCTCAAGCGATTCTTCATCAGCATTTGCAAATTTTTCAACATCATTTTTTGCATCCGACTGTTTGTCTTTAGTGGCAACCTCGTCGAATGTAACTTGTTTTGGCAAAGATTCAATAAAAGATTTGAAGTCAGAAACGACTGCTGAATCTTCGCCAAACTTTTTAATATTGTCTAATTCCTGTAAAACTGAAAGTACAATGTCTTTGTTTGCAGGGATTAAAATGCCTTTATCGATTTGTTTTTCAATAAAGTCATCGTACTCTTTGCGTTTAATAGAGAGTTTAATCGCTTCTAATTCTTTTTCGATTTCTTCTTTACCTTCAGCTTTTTCTTTAAAGGTTGCGACTTCATCGGTTAAGTTTGCGATTTTCTCTTTTAAGGATTTAATTGTTTCAAGTTTCTTGTTGTTTTCTTTGTAACTAGCAACTTGAGAAGCTAAATCATCAATTTGTTTTTTTAGGTCTTCAACATCTTCTTCTGAAAATTTTTCTTCTTCATCTTCTGAGTTAAACTCATAAGTGTCAGACTCTGATTCCATAAACTTGATAGGTTCAAGACCTTTCACTTGAGGTGTTGCTGCACCTAAAAAAGATACGGCTTTAAGGTATGCACCTTTACCTTCTAAATTTCGGTACAATTCAACTGAAACTTTTTTATACTTTCCTGATTTAACTTCTTTTTCAAATTCTTCAGGAATGTCTTTAAAGCTAACTTTTAGCTTATCGTTTTCTGCGACAACTTTATCTACCCAACCATACGCAGGGCCACTTTGTTTGTGGTCGATAGTAATTGGAGCTTCGCAGAATTGTGGGTCATAGTTTTTCGCAATGTCAGCGATTTCTTTTTTTGTGAACTTACCCTGTGGGTATGTTCCGGCTTTGAATACTTCAAAAAATTTCAT
>JAZUAE010000005.1:0-4614 GCA_045637805.1 Clostridia bacterium
GAAAATATCTTAATAGCAACGAATATAAAAAATTTCGCGCTGATATGAAAGATGAAATAAAAAAGAAATTTAATGAAATGCCAGATATGATAAAGAAAGCAATGTTTTTAAGATTTTGGAAAGATATGTCTATTGGACAGATTGCTAACGCACTCCATATTTCTCGTAGTTCTGCACAGGTTTATGTTCAAAGGGGTTGTGGTTATATCAAAGATTTCTTAAATAAAGATATTAGAAAACAAAAACTAAAAGAAAAAAGAGAACTTGAAAAACTGGTAAGAAAGTTTTTAGAAGAACACGGAGAAGATTAAAAAATTTTGGCTTCGTGAACACGCCTTAATCCCCGATAAAATAAGGGTTTTTTAAGTGTTTTTGTCATACACTTTCCCTATATAAGTGAGAGAAAAAAACAAAAAGGTTTAGGATTTCCTTTCTCTCCTTTGCTAAAAAATTCAAAAAGTTTTATGGCTTTTGATATTTAGAGTTGAATATGGGTTTATCGAATAGCAAGCTAATTATTTTTCTCCCCCTTTTAATAATTACTCCTATCTTCAACTCTTAAAAGCCAAATATAAATTTAAGGAGAATTTAAAAATGCACGGACAATTCACAGTTCGAGTTTACGACAGTAAGGTCGCAAACAAAATTGATGAACTTTACGAAAATTGTAAAGACATCTACATCACTAAAAATCCATTCTTGGTAGATTGCATTAAACGAGGTGCAGAAACCATTGAAAGAGATTTGTGTGGACAAAAGAAAATTGAAAATATGACTGAATTGTATGATGAAATACATTTAACAGTTGAAAAATTGAATAGTTTAATCAAACTATGCGAAAGAAATGCAAAAGAAAATATAGCAAATCTTACAGTCAATCAAAAATTGCTATCTTGTAATTACAATATGCTTTTAGGACTTTCACAAAATGCTCCTAAAAAGAAAGATTATGTAGAAGCTGGAATGTTTGACGACTTACCAGACCGACTTGGAACATTGCTTGAAGATATTTTGAAAGTTTATCTTAAAAAATAATGAGTGAAAATGTGCCTAATGTAAACTTTCTTCTAAATTATGTGGAAACAATGCGAGGTCGAGATAGTAATGACAAGTATTTAAAGGAACATTTAGAAGAAAGACGATTTTATAGCAGCATTAAAGATGATGACTACTTAAAATACGTTAATAAAGGCAGTAATGAAAAGTTAGATTATGTGGAATATTCCGGCAATAAAGAAAAATCGCACGGTGTTTTTAATGAAAAAGGTTTGATGACAAGTGAAATGATTAAGGAAATGAGAACTATGCTCCGCAAGACCGATAGCCCAATCTGGCACGGTGTAATCTCTTTCACGGAAGAATTTGGAGATACTTATTGCAACACTTTTGAAAAGGCCTTTGAACTTATGAAAAATGAATTACCAAAATTCTTTAAAAATGCCGGACTTATTCCTGAAAATATCGTTTGGTATGCAGGACTACACGAAAATACAGATAACAAGCATATTCATTTGTCTTTCTTTGAAAAAGAGCCATTAAGATATATGCACGATAATAACAATAAAAATTTTTCTGATGGATTCATACCAATTAAAGCAATTAACAAGTTTAAAATAAGCGCTGAAATACGGCTTTTACAAATTACAAAAGAAATCAAATTAGCAAGAAAAACCTTGACTGATGAAATGAAAAAAGATATGAAATTAGGAGATTATATGAAACATATTAACTCGCTATACTTCTCACTCCCACACGAACATAGAATGTCGTATGATAGTGAAAACATTAAACCATATAAAGAACAAATTGATATGGTTGTTAATGCAATTATTATGTCAAATGAAGATTTGCAACGAAAATTTAATGATTTTCAAAGTTTTATAGTAAAGAGAGATTATGAGATTAAAGAAGCATACAAGCGAATAAATGTGGATTATAAAGACAAGCTCTTATTTGATAAGTGTATGGACGATATTTACCGAAGATTAGGAAATATTGTTCTTCGAACAATAAGAGATATTCGTTGGGAACAACGAAAGGTCGAATATGAAACCACAAAAAGATTAGCATTAAAGCGAATTGAGAAAAACAAACGCAAAATAATGCTAAATCGCTGCCTAAAACTTAATGAATTAGTAAATCGTGAGATTATCAATGCTTTCCAAGAGTATAGAGAAAAACTCCAAGACGCTAATTTTAAGAGATTAAAGGAAGAAGGATTGCTTGATTGAAACTAACTAAAAAAGCAATTTATATTATTCTCACTCTATCCCTTTGCTATATTGGTGGTTATCTTATCAATATGTTTGTAAGCAAAGGATTTGTATTTGATTTTGAAATTTCAACTGACTATCTATTAGCACCAAAAACACTTTTATACACATTTGAATTTGCTGCTATTATTGGCTTGATTTGGCTATTTTCTTGGTATAAAGGGCTTGGCAAAAATCCTAAAAAGATTATAGAATCTAGCGAAAAAGATAAACAAATCTTTTCTGGACTAGAACAAGCACACTTTCAAACAGATAAAGAAATTGCTAAAAACTTTACTACAATAGATTATAACAAATTACCTAGTATAGATATTGAAGGCATACCTGTTAAAGCCGAAGAAAATGGACTTGGTTATAAAATAACCTTTGCTAAACCAGCTCACGCCCTTATTATAGGAACAACTGGTAGTGGTAAAACAACCACATATATAAACCCAACAATTCAAATATTATCAAATACTAGAAGTCAACCTTCTATGCTTGTCACGGACCCAAAGGGCGAGTTGTATGCACTTCACGCCAAAAGTTTAATCAAGCGTGGTTATGATGTAAAAGTGTTAGATTTAAGAAACCCATATTGTAGTGTTCGTTGGAATCCATTAGAAAAACCTTATGAGTTATACCAACAAATGCTGGCTCTTGACGACCAAGTAAGATATAACGAGGAAAAAGGTTATTGGATTTTTGAAGATAAAATTTACTATGGCAAAGAAGAAAAAAATGCAGCTGTTCAAGTTCGTAAACAAGCCATTTTTGACGAAGTTTATGAAGAATTAAATGACATCTGTTCAGTTCTTTGTCCTGTAAAAAGCAAGAACGATCCAATTTGGGAATCTGGTGCCAAGAATTTTATTCTTGCTATTTGTCTTGCAATGCTTGAAGATAGCGAAAATGAATTGCTTGGTATGACAAAAGAAAAATTTAATTTTTATAACATTATGAAAATTGCTACAAATACTCAAAATGATTGCGAAGATTTAATTGATTACTTTAAGAAAAGAAGCCCGATTTCTAAATCGGTTAGTTTGTCAAAGCAAGTGCTTGACGCTAGTGATAAAACACGCGGCTCTTACCTTTCAACAATCTTTGATAAACTTGCTTTGTTTAGCGATATGAGTATTTGTTCTTTAACAAGTGCAAATGAAATAGATTTTGGAGAAATTGCAAATAAACCAACTGTCTTATTCTTGCAAATACCAGATGAAAAAGACACAAGACATACTCTTGCTGCTATGGTTATTCTGCAAGCATATAAGGGCTTGGTTGCAAAAGCAAATACCTATCCAGACCTTGCATTGCCTAGAAGTGTTTACTTCTTGGCTGATGAATTTGGTAATATGCCACGAATCCATAAACTTGAACAAATGATAACTGTTGGTAGAAGTCGTAGGATTTGGCTTTCTCTTGTAGTGCAATCTTACGCACAACTTGCGAAAGTTTATGATGATAAAACTGCCGACATCATTAAATCGAATTGTAATATTCAAATATTCATTGGAACAACTGACCAAAAAACTATTGAAGAATTCTCTAAAAAATGTGGGAATTTCTCTTTAATTCAAAGAAGTGTTAGTTTGTCTAGTGGAAATAGTAATGTTGGAAACTCTGTGAGTGTTAAAGAACGCCCACTTATTTATCCAACAGAACTACAACAATTAAACAGTCCCGGCAATATGGGAAATGCGATAGTAAGTGTGTTTGGCTTCTCTCCTATAAAAAGCAAGTTTACACCTAGTTATAGTTGTAGGCACTTTGTTTTAGAGAAAACCAATCAATTATTATCTGCAGGTAAATACTTTAATGAAGAAAGAGTATTTTATAATATGTTAGATAGAAATAATATCGTTTTATCTAACAAAAACAATAACAAAACTGATGAAATTACGCCATTTATTGAAACTCTTACAATGCAAATTGACCGACTTGACTTTGAAAGTTTAGGAAGTTATGACTTAAAAGTTGAATTGTATGATGCTATTGATAATGGCAATTTAGATGAAATCATTGAGTTGCTATCTAAACTTGAAAAAATCGCTGCTGATTTAACTAGTGATGATTATGGAGAAATAAATTCTCTATTCAAGAAAGCAACACAAATTAAGAGGTTATCAAAACTATGAGAAAGAAAACAATAAAATCAATATTGTTATCAATATTGTGCATTTGTTGTTTTATACCTGTTATTCTTGTTGCCAATGGAACATTGGTAGTTCAAAGAATGGGCGGAATGTCCACAATGGGAATGATTTTAGGTCCTATTGTTCTACCAAATGACGATATGTTAAATGGCGGCATTAGCACTGGTGGTGGCTCATCAAGTGATTATAGTAGTTATAATCTA
>JAZUAE010000006.1:0-33413 GCA_045637805.1 Clostridia bacterium
CGCCAAAAAATGAAACTGGTACATAGGTGCCAGTTTTTTTGTTTGTCAAAATTTGATTGTTTTTATTGCTTAGCGACCATAATTTTGTTAAAATGTAATTAAGAGGTGAATTTTATGCTGACCATAAAATATAAATTCCCAACAAATGCAGAGTTTAATGAATTGTTTGATTCTGTTGGTTGGGGTGGAAGAGATGATGATAAAATAAACAAAACATAGAGAAAGCAGTTGTTTTGCTGTTTGTGTTTATGATGAAAACAAAATTGTTGGTATGGTAAGAGTGGTTGGAGACGGGTCGTATTATACTGTTTATGATGTAGTCACAAGGCAAGACTACCAAGGCAAAGGCGTGGGAAGGCTTCTGATGAATGAAGTTGTAAAATGGTACAAGACAATAGAAGATGATGATACATATCTATATCTAGGAGCGTCTTTTGGCAAAGAAGGGTTTTATGAGAAGTTCGGATTTAAAACTCGCCCATACGGCCACGTTGGTGCTGGTATGAAATATGATGTCGATGATTAAGGAACTATAAAATTTAACGTTTGTTTTGATCCATCATAAAAATATGTATTAATAGAATAAAAATTAATATTGACATTAAATGTTTTTATTAATATAATGAATGTGCGTAATCCCTATACCATTCCGGATTAATATAACGCGGGGATTTTCTAAATCTTTTAGAACTTCTTATGAATGGACAAAACAACAAGTGCTGTTTTTGTTTATTCATAGGAAGTTTTTTTAACAGCAAAAAAAGAAAAAGGAGAAAAGAAAATGAAGGTTTTAATCGGAACAAAAAATCCAGGGAAAATAGAAGGGGCAAAAAAAGCATTAGAAAAATATTATCAAAATTTTGAAATTGTTGGCGTAAAAGTTTCATCTGATGTTAGTGAACAACCGGTAGGTTTAGAAACTTATCAAGGAGCACTAAATAGGGTAAATAATTTAGTTCAATACGCAAAAGAAAACAAAATAGAAGCTGATTTGTTTTTATCGGTTGAATCAGGGCTTACAAGTGAACTAGGGTTTTGGGCAATTACAAACATCGCGGTAATAAAAAACGCAAATGGAGAGATGGGTGTTGGTGCTAGTGGTAGTTTTCCAGTACCACAAAAATATGTAGAATCAATAAAACAAGAAACCCTTGGCGTTGTAATGGATAAAATTTTTAATGAAAGTGATTTAAGAAGTTCTACTGGAGGAATTGGATTACTTACTCGTGAAACAATAACACGCATAGATCTAACATCTGAAGCATTTTTGTTAGCACTCACTCCGTTTATTAATGAGAACTGGAATGATAATAATGAAAGTTTAAAAATGGAATAGATAAAACTTATCTATTCCATTTTATTATTTCTTGATGCTTAATTTATTTTTATTTACAAGATAATTAATTCTATTTGTTTGAGTTTCTTTTATTAGATCTAATCTCTTTAACATTTGTTTTAATTCGGAAAGGTCGGCTTTTATAGCTTCAAATTCTTCCAGTATAAAGTCCTCGGTTGCATTAGTAAAGTTGGTGTATTTAAAATATTCATGAGTAAAATAATTTCTTTTTCCAAGTAATGTTTTGAGTTTATTAATTTCATCGCTGCTTAAACTTCTAGAATCATAGACAATACCTATCATTTGTCCAAATGTCATGGTTTCCATTTTTTCTTTTAAAAAAGATGCATCATCAACTATTCTATTGAAGTTTTCTTGTGACATCTCTTTATGTCTTCCAAACTCTTTTATAATTTCACTTTTCTCACAAATCTCACCAAGCCGCAATTCTATATGTTGTGTTACTTCTGAAAATTTACCTATTATACAATATATTCTATTCATGTAAGCTCCTAAATTTACATAAATAATAACACAATTAGGCCTTATTACAAATTGTTTTTTAAAAAAATTAAAATATAGGTTGATTTTGTTTGAATAAAGTCTTTTGACAAGAGTAAACTAAATATGAGGATAGCGGTGTGAAAAACAAAAGAACAGAGTATAATATAAATTCAGATTTTGATAAGTGGAAAAACTTTAACCCGCCACTTGGAAACAAAGGGATTTTATGGTTTTTCCAAAAATTTATGGGACTTGTGGCATTAAAGGTTAAACCTGATGAAACTTGTGATGTTCAAAAATTAAAAATATCTTATGGCGAAAACAAAAAGATGAAAGCCTATTTATATTCGCCAAAAGTAATTGATAAAAAAGCTCCTTGCCTTGTATATATGCATGGTGGAGGGTATGTATTGCCTGGAGCACCACACCATTATAATAATTGTAAAAAATATGCTCTTGGTGCGGCGTGTAAGGTTTTGTATGTGGATTATCCTCTTTCACCAAAAAATAGGTTTCCCGTGCCAGGAAACGCGTGTTATGAGGCATATAAATGGGCAATGGACAATGCTGAAAGGCTTGGTATTGATAAAAACAATGTAATAGTTGGTGGAGATAGCGCCGGAGGAAACTTGGCTACTATTGTTTGCATGAAAGCAGTGGATAATAACATCAAAGTGCCAGTTGCTCAAATGCTTATTTATCCTTCTATTAATTCGGGACTTGAAACAACATCTATGAAAACATTTACCGATACTCCTCTTTGTAACAGTAAAGATTGTAAAAAATATGAAGGATATTATTTTGAAAAAGATGAAGATAAATATCAAAAATATGTATCTCCTATGAATGTGGATAATTTTTCGAGCTTTCCACCAACATATATCGAAACTGCTGAGTTTGATTGTTTGCGTGATGAAGCTAGAATATTTGCGAGAAAACTTAGAAATTCAAATGTAAGTGTGGATTTAAACAACACAAAAGAAACGATGCATGGATACGATATCGTTGAAGATAGTAAAACAACTTTGGAAAGCATGCGTAGAAGAATAGCATTTTTAAACAAGCAATTTAAAAAATAAGCGTAAACAATGTTGTTTACGCTTTTTATTGTCGAAATTTTAATATTTGTTTGGACAAGTATAAATTTTTGTTACATTAATGCCCGCAATTAAACTTTCGTGCTTTTATTTTTTGGATATTTTCTTTTTGAAATGTTTGCATAAGGCGTAACCGTATGAAGAGGCAGGCTTTGTGCAATGGTTGTTATTTCATCTTTAAGATAGTCGCAAATGCGTTTACGTTCATCTTTACTATTATTAGCAGAATCGAATTTAATAGGATTTCCAAAATAAATAGATTTTAGAGAAGGGGCAATATAGAATGGTACAAAATTAAGCTCTTTTTGTGTCTTCTTATTATAGATTTTAGCAACATCTACAAACTTGTCTTGAAAATCATTTACTATATCGTTAAATGGTTTTCTGCCTTCGGGAAATATAAAAACATGGTTGCCCTCATCTAAAGCAGATACCGTTTGTTTAAACGTTTGTAGGCCTCTAGAATCTCGATAGACAGGAATCGTGTCTGCGCTTTTAAAAACATATACGCAAAGTGGCGCTACAATATAAGAAAGAATTTTATAAAACCATTGACTACCTTTTGGCTTTAAACGCCAAAAATCATCATGTATATATGCAGGTGCTGTTTTTAAATCCATTATTTCCCCAGCGCACCAAGTTTGGCGGTTTTGTGGAAAGAATAATTCAGCAAAAAATGGACCATGCGAATGTGCATGGTTTCCAACAAGGATACAAGGTTCTTTAGGAATATTCTCAATATTATTTATTTTTCTTTTTCCTTGAAAAACCTTAATCGTTTTCTTTAGCAAATTAAATATTGGTTTATTTTTCTTCATTTTCGTTAGTTTCTGATTTTGTTGAGTTTGAATCTTTTTTGACAGCTGTGTCACAAGAATTTCTATATACCACAAATCGTGTAAATAAGAATTCAAGAATAAAGTTTGCGATCATTGTAACAGCTAACACTATATATTCGTTTGTCCCGCTTTTTTCAGCAAGGTTGCCAAGAATTGTTGATACTGGAGTAAATACTGCATAGAAAGCAAGAACTAGTAGCATCGCAATGGTAATATTGTTTGCAGATTTGAATGTGTATTTGCGATTAATTGTAAAGTTCCAAATAACAGATAGGGTAAGTGATATAAAATATGACCAACCATATTCATTTCCTACATCTTTAATAATAACTTCATTAAGCAGTACGAATGAGCCGATTTGGATAAGGCCGGCACTTATAGAAATTAATAAAAACTTTAATGCTCTCCAAATTTCTTTTTTGTCTTTTTTATTCTTAACTTCTTCCATAATTACTCCTAAATTTCCTTTTTCCAACAACGACGGCGTTTATGATTTCGAGTTTTAAAATTCTTCCACAAACTTTGAACATTTGCATTTGTTTCAAGCTCTGGTCCGGTTTCGCAAATTTTAACGCCGTTTTCTATTAGCATTTTAAGCATCTGATCCATAATGATTGCTGGCAAACCTTTCTTTTGTTGTTCAGGATCAACAGCTATGAAAAACATTTCAAGTGTATCGTTTTTACCTTGGAGAGCTTTAAGCATTCTAAATATTCCAAAAGGGAATAATCGACCATTAGATTTTTTTAATGCTTTAGCAATAGATGGTACAAGAACAGCAAAGCCGATGATTTTGTTATTTTCATCTTTAATAGAACAGATGAATTTTAAATTTACAATAGGTATATAATCTGCTAAAGCTTTTTTGATTACAGCTTCAGTTAAAGGAACTGTTCCATAAAGTTTAGAGAATGCAATGTCAATAAGTTTAAAAGCCTCCATTGCATCTGCTGCCAAATCTTTTCTATTTGTATAATTTACAAGTTTATAATTATTTTTCTTTATTAGATAATTGCTAAGCTTTTCAATTTTCTCATCTCTTTTCTCTGGAACGGTTAGTTGATATTCAACCCAGTCAATATCTTTTAATAGACCAAGTTTTTCCATGTGATCTATGTAATATGGGTGATTGTAGAAGGTTATAGACATATTGAGTTCATCAAAACCTTCCACAAGCATTCCTTCGTGATCCATATCTGTAAAACCTATAGGTCCCATTATAGAAGTGAAACCTCTTTCTTTACCCCAAGAAACAACTGCATCAAATAAAGTTTTTGACACCTCATAATCATCAATAAAGTCAAATCTTGTGAAACGAATATTGTTAGTGTTCCATTTTTTATTTGCAGCGTGATTAATAAGCCCGCCTATTCTTCCAACAATTTTGCCGTCTTTGTATGCTAAAAATAATTTAGTTTCACAAAACTCATAAGCTGGATTAGATTTTGGTGTAAAAGTTGCCACCTCATCACTAAAAAGAAATGGTATGTATGCTGGAACTTTTTTATATAATTTATTAGGAAAATCAACCCACTTTTTGAGGTCGCCCTTTGTTTTAACTTCTTTTATTTGTACTGTCATAATAATTTCCTCTAGTTACATTCTATCAAAAATTTTTACTTGTTGTCAATCAAGCTTTTGTTTTGTTCGAAAATCCTAATGAAATAGCAAGTAAAATTTCAGCAGGGTAATATATTGCTAAACATAAAATGCCAACAATGCGTGGAAGCGAAGCAAATACATTAAGTAAAAGCATAAAATCCGAGAATGTAAACAATGCACTTCCTAATAATAATATTAAATTTAATAGTGATTTTTCTTTAATAAAGTTGGTTATAGATTTGCCTAGCATGCAAGATATAATTAACGCATAGAAAATGCAAACAGCTTGCATTAATATGCCGCCAAATTCAAATATAGGAGCGAGGACTATAAATAGAGTAACAGGTGTAAAAACACACGCTCCAGCAATTAGATCTTTGCCTCTGAATGGAATCAAGCAGCAATATGCCATAAAAAAGAAAATATGTCCTACTGCAAAAAGCAACGCACCCATGATAAAGTGTAATTCTAAAACTATATCGCCAAGCATCGCAAAAAATAAGCCCGTTAACAAAAGAAAACAAAACTTTCTGTTTAGGTTCTTTTCTTTTAGAGCAAATATTAGATTAACAATTCCTAATAAAACAAATGCTCCGCTTGTAATAGATTTTATCAAAAGAGTGCCTTTTAAAATGTAAAAAACATCACCTACTAGGACGAGTGTTATAAGTAAAATATTTAATAATAATTGTGGCTTTTTCATAATTTTTCCTCATTAAGAATTTTTGATAATTTTATATAAATTTTCCAACTGTTTTTGTGTGTACAATACAGGCACTGGATATAGAGGATTTGCCTCGTGTTCTGCTGTTTTTGCAAGTTCAGGAATGTCCTCGTCCTGTATTTGAGGTATATTTGAAGGGATATTCATATAAGAGTTTAATTCTTCAATTTTTTGTATAAAAATATTTGCACCATCATTGTATGTTGTAGTTTTGTCAAAAAGGTTTGCATAAATGCCGAGTTTCCATAATTTTTTGTGTACTGTCTTGCCATAGGATTTTAAAACGTGTGGCAATATAATTGCATTTGCTAATCCGTGCGCGATATTATACTTTCCACCAAGTGAATGAGCTATTGCATGCACATATCCCACATAAGATTTAGTAAAAGCTGCACCTGCTTCGTAAGCAGCATAAAGCATATTTTTTCGTGCATTTATATTTGCTCCGTCGTCATAAGCATTCTTTAAATTTTCAAAAACAGCTTTTACTGCATTTAAAGAATGCTCTCGAGTTTTGCAAGTAGTGATTCTTCCGATATAGGCCTCTATAGCATGGGTCAAAGCGTCCATTCCGGTGGTTGATGTTATATGCTTTGGCAAGCCAAGGGTTAAGCTTGGGTCAAGCAAAGCGTAACTTGGAATCAACGGAAAACTATTTATTGCATATTTGTGTCTTGTTTTACTATCTGTTATAACTGCAGCAAGTGTCGTTTCACTTCCTGTTCCTGCCGTCGTAGGGACAGCTATAAGTAATGGAATTTTTTTGTTTACTTTTAAAATCCCTTTCATTTTACTAAGAGGCTTGTTTGGATAAACGATGCTAGCACCTGTCGCTTTTGCGCAATCCATGGGTGATCCGCCGCCAAAAGCAATTATTGCAGAGCAGTTATTATTTTTATATACATGCACAGCTTCTGCAACGTTGTCTGTTGTTGGATTTGGTACTGTTTTATCATACACAAAAATGTTTATGTTGTTTTTCAGCAATGTTTCCATAAGCGGCTTTGTTAATTCAAGTTTACTTATTCCTTGATCAGTAACAAGTAATACATTTTTAGATTTGTTTTTTATGAGAACGCTTGCCACATCTTCGTTTGTTTTTAGTATTTTAGGTTCTCTGTAAGGAAGAATAGGTAATAGTAATCTCATAACAGTTTGATACGTTCTGCAATATAACTTTTTAAATATGTTCATTTATGTCTCCTAAAAAATATTACAGTTTAAAATATACTCATTTAAGTCGATGTTTGTCAATAAAATGAGTCTTAGTGTAGAAAAACAAAACTAGTTATTTTTATATAATTTTTTAAGTTAATGTATATTTATTTGACTTGAGTTTTGTTTTTGAATAAAATACAAATATAGAGGTAAAACATGGAAAATAAATTTTTTAAATCAAAAAAGAATTTAATAACATTTATTGTTGCAACTTGTCTTTCTGTTGCTATAATCGCCACTGTTTTTGTACTTTTGCTTGTAAAAGCGCCAAAACCTGAATTTGTAAGTGCAGTAGTGGGTGAATACTTTGTTCAATATGATAAAAATGGTATAGATAAGAATTTAATCATACGTGAATACCGTGGGAAAGTTGGCAATTTTAGAGTTGATATACCTGAAAAAATTGTGATTAATAATATTGAATATACTGTAACAAAATTAGCAGACAAAGCTTTATCTGGCGAGAGAAATGCGAACATAAAGGAAATGTTATATTTAACTTTACCAACTAGTATTAATGAGATAGGTGATAAAGCATTTGAATACACAACAAACTTAACAACGCTTCATCTTAAAGGTCAGGTTGATTCTTACGGTAAAGACATTTTCTACAAAAGTGGTGTAACAAACTTAACAATAGATAACTTAACTGCGGGATATAATTATAGGACATTTGCCGGAATCAATCTTAGTAAGTTAATTATTAATAATATTGTTGGAGATATAAACGACTTTACAATTGAGTACGCAAATACTATTTTAACAAAAGAATTATATCTTGGTGAAGATGTGGTTGATGCAACAATGCTTAAACCAACTATTCAGAATGTTGAAACCTTGTCGTATTTTGCTAGCACAACATTGTTTAATTCTAATTTCTTATCTTCAGCAAAAATGACTACACTTTATATTAATGGTCTTGGTTCTGCAATAGAAGTTGGTGAATTATCAGACGTTGCTGACGCGGCTAAAGCTACAATAAAAAACATTTATTTAGATGAGGCGTGTGATACAATAAACGCAAATGTGTTCAATGGATTTTCTGCACTTGAGAACGTTTATATGTACGGTGTTAACCTAAACATTAATTTAGATGCGTTGTCGGGAGCAAATGTCTCTGCGAAAATTAAATTTATTAGCAATACAAATGTTAGTGTTAATCTAAGGGGTGGTACAACAACAGAAGTAACTAGTGCGTTTATTAACAAATTAGATGTTACAAAAATTTCAAATATAATAATTTCAAATGGAATAACTGCATTAAAATCATCAGCTTTTGCAAATGTTAAAAATTTAGCTTTTATGAACTTTAAAAGCAATTCAACAGTTCAAACTATTGATAATGGGGCTTTTGGAACACTCTATATAGCGTTCACTGGACCAGTAGATACAAACCATGAGGTTTATAAAAGATTGCATTCAACAGACTTCATAAGCAATGTAAAATCATATAATGCATAAAAATAAAGTAGCGATTTCGCTACTTTATTTTTTTAAATGGTTTTATTGAATAAGTTAGAAAGGCTAGTATTGTAACAAAAAATGGCATTACATGTGTCATTGTATTTCCAAAAAATGCAGATATTAAATAACAAAATATTGCGCTTCCGGTTATAAATGTTAATGGAGAGGTTTCTTTCCTATTTTTTATTAATCTTATTGCAATTACTACAAGGGCAGAAAGATACAATAAAAGTCCTAGTATGCCAGTGCTTACAGCGTGTTGTAAATATTCATTATGTGGACGTTGATGCTTGCCGTTTAATGTAAAATTTCCAAGACCTATTCCAAATATAGGATTTTGAATTATAAGGTTTAAAGAATGTAGCCAAAGTTCAATTCGTCCTGTACCAAAAGATATACTATTTGAATCATTTGTAACTATTCCTACAAGTTGTTTAATTGTGAGCATAGTGTCATCATAAAAACGAATATTTTTTATAAGTAGAGCGCTTGCTAAAAAGAAGACAATAGGAATAAAGGTTTGAAAATTCCATTTTCGCATAAATAACCTATATGCGAATGGTAAAGTTAATAGCGTTATAAATAAAGCAATTGCTGGACCATATGAGTTGTTTAAAAGTAATTGAACAATTAAAGATGCTGTATTTAAAATAAATAATATTTTTTGCCACAATTTTTTTTCAAAAAGAGACAACCCAAAGCTTATTGGGATTGCAAGACATAGGAAATATCCGTAGTGATTTGAGTTTATAAACATGCCAGTATAAGGATATGTTTTAAAAAAGGAAGGAAATATCTTGCCAAAAGGATCAATATATATAAGTATTGAAATTATGATAGTGAAGACGACAAAAATCTTAAGTAATAAAACTTGCCACTTCTCTTCTTTTAAATTATAAGCGAAATAGAAAACGCAAGCATAGGCAAAAAACATTATTAAACCTTCTTCAAATATAATGCTTTCATTGTTTACACCTAGAAAAGCAACTGCTGGTCTAATTGAAAAAAAACAAGATAGTGTTGTCCAGGCTAAGAATGCAATTAATAAAACAATGTCTGGTCTCTCTTTTATAATTGAAAACACTTCACGTTTATTTTTGCAATTTATTAGCCATAGGACAAATTTTGGTATAAGGTAGAGGCTACTAATAACCAAAAATGTAAAATTAAATCCTATATAACTGGCATCTTCAAAAAAACATAATATAAATCTTAATAATGGAAATGAAAAAACAATTAACAATATTGTGAAATTTATATGTGTATTTGTTATTGGTTTGTTTCTTATACTCAGTAAATTCATAGTAATATTATATTAATGCGGCAATAAATTGTCAAATAAGTAATTGACAAATCTTCCGCGAAAGTCTAATATAAATGCAGGAGAAATTTATGAGAAAGAATATTGCTAATTTAAAACCAGGAAAAATAGAAATTCAAGGTTGGATAGAAAATATTAGAGATAAAAAGAATATGCAGTTTATTGTTATTCGTGATTTATCTGGAAAGGTGCAGGTTACCGTTATAAAAGCTGAGCGACCAGAAGTTGCTGAGGTCTTTTCAAATGCGACACTTGAATCTACTGTAAAAATTAAAGGTACACTTGTTGAAAATGAATTTGTAAAATTAAATGGGGTTGAGATCATACCAGACAGTGTTGAACTTACAAGTGTGGCAGAGGCTTTACCTATTGCTGAAGATAGTTCTATCGATCAAAGAATTGACCATAGATGGGTGGATCTTAGAACAGAAAAAAATTCACTTATTTTTGCTTTCCAAAGCTATTTGGTTGACGCTATGAGAGAGTATTTGATTAAGAATGATTTTATTGAAATACACACACCAAAATTTATAGGTGCAGCATCAGAGAGTGGAGCAGAAGTTTTTGAAGTTAAATATTTTGGTAAAAAGGCATATCTTGCACAAAGTCCACAGTTTTATAAACAAATGGCCATGGCAGGAGGTTTGGAGCGTATTTTTGAAATAGCCCCATGCTTTAGGGCCGAAAAATCACATACTAAAAAACACGCAACAGAGTTCACAAGCTTTGATGTAGAGTTTAGTTATATTGATTCTTTCCAAGATGTTATGGCTCTTGAGGCTGAAATGATAGCTTATGGTTTAAAGAAAACCAAAGCTAAATTTGGAGACAAAGTTAAAGAAGTTTTTGGAGTGGATATTGTTGTTCCAAATCTTCCATTCCCACAAATGAAACTTAAAGACATCTATAAAGAAATCGAAGAGAGATATGGATATTCAGTTCCAGAAGAAGAGAAAAACGATCTTACAACTGAAGCTGAAAGACTTTGTGAACGCTTAGCAAAAGATAAGTTTGATCATGAATTCTTATTAGTAACAGATTTTCCACCAGAAAAACGTGCATTCTATCACATGAGGGAAAACGGCATTCTTCAAGGATACGATTTAATTTGGAAGGGTATTGAGATAACTTCAGGAGCTCAAAGAGAACATAGAATTGAAGAACTTAAAAAGAATGTGGCAGAAAAAGGATTAACTAACGACGTTAAAAATTATCTAGAATTCTTCAAAAATGGAGTTCCACCTCATGGAGGATTTGCAATAGGTGTTGATAGGCTTACAATGTTACTCTTAAATCTATCATCATTAAAAGAGGCTCAGTTTTTATTTAGAGGCCCAGATAGGTTAGATCCATAAAACTTGCAATAAAAAACCCAGACATTTTGTCTGGGTTTTATTTTTATTAAATATTTAAAAGTCTTAAAATATGTTTGCTTAAGATCATTAATACAAGGTCACAAATGTAAATGATGTTCCAACCAAATACAAGTCTGATGATACCAGCAACCAATTTGCCTTCCTTAAATCTTGTGATAGCACCGCAAATCCAAGATGTTACAGGAATGATAGCTAAAATTAAGCTAACAATATAACCAAGACCAAAGTAATCTGATTTTTTTGCCATAAGATTTTCCCCCCTATATTTAACTATATTTTATTATACGTGAAATTATTACAAATGTAAACAAAATAAAGGCCAAGCGAAAAAAATTAATCAAAAAATTTGGATTGAATAAAAATATTTATGAGTTAACAAACTATATTTAATGAAAGTAAATATAAGCGACAAGATTAAAAACTCATTTTCTGATCAAACGGATTTGTCGTCTGAACAATTTTGTGTTGGCAACGATTTTGGTACAATTTATTTTATTCCAACAGTTGTGGATATGAAACTATTATCAGATGGATTGTTAGAACAGATAAAACAGTATGGATTGCAAGAAAAGAAATTGTATACAATTTCTGAGTTATCTAGTCAAATAAAACCATACAACCTAATTGTGGAAGATGGAAAAAATCAAATAAAAAATGTTGTAAATGAAATTATAAAAGGTGCGATTGCGGTCACTTTTAATGGGGATAAAAATGTTTTAATTGTTCCCATGGAAGGTGCATCAAAGAGGGCAATCCAGGAACCCCCAACAGCTGCTGTAGTAAAAGGACCGAGAGAAGGATTTATTGAAGATTTAAACACAAATCTAGGACTTATCCGTAAGAGATTAAAATCGCCCGATTTTGCTGTCGTAAAGAAGGTTTTGGGGCAGAGAACAAGGACGGAGATTGCCATTTGTTTTATTGATGGTGTTGCGGATAAAGATATTGTAAAAGAGATAGAAAACAAACTAGATAATATAAAAATAGACGGTGTGTTAGATTCATATTATGTGCAATCTATTTTAGAAAGCAAAAACAATAAAATGTTTAAGCAAATAGGAGATACTGAAAAACCCGATATTGCCGTAGCCAAAATGCTAGAGGGGCGTATTGCAATTATTGTTGATGGTTCGCCTATTGTTTTAACATTGCCGTTTATTTTTGTCGAAGCTCTTCAAAATGCAGATGATTATTATATGTTTGCAGCTAAGGCTACTTATGTTCGTATCATAAGATTTTTGGGCTTAATAATTGCTATAGCGTTGCCTGGCATGTATGTTGCCATGCAAAGTTATCACTATAAAGTTTTACCCATAAACTTTTTAATATCACTGATGAGCAGTATTGAAGGAATTAGTTTTCCACCGATAATTGAGATATTGTTTGTTTTGTTCCTTTTTGAAATATTAAATGAGGCAAGTATTCGTATGCCTAAATATCTTGGAATGGCTCTGAGTATTATAGGAGCTTTGATACTTGGTAATACGGCAGTGGAAGCGGGAATTATTACTTCACCTAGTATTGTTGTAGTGGCGATATCGGGAATCACTCTTTATATTGTTCCTGATCAAGCGAACGAGTGTGGGTTGCTTAGAACAATTTTTACAGTGGCAGGAGGTATTGCTGGATTTTTTGGCATTATTCTTATGTTTATGGTGCTTACAACTTATCTCGCAGATATTACCAGCTTTAAGGCTCCATACCTTGCTCCATTCGCTCCGATTATTGAGGCTGACAAGAAAGATGCCATTGTTAAAAGAAATTTGATTAATTTAAAAACACGTCCAAAAAGCATTAGTAATAAAGATCAGACTAGAATGAAGGTGGAGGATAAATAATGGAATTAACTGGAAGACAATCAATTTATTTAATCCTTATTTGTTCGCTTGCAACAAAAGTGCAAACCCTCCCTAGTCTTATTGCTGGAAACCTAGGTAGATTTGGGTGGGCATATTTCTTATTTTTAGGTGTAGTAGATCTTATATTTATATTGATAGGAATGTGGATAACAAAGCTTGCGGGTGGTAAAACACTATATGATTTTTTAAAAGAAACTGTAGGTGATGTTTTTGCAAAAACTGTTTCAATAGCTTTAGGAATCTATTTTTTAGTATCATCAATTTTGCCATACGAAGCTCTCCATAATGTTTTTGCTAATATTTTATTTGAAGATTTATCGTGGGCGCTTTTTAGCATAATGCTAATCTCTACTGTTGCGTATTTGGCTAGTCGCGGCTTAAAAACTATAGGCAGAGTAGGCGAGTTGTATTTTAGAATAATAGGAATATGCTTTATAGCTCTTTTAGTTATATCCTATTCTACATCATCGTTATCGAGAATATTGCCACTAAACGATTTTAATACTTCTGTCTTTTTTAGCACTTCATTTAATTTTTCATTTTGGTATGGTGACTTTTTATTAGTTCTTATGTTTATGGGAAAAGTTAAAGATGAGAAAAAACTCACTTTAAAATTATCTATTGCTTTTGTGATAGAAATTTTAATTATATCGTTTGCATATATGATATTATATGGAATTTACAGTGACTTGACAGTTTATCAATCAAATTTAGTAACTGATATTAGTGAATTTGCGTTGCTTACACTGGAAATAGGAAGATTAGATTGGTTTTTAATGCTTGGAGTTCAAACAAGCACAATAATTGCTTGCGGCGTAGATGTGTATTTAGCAAGCTATAACTTTGCTAAAGTATTAAATTTACAAAAAAGTTATAAAGTGACAGTCTTCACGGTTATTATTGTTTATATCTTAGATATTTTTGTATTTAAAAATATAACGAGTAGCGCAGTTGTTGTAGCAAATATAACAAAATGGTTTGCATTAATAGTCCAAGGCGTTTTACCTATTGTGGTTTTAATAATTGCTTTAAACTATAGGAGAAAACAATGCAAGGAGAAAAAATATGTGGAAATTTCTTAAAAAACATGTGTGGCTCTTTGCGTTAATAGTTTTGTTTATACTTTTTCCGCAAAGTTTATCAAACCAGGCGAAATTAAATATGAAAACTTTAATACCTGGGCTTGCAATAGATAAAGTAGAGTCTGGTTATGAAATAACTGCTCAAGTTATTACACCAAGTAGAGGCAGTGAGTCTGGAGGAAGTGCAATACGTGCAACATTTGTTTCTGAAACAGGAGCGACCATTGCAGACGCTATTGAAAGGCTGGGCTATTCTATGGGTAAGTCGGCAGGCTTAGGACATGTCAACTTTTTAATAGTAGGTGAGTCAATGCTGGAAAACAATCTAGTCGGTGAATTAGATTATTTTCTAAGAGACAAAAAAACAAGCAATTCAATATTGCTTTTAACCTGTGATGGAAGTGCAAAGGATCAAATTAAAAAGACAGAAAAACTTGAAGCGTCTACAGGTATAGGTTTGCAAAAGGTGTTTTTATACAAACAACAGTCAACTAATGGATATATGATACCTATTATGGAGGTGGCAAATTCAGTTTATAGCAAATCAAAGGCCTGCGTTATAAATGGTTTTGAAATAGAAGAAAATAAAGAGCAGGAATCATCTTCATCGCAAGGATCATCTAGTTCCTCGGGAGGATCAGGTTCGTCTAGTTCATCTAGTAAGCAGTCCAGCAGTACAAGTGATAAACCTGATGGTAGAATAAAATATTTAAATAAACTTACGTGCTTTGTTGATGGAGAAAAGGTTGGGGAACTGAAAAACGAAGATGAAATATTAGGATTTTTAATAATAAATAGGCATAGTAGTGAAGCATCACTAGATCTTGGTGAGATCGAATTTGATGATCAGACTGCGGAGAACTTTAATATTAAGTATTATAGAAAAAGTCAAAACACAAAAGTAGAGTTTAATAATGGAACGCCTAAATTTAAAATAGATATAAAGCTGGCAGATGTAAAACTACGTTCTTTAAACACTAAAACTTCACCGAGTATCGAATTTTACAAAGAAGCAAATAAAGAATTTGAAAATAAAATTAAGACAAAGATAAAAGATGTTATATCGCGTAATATAATGATAGCTTTTGAAAAGTCTAAACAATTAAATTGTGATATTTTCCAACTTTCAGATATGACATATCAAAATTGTTATTATGACTATAAAAGGTACATAGAAAACAATCCTAACTATTTACAAAACTTTGAAATTGAAATAAATATAGATATAGATAAATTGACATAAAAAAATCCCCAAGTGGGGATTTTTATAGTTTTATTTTGTTCATTAATTTATATAACCAGTTAATAAGTGTTGGAGCGATTAAGATTAAGATTATTATAAATAATTGATCTGATAATGTAAGTGCACTGATTGCAAACTTGAAGAATCCAGATAATGCAAATACACCAACGAGACATAATCCAAGCATTGCGAAGAATAGAAGTCCGGTTAATATAGTGAGAGGTTTACATAATCTATATAATACTGATAGTCCTGTAAAGAGCAATGTTACAGCAACCATTGTGCTAATTACTTCTGTATTTGCAAGCGATCCTGTTGTAAAGAATACAAATGCGTAAATCGCCATAGCGTTAATTATGAGTGCAAGCGCTCCAGGCAATGCGTTTTTAATAAGATTATAAATAAACTTACCTTCAATTCGTTTAGAGTTTGGTAGGAATGCTAGGAAGAACGATGGTAGGCCTATAACTAAAGATTCCAGTAGCATCATTTGTATTGGTTCTAATGGATATGGCTCAAGTATAGACAATATGAAGATTGAGAACACTATTGTGAATATTGTCTTCATAAAGAAGAGAGCTGAAGCACGTTGAACGTTGTTTATAACACGACGCCCCTCTAAAACTGTTTCTGGCATACTACTAAAGTCTGAGTTTAATAGTACCATGTGGGATACGCTTCTAACTGCTTCACTACCACTAGCCATGGCGATTGAACAGTCAGCTTCTTTTAGAGCCAAAATATCATTTACGCCATCACCAGTCATGGCAACAGTGTTTCCGTCAGACTTAATAGCCTTTATAAGAATTGCCTTTTGTTCTGGTGTTACGCGACCAAAAACAGTATATTTATTAGCCGCAGCTATTACTTGTTTTTCGTTTAATCCTTCAAGGTTGATTAATTTATCGGTATTTTCCACGCCAACACGTTTAGCAATTTCGGCAACGGTTAATGGGTTATCACCTGAAATTATTTTAACTTGAACATCGTTGTCTTTAAACCACTTTATTGTTGCCGCCGCATCATCACGGATTCTGTCTTCTAATATAAGAAGTGCAACAGGTGTTCGGTTAGATGGTGGATTATCCTTTATTATGTTTGACGTAGAGTGAGCTAACAAAAGTACTCTGTAACCATCTTTAGCGTATTGTTCAATCATGTTTGTTGTTTTTTCATCAACTCCGCCTGGCATAACAAATTCTGGTGCTCCCATAATATAGGTGCCAGCATTTTCGAATGTTACAGCACTAAGTTTTCTAGCCGATGAGAAAGGAACAGTTGCTAATGGTTTTAATTCTTTGTTGTATCCAAAGTAGTTAATGAGTGCTTGGCTCGTTTGATTGTTATCACCGAGTGAAGACAACAGTGAACCCATAATTCTTTTTAAAGTGTAGTTCGTATTGTTGAGTTGAATACAGTTGTAGACTTTCATTGTACCATCAGTGATGGTTCCTGTTTTGTCTAGACAAAGAACATTTACACGTGCAAGCATTTCAACGCAGTATAAGTCTTGTACTAAAGCTTTTCTGCGTGCAAGTCTTATAACAGAAACAGTTAATGTAACAGAGCAGAGTAGGAACATACCTGCTGGTATCATGCCGATAATAGATCCGGCGGTTTTTTCTACAGTAGTTTTTATGTTTGCAAATTGAGTGTAATTGTTGATATACATTAATATTGCAATCGGGATTAGGATAAAACCTATTACTTTGATAATTTGTTTTAGAGATATAAATAGTTCAGATTTTGGTTTCTTATATTGTTTAGCTTTGCTCGCAAGTTGTTGAATGTAATTGTTTGCACCAACTTTTTCAACTCGAACATAACATGATCCGCTTACTACAAAGCTACCAGCTAAGACTGTATCGCCAACTTTTTTCTTAATAGGTAAGCTTTCACCCGTAAGCATACTTTCGTTTACTTCGATTGAGCCTTCAACGATAATACTATCTGCAACGATTTGTTTACCGTTAGATAGAACGATAATATCGTCAATTACAACTTCATCAACAGAGATTGTTTGAGTTGTTCCATCACGCACAACCTTAACTGCTGGAGCTGTTAGTAATGACAACTTTTCAATCGTCTTTTTTGCTTTAATTTCTTGAACTATTCCTATGGCAATGTTTACAATTATAATTACCATGAATAGAACATTTGAGAAAGATCCGACAACAATTAAGCTAATAGAGATGAGGATACAAAGAATGTTAAAGAATGTTAATATGTTTTCAAGGAAAATTGCTCTGTATGTTTTTACGTTTGTGTTTGGAGTTTTGTTTGTTTGGTTTTTTTGGATACGTTCATTTACTTGATCGGAAGTTAAACCTTTTTCAAAACTAGCCTTTACTCTCTTTACTCTTTTTGGAGTTTTAATTTCCTCATCACTTAATTTATTCTTTCTTTTAAATAATGAAAATTTTTCAGATTTTTGGGTTGTAGCTGCACCATCTTGCTTTTTTGATTTTTTTGAAATGGCTTTTTTTGTAGATTTTTTAATTTCCACGTTTGAGTTGTCAGCAACAAAAACACTGGCAACTTCTTCTTTAGTTGCCTTTTTTGGTCTACCACGTTTTTTAGCAGGTGTATTTTCCACTTTTACAACTTCTGGCGTGGTGTCAATTTTTACATCTTCTTTTTTAACATCTTCCTCGTTTTTAACGAGAACTTCTTCGATTTTGATTTGTTTTGAATTTTTAGGTGCCATTTCAACCTCGCAGAATACAATATATTAATATATATTATAACGATTGTTGATTTAATGTCAAATAGTTAGATATAACAAATAGTAAAAAATAACTTGCAAATTTGAAAAGTATATGATACAATCACTTTAACAATTCCTTGCTAGGCACTAGCTGCTTAGCCGAATGAGTCCACAAGGAGGTATAAAAAATGAAAAATTACGAACTTATGTACATTATTGATCCAACAGTTGGCGATGAAAAAAGAGAGCAACTTATCGAAAAATTCAAAGCACTTGTTGAAAGCAATAATGGTAAAGTAGTTAGTGAGGAAAAAATGGGCGTGAAGAAATTTGCTTATCCTATCAACTACAAAACAGAAGGATACTATGTGCTTTTAAACTTTGAAGCAGAAGCATCTGTTCCAGCTTTAATTAAAGAACAAATGTTAATTACTGATGGTATTGTTCGTCACATGATCGTGGCAAAGTAAGGAGAAAAAATATGAATAAAGTTATATTAATCGGAAACCTCGCAAGAGATCCTGAGCTAATCACAACAAACAATGGTGTATCACTTTGTAAATTTAGCTTAGCTGTACAAAGAAATTTTTCTGGCAGTGATGGAGAAAGAGAAGCTGACTTTTTACCTATTATTGTTTGGCGTGGTCAAGCAGAAAACTGCTATAAATATTTAAAGAAAGGTAGTAAGGCTGCTATTTCTGGTTCTATTCAAACACGTTCATACGAAGGTACTGATGGAACAAAAAGATATATTACTGAAATTATTGCTGACAACGTTGAGTTTTTAGCAAACCGTGGTGCTGGCGCTGATGGAGATGATATTGAAAGATCTATCCCAAGCGAGACCATTGAAAAATCAAACAAGGAAGTTGTTGATAAGTTCGAACCTATCGATGATGACAATCTTCCATTCTAATAAATTAGGAGAGAATTGTAATGAAAAGACAAAATAACAAAGTAGACGCTTCTTACGATGATAAAAATCCAAAGAAAGCACACAAGTCTGTTCGTAAAAGCTGTTCATTCTGCTCTGATAAAGTTGAAGCCATAGACTATAAAGATGTTGCTAAACTTAGAAGATACATGACAGAAAAAGGAAAAATTATTCCAAGAAGAACAACAGGTGTATGTGCTCGTCATCAAAGAGAGCTTACAAACGCTATAAAAAGAGCAAGAGTTATGGGATTACTTCCATACAAAAACATTTAATTGTTAAAAATCCACAGTTTTGTGGATTTTTTTTATTTTCAATATTATTGACACTTTTTTAAATTATGATTATACTTGTTATAAAAATTAAATTAAGGGGTGGAGTATGCCAAGTAAAACTGAAGAAAAAATTAAGATGTTGCCAAACAATCTTGAAGCCGAACAGTCTGTTTTAGGCTCAGCCATGATTGATAATGAGGCGGCGATTGAAATTGTGAGCAAACTCGCTCCAGAAGATTTTTATAGTGAATCTCATCAGGTCATTTTTGAAACAATGCAAAATTTATACAATAAGAATACTCCTATTGATATAATTACGCTTTCAGACGAACTTGATAAAAAAGAAAAATTAAACGCGGTTGGTGGAATGGGATATTTAACTACATTGTCTACCATTGTGCCAAGTGCCGCTTATCACGCTCATTACACTGAAATTGTAAAAAGAGATTCAGTGCTTAGACAAATTATTTCAGCTTGTAATAAAATTACACAACATGCCTATGAAGAAACTGCCAGCGATGAAGCCCTAGGCTTTGCTGAAAAAGCAATTTATGAAATTGCAGAAAAGGGTCAAGTTTCAAGCTTAGAAAAAATTCAAAAATCGCTTGATATTGTTATGGATAAGTTTGAAAATATCCATAAAAATGGTGGAAATGTTCAAGGCGTAAAAACAGGATTTTATGCATTAGATCAAATTTTGAACGGTGGTTTTAATAAGGGAGACCTTGTTATTATTGCTGCTCGTCCTGCGGTTGGTAAGACTTCTCTTGCTATGAATATTGTTGCAAACGCAGCTTTGGAATCAAAAGCAAAATGTGCAGTATTCTCTCTTGAAATGGGACATGATCAATTGACACAAAGAATGCTTTGTTCAATCGCAAATGTAGATATGAAAAAAGCCCTTCGTGGCGAACTTACGGAAAGCGACTGGACAAAACTTTGGAAGGCAAACAAACGTCTACAAGATGCAAATATTTATATTGATGATTCATCACTTAACCGTCCATCACAAATACTTTCTAAATGTAGAAAACTGAAACGCGAAAAAGGTTTAGACCTTATCATGGTTGACTATTTACAACTTATGAGTTCAGATGTTAAGAAATCTGATAATAGGCAAACTGAAATTTCAGATATTTCAAGACGTATGAAAATCTTGGCAAAAGAAATAGGTGTACCAGTAGTTGTTCTATCACAGCTTTCTCGTGCTGTTGAGCAAAGAACAGGTAAAAAACCAGTACTTTCAGATCTTCGTGAGTCCGGTGCTATAGAGCAAGATGCCGATATTGTTATGTTTATTCATAAAGAGCCACCAGAGAATGCAGGTGAAGCTGAAGATAAAGCGGCAGATTATACTGCAGAAATTATCTTGGCAAAACATAGGGCTGGTGAATGCGGAAGTGTATTCCTTGGTTGGAAAGGATCTCGTGTTAGTTTCGTTAACCTTCCACGTGATGCTGAGGCAAAGAGTTTGGTTGAAACGTATATCGAGCCTCCTATTCCAGACGCTCCACCAGACATTGAAGAAGTTTTTATGACTGACGATGTTAAACAAATTTTTAATACAGATAATGAGGAATAATAATGAAAAAAGCAACGCCTATTGAGGCAACTAATTTTATTGAACACGAAATCAATAAGGATATTTTAAATGGCAAAGTTCTTGGCGGGATTCAAACACGTCACCCACCTGAGCCAAGTGGATATCTTCATATTGGTCATGCAAGAAATATTGTTGTTAATTATGGTACAGCATTAAAATATGGTGGAATTTGTAATCTTCGTTATGACGATACAAATCCTGAAAAAGAAAAACAAGAGTTTGTTGATGCTCTTCAAGATGATGTTTTATGGCTTGGATACAAGTGGAACAAAATTAAATATGCTACAGATTATTTTCAACAAAATTATGAGATTGCTGTAAAACTTATTAAAGAAGGCAAAGCTTATGTCTGCGATCTTACAACTGAAGAAAAACAAGAGTACAACGGAACGCTTACTGAACCTGGAAAAAATAGCCCATATAGAAACAGAAGTGTAGAGGAAAATCTTGACTTATTTGAGCGTATGAAAAATGGCGAATTTGAACAAGGTTCTAGATGCTTACGAGCTAAAATAGATATGGCTCACCCAAATATGAATATGCGTGATCCTGTAATCTATAGAATCCAATATAGGGATCATCATAGAATAGGAAGAAGTTGGAATATTTATCCTTCTTATGATTTTTCACACCCTTTAGACGACTGTTTAGAAGGAGTTACTCATTCTATTTGTGGTCTTGAATTTGAAGAACATAGGCCTCTTTACAACTGGGTTGTAGAAAATAGCGGGCTTCAGAATAAGTCAAGACAAATTGAATATGCGAATCTTTTAATAAAAAACACTGTTTCTGGAAAAAGAAATATTAAAAAAATCGTAGAAGAAGGTGTTGTTTGGGGTTGGGACGATCCAAGACTTATAACACTCAAAGGATTACGCAGAAGAGGCGTGCTTCCTGAAAGTATTGTAGACTTTATTTATGCTGCAGGTCTTTCTAAGACAACAACTATTTGTGAAAAGGAAATGTTTGATTATTTCATCAGAAACAAATTAAACGAAAAAGCAAAAAGAGTCATGGCTGTTCTTGATCCAGTAAAACTTGTAATTACAAATTATGAAGGCTCAGGTGAGGAAGTTGAGCTTGAAGATTACCCACAGAAGGAAGAAACTTCAAAAAGAAAATATACTTTTGGCAAAGAGTTGTTAATTGAAAGAGGTGATTTTGAAATTACACCTCCACCAAAATACCACAGGCTTTATGTTGGAAATAAAGTAAGATTAAAAGGTGCTTATGTTGTGACATGTACTGGTTTTGACACAGACGAATATGGCAATGTCGTTTGCATATATGCAGAGTATGATAAAACAACAAAGTCTGGTGGAGAAAATTGTAATGTTAAAGTAAAGGGGACTATTCATTGGTTAAACGCTTCTGCTTGCAAGAAAGTAGAAGTTAGAACCTTCTACAACTTGCTTGCTGATAATGAATCTGGTTCTACGAACGAACGTGCTGAAATTGGTGATTTTGTAATAAATACAAACTCAGTTAATATAAATAAAAATGCTTATGTGGAAAATGATGTTGATTACATATTAGAAGATAGATATCAATTTATACGTAATGGATACTATTGTTTAGACAATGTAGACAGTAAACCAGATGCTCTTGTATTTAACAGGGTAATAGACCTAAAAGGCAGTTATAAACCACAAATTTAGGAGATAAGATGAAAGCGTTATTTTTGACAAGTAGTTTGGGGTGTTCGACAAAGATAAATGGAGCATTTATACCAAAAAAATGTGACAACTCAAACAAATTTGTAGATAAATTAAGAAAGGAAACGGGGGATATAAAGAGACTTGTTGTTATTGCTTCAGATCCAGATAATTCGTTCAGGGTGGATTCGCAAGCAAATTGTTTGACTAAAGGATTACAGATGGACGGGTTTTCCGTTGACGAGACAATAATTGTCGACAATAGATATACTGGCAAATTAAGTGATGATGTAAAATCTGCCGATATGGTTTTTCTTTGTGGTGGTCACGTGCCAACACAAAATAAATATTTCAAAAAAATTAATTTAAAAAAAATTCTTAAAAAATACAATGGTGTTGTTGTTGGGCAGTCTGCTGGTAGTATGAATTGTTCTAACGTGGTTTATGCGCAACCAGAAAGTGAAGAAGAATTTTTAGATAAAAATTACCAAAAATACATATTAGGTCTAGGATTGACTGACATTGTTATTATGCCACATATGAATAGAGCAAAAATAGATTCTCTTTGTGGTGAAACAACATATAGTCTATGTTTAAAGGATAGTTGTGAATGCCCGCATTTCGGAATTACAGACGGTGGATATGTTTTAATAAAAGACAATGTGGCGACAGCTTATGGTGAAACGGTTTTCTTTAAAGATGGAAAAGAGGTTGTACTTTGTAAAAAAGGCAAAAGCTTTGAAATTGGCGGAGAACAATTAAATCAATAGAATAGAGGTTATAATGAAAAATTTAACTAGTAAAGAACTGAGAAAAAAATGGCTAAGATTTTATGAAGATAGAGGGCATCTAAACATAGGTGCTGTATCTCTTATTGGTGACGGAACGACAGGCGTTATGTTTAACGTCGCAGGAATGCAACCACTTATGCCATATCTTCTTGGTGAAAAACACCCAAGCGGAAAAACGAGACTTTGCAATGTACAGGGGTGTGTGCGTACCATTGATATAGACTCAGTTGGCGATGAAAGCCACTTTACTTTCTTTGAAATGATGGGAAATTGGAGTTTGGGTGATTATTTTAAAAAAGAAAAGACAAAATGGACTTTTGATTTTTTAACAAAAGAATTAGGATTTGACGCAAATAAAATATGTTGTTCAGTGTTTGAGGGGGATAAAAACGCTCCACGCGACGAAGAAACTGCCAATCTTTTAAAAGAAGTCGGAATTAAGCCAGAAAACATTTTCTATCTTAACAAAAAAGACAACTGGTGGGAACTTGAGGGAACAGTAGGTACACCATGTGGTCCAGATAATGAATGGTTCTATCCTCGTCATGATAACAAATGCTCAGATAAGTGTGATATAACTTGCGACTGCGGTAGATGGGTTGAAATAGGCAATGATGTATATATGCAATATAAAAAACTTGAAGGTGGAAAGTATACAGAATTAGAAAACAAGAACGTTGATACAGGTTTTGGTTTAGAACGCAATCTCATGTATGTTAATGGTTTGACTGATGGATATATGATAGATATATTCCTTCCAGTTATAGAGTATTTGCAAAAACAAACTGGCAGAGATTATGTAAAAGATGTAGATGCTAAAAAATCTATGCGTATAATTGCTGATCACATGAGAACAACTGTTATGCTTATAGGCGATATAAATGGTATTCTTCCAAGCAATGTTGGTGCTGGATATATCCTTAGAAGAATTATGCGCAGAGCAATTCGTCACGCTAAAATTATAGCACTCGATATGAATGGACTTCTTGATGTTGTTAAGATTTATATTGATGATATTTATGGCGAAGCATATCCACTACTCGTCCAAAAGAAAGATTACATAATTGATAGTATAAATAATGAAATTATAAAATTTAACAAAACAATAGAAACTGGCAATAAAGAATTTGAAAAGCTTGTGAATGGAATTTCTCGTAAATTAGAATTTATGAGCAAAAACAATCCATGCTTCCTTCCTACTGAAGAAGATAAAACGATAACTGGTAAAGCTGCATTTAGATTATATGAGACTTATGGTTTTCCTATTGAGATGACTGAGGAAATGGCTGCGGAAAGGGGATTAAAGGTTGATATTGTTGGATATAAAAAAGCGTTTGAAGAACATCAAGAACTAGCTCGTGTCTCTGCTGTAAATGCGAAGTCAGGACTCGCTTCATCTGGTGAAATGGAAACAAAGTATCATTCGGCAACACACCTTTTAAATGCTGCTCTTAAAAAAGTGTTAGGTGCAGAAACTCATCAAATGGGATCAAATATAAATGCTGAAAGACTTAGATTTGATTTCAACTGTGATCATAAAATGACTGAAGAGGAACTTAAATCTGTAGAAAATTTGGTTAATGAATGGATAAAACAAAATTTATCTGTAACTAGCGAAAAAATGAACAAGATGGACGCTGTTAATGCGGGAGCAGAACATCAGTTTATTGAAAGATATCCAGAGACTGTTTCAGTTTATTCAATAGGTGATGTAAGCAAAGAAATTTGTACAGGGCCTCATGTGGCAAATACTGGTGAGCTTGGAGTTTTTAAAATTAAAAAGGAAGAAGCTTCAAGTAGTGGTGTTCGCAGAATAAAAGCTGTTTTGCAATAAAACAAAATTAGACTAGGACGAGTTGTCATAGTCTTTTTTTATGCCTAATACTACTTGCCAAAATAAAAAAGCCGTGATATAATAAGATAACAAAAAGGAGAAAATCAATGAAGGGTAAAATCATCGCATGGATTATCGTTGGTTTTATAGGTATTCCATTGCTATTGTTTTTTGGAATAGCTTTAATTTTATTTTTGGCTCCAGGAGTTGAAATTTTTGGCGTGAGATATGTTGCTAGGGGAATAGTCGATTTTAAAAAAGAAGAATCTGTAGATAATTTTAATGGAGATATTTACATTAATTCATTCGATGTTCCAGTAGAGTTGGTGTATTCAGCAATGCCAGGAATACATGTTTCATTTAGACAAGAATATGTAGGTTTCACAAGAACAAAGGCTAAACAACCATCGTTGTCTTTTAAGGTTGAGCATGATGGAAATATTAATATTTCCACTACGGAAATTCAAAAATTTATCTTTGCTTCCGAATTAAACGATGCTTATTATTTAACAATCAGATTACCAAATAATACTAAAAACATATATGTTAATTCAGAAACGTCATCAGTAAAATTATCTGGAGCTGAGGGTGTGACCCCAAGACTAGAGATTGCGACCGAGGGAAAATTGTCTGTTGCAAACAAAATGACTATTGAAACTTTAAAATTTACAACAAACTCTGATGTGGAGTTGGGTAAAAATATAAATCTTACAAATGCTACAATTAAAACAGGGAACAGATATATAAATATAGCCAACGGCGTAACTGGAGATTTGAATTTAACTAACACTAGTGGGAAAATTGCATTTAATGAATGTAATAACATAACAGTAAACACATCATCAGGTGTGGTGAAATCAAGCACAAGCAAAGGTGCGGTCGTTAATGGCTTAGCAAATATTACTACAAAGTCTGGTTCGGTTAGTATAGATAAGATTTTAGGAACTGCTGAAAGATCTACAATTACAACCAAAACAGGTCAAATAGATATCAACTATGTTAACGATATAACAATCATTTCTAATAGAGGAATTGTGGATTTGGGTCAAACTAGAGATCTGAAAATTCATGGTGGCGCTGGAGAGATTAAAGTTGATGGAGTATTAGATAAAGCTATCATTGATTCAACTAATGGTAAGGTTACTCTAGGATCAGAAAATGGAGCAACTATAAACAATCCAACGGTAACGACTACTACTGGTAAAATTTATGTATACAACACTTTTGGTGCAGTTTCTCTAACAAGTCAAAATAATTTGGTTTACGTAAAAAATTCTAAGGGGTTAGGAGCGACAAAATTTAAGCTTTCTGCCGGAAGAGAACTCACCGCGTTAAATCTTGAGGGTGAAGTAAATGCTTATGCAAATGGTGATGTTTATATGAAATTCCAAAGTTTAACAAAAGATGTCACTGTAAGCGTTGGAACCAAATGTAGAGCAGTTACTATTGATGCTAAATGTAAAATGTATAATGAAGTAAACTATGTTTTAAAGTCTTCAAAGAACAAAACTGCTTCGGTTTATGCAGGAAACCAACTTTTAACAAAGAGTAATCCGATAAGTAGCACTATCCTAGTTGCAGCACCAAAAATTACAGTAACAGGAGCTTATCAAGTAACAACTTTGTACTTGGGTGATGAATAGTAAAAATAACGAGCAAATTTGCTCGTTTTTTCAATTTTGGTATTTACAATTAGTGGCTTTGGTGGTAAAATAATCTTGTAAGTAAATAGTGGGCAAAAACATTTTACTTTTTGGTTTTTTTCGTGCTAATATAATAACGAAGAATTATGTTGGAGAGAAACTAAATGGAAAAATTTGTTTATCCTATGGTATTATTTACAAATAGCGATGGCCAGGGCTACACTGTGCTTTATCCAGACTTAGATATTGTAACTAGTGGGGATACGGTGGAAGAGGCGTACCTTCGTGCAAAAGATTACTTACAATCATTTTTAGAAATTGCTACTAAGTTTGAATCTACTCTTAGTGATGCTTCAACTTATGAGGAAGCTCGTGGATTAAATCCTAAAAGAATTGTGTTGTTATCTGATGCTAATTTGGAATCGTCAAGCCTGGTTCTTACAAGAAAAGAAAAAGAGTATAATAATTTCATGAAGAAGTTTTTGTATGAGGATTAAGGAGATAGGGTATGATTGTAAACAACAAAGAAAATAGATCAATCAGTCAAGGCGAAATTAAATTCAGTGAAGAGAAGAAAGCTATTGATATTTATACTGCTATAAATGCCTTATATTTTCCACACTATTTTGTTAGACCTTGCAAAATTAATGGTGAAAACAAGGAAGAACATTATTTGGTGATGGCACAAAATGCTAAGGGAACAAATTTGTCCCAAGCTATTTTTGTCCCTCTTAATTCTGAAATTATATATACAAGTCCAAACGATACAGCTGTTCATACTGTAAATGGTAAAAAGATACAAGAATCTTTAGGCATTAGGGATAATGAATATAAAGAGGGTAAAGTTTGCATGATTAGCAACGAATACATTTCTCGTATACCTAAAAAATCACTAAGAGAAAAAGCGATCGCTGTTTGGAAAGACAACTTAGATACAATTGAAAAAATATCTGAAGCTCACCCTGAATTTAAGGGGTTAAAAGATGCAGTTTCTATTTTAAATCGTAGCAAAAATAATGCAAGGACTACACAGTCAACTGAATTAGGATCAGAAAATTAAAGGAAGGACTTATGTCTGTTAATTTACACGAAATAGCAAGTTTGGTAGGATTCGAAGTTGTAAATGTTGATGACGGATTCACGAACTATGAATACAATGTTAAACTCGCAAGCTTTGAAAGTTTATCTTTTTTAATAACTGTTAAAGATGGACTTTCGTTTTCCGAGACAAAGTCAACTCTTTATGCAATAGTTGATGTGTTGCCTAAGAAACTCAGAAAAAAAATTTACAAGCTTACAAAGAAGTTTGATAAAAACAATCAAGGTAATATTCTTGATTTGGTTTATTATACCATTGAAGAATATAGACTTAGAACGGCATATAATAAGCTTAACGAATATGCAATTCTAGTAGGTGTTAATCTAGAGAAAAGTGGCTATCTATTTGAATACGAAATGCCAAAGAAGAAGCAAAAACAAATTTTGGCATTTATCGAGAATTCACTTCCTCTTGAACTTGCACCAGTTCTTGGTAAGATAAAAAAGATAGATTACAAAATCGGCTTTATGAAAAATAGAAGTCAAGAGAACAAGAAATAGGTTTTTATAGGCAAAAAGTGAAAATTTTTTATAAAACTTATTGACTTAAAGTTCGAATAATGTTAGAATAGGCAAGCATGGAATGTCATGTTTGCTTTTTGTTTTGTAAATTTTATAAAGTGTGTACTAAATTTTACAAGGCAGAAAACAAGAATTTCCTCGAATGGGGCAGTAGAGGAGTTCACCAAAATAGTTAGGAGGTAGAACTATGCCAACCATTAACCAATTACTTAGACATGGTAAGGGACGTGAGCAACAATCTGTTAAAGGTAAGTCTCCAATTTTGGAACAATGTCCACAAAAAAGAGGCGTATGTTTATCAGTAACAACAACATCTCCAAAGAAGCCAAACTCAGCTATGCGTAAAATTGCAAGAGTTAGACTTTCAAACAAGATGGAGGGTACTGTTTATATCCCAGGCGAAGGACACAACTTACAAGAGCACTCAGTTGTTCTTATTCGTGGTGGCCGTGTTAAAGACTTACCTGGTGTTCGTTATCACATTGTTCGTGGAACACTTGATACAGCCGGTGTTAAAGATCGTAAACAAGCTAGAAGTAAATATGGCGCTAAAAGACCTAAGTAAATAAAAGATAAGGAGAGGAAATTATGTCAAGAAGAAATAGTGCAGAAATTCGTGACGTTTTACCAGATCCTGTTTATGGATCTAAAGTTGTTACTAAACTTGTTAACAACATTATGCAAGACGGAAAACGTACAATAGCACAAAATATAGTATATGATGCTATGAATATTGCTTCTGAAAAACTCGGAGTTGCTCCTATGGATCTCTTTAACCAAGTGCTTGAAAACTTAAAACCAGTACTTGAGGTTAAGGCTAGAAGAGTAGGTGGTTCAACTTATCAAGTACCTATTGAAATCAGACCAGCAAGAAGACAAACATTAGCTCTTAGATGGTTAGTTGCAGCTGCTAGAAATAGAAATGACAGAACAATGGCTGCTAAACTTGCAGGTGAAATGATGGATGCTTACAACAGCACCGGAAGTGCTTTCAAGAAGAAAGAAGATGTTCATAGAATGGCAGAAGCAAACAAAGCGTTTGCATCTTACAGATGGTAAGAATATTCTAAAGGGGTGCTTGTTGGATTTATTTATCCATCTTACGCCCTTTTTGATTTTTAGGTTAGAAATATATAAAAATGCTAAAAATCATTTGATAGATTTGTGAAAATCTACTATAATATATGTGTTGAGATACATATCAAATAATTTAAGGAGAAAATTAGAATTTTATGGCTAGAGATACAGTAATAGACATTACAAGAAATATCGGTATCATGGCTCACATTGATGCTGGTAAAACAACAACAACTGAGCGTATTCTTTATTTTACTGGTAAATCTCATAAGATCGGTGAAGTTCATGATGGTGCTGCTACCATGGACTGGATGGCACAAGAACAAGAACGTGGTATTACTATCACTTCTGCTGCTACAACAACATTCTGGAAAGGTCACAAGATTAACATCATTGATACTCCAGGACACGTTGACTTCACTATCGAAGTTGAGAGAAGCTTAAAAGTACTTGATGCTGCTATCGAACTCTTTACTGCAAAAGAAGGTGTTCAAGCACAATCTCGTAAAGTTTGGAACCAAGCAAACAAGTATCATGTACCAAGAATCGCATTTGTTAATAAAATGGACAACCCTGGTGCAGATTTCTATAGAGTTGTTGAATCTATTAAAGAACAACTTAAAGCGAATGCTGTTCCACTCGAACTTCCTATCGGAAAAGAAGAATCTTTCAGAGGTGTTGTAGACCTTGTTGAAATGAAGGCTTATGTGTATGATGGTGATAACGGTGAAAAATTTGAAACTGTTGATATTCCAGAAGACATGAAAGATTTAGCAAATGAATATCGTGCAAAAATGATAGATGCAGTTGCTGAAACAGACGATGCATTACTTGAAAAATATTTCAATGGTGAAGAGTTTACAGTTGCAGAAATCAAAAAAGCAATCAGAAATGCTACAATAGATTTAAAAATGACACCAGTTCTTTGTGGTTCATCACTTAGAAACAAGGGTGTTCAAATGCTCTTAGATGCAGTTATCGATTACTTCCCAAGTCCAACAGATGTTGCAGCCGTTAAGGGTGTAGATTTGGACGGAAAAGAAACAACAAGAGAGTCTTCATCAGAAGCTCCATTCTCAGGATTAGCGTTTAAGATTGCTAAAGATCCATTTGGAACTTTAACTTTCTTCCGTATTTATAGCGGTAAGCTTGAATCTGGTTCTTATGTTTACAACTCAAGTAAAGATTCAAGAGAAAGAATTGGTAGACTCGTTCGTATGCATGCGAATAGTAGAACTGAAGAATCAGTTGCTTATGCTGGTGACATTGTTGCGATCGTTGGTTTAAAGGATACAACAACAGGTGATACACTTTGCGATGAGAAAAATCCAGTAATCTTAGAAAAAATGGATTTCCCAGAGCCAGTTATCCAAATCGCTGTTGAGCCTAAAACAAAAGGCGACCAAGAAAAGATGGCTAACGCTCTTGCAAAACTTGCAGAAGAAGATCCATCATTTAGAAGAGAAACAAACGCTGAAACTGGACAAACAATTATTTCAGGTATGGGTGAATTACACCTTGAAATCATTGTTGACCGTATGAAGAGAGAGTACAAAGTTGATTGCAACGTTGGTGCTCCTCAAGTAGCATATCGCGAATCTATTACCAAAACTGCTAAAGGCATTGAAGGTAAATTTATTCGTCAATCAGGTGGTAAAGGTCAATATGGTCACTGTGTGATCGATATCGAACCAAAACAACCAGGTGAAGGATATGAATTCGTTGATAAAATTGTTGGTGGTGCTATTCCAAAAGAATATATACCAGCAGTTGATAAGGGTATCCAAGAGGCTGCTTTAAGTGGTGTGCTTGCAGGATACGAAATGGTAGATTTTAAAGTTACATTGATTGATGGATCATACCACGATGTTGACTCATCAGAAATGGCGTTTAAAATCGCTGGCTCAATGGCTTTCAAAGAAGCTTGTAAGAGCGCAGGAGCAGTTCTTCTCGAACCTATTATGAACGTAGAAATTACTGTTCCAGATCAATACCTCGGTGACGTTATGGGCGATGTGTCTAAACGTAGAGGTCAATTACAGGGTACAACTTCTAATGCAGGAGTACAAATAATAATGGCACAAATTCCACTTGCTGAAATGTTCGGATATATATCTGATCTTCGCAGTAAGACACAAGGTCTTGGTGACTTTAGTATGGAACCTTCTCATTATGCTGAGGTACCTAGAAACGTAGCCGAAAACATCATCGGCGAAAGAGCAAAAAAGCAATAATAAAAAAAGGAGAATTTTAAAATGGCAAAACAAAAATTTGACAACACAAAACCACACGTCAATATTGGTACAATTGGCCACGTTGACCACGGTAAGACAACTCTTAGTGCTGCTATTTCTTTCATCGAAGGACACTTCCATGCTATTGATGACAAAGAAGTTAAAGACTACGATCAAATCGACTCAGCACCAGAAGAGAAGGCAAGAGGTATTACAATAAATACATCTCATATTGAATACCAAACAGCAAACAGACACTACGCACACGTAGACTGCCCAGGACACGCTGACTATGTTAAAAACATGATCACTGGTGCAGCTCAAATGGACGGCGCTATCCTTGTAGTTGCTGCTACAGATGGTCCAATGCCTCAAACACGTGAGCACATCCTTCTTGCTCGTCAGGTAGGTGTTCCATACATTGTTGTATTCATGAACAAAATGGATCAACTTGGTGGAGACAATGAACTTGCTGACCTCGTTGAAATGGAAATCAGAGATCTTCTTACTCAATATGGTTTCCCTGGAGATGACACTCCAATTATCAGAGGTTCTGCACTTCAAGCTCTTGAAGCTGCTAAAGCTGGTAAATGGGATTCTGATGAGGTTAAACCTATCCTTGAACTCATGGATGCTGTTGATACATACATCCCAAATCCAAACCGCGAAAGCGACAAACCTTTCTTAATGCCTATCGAAGACGTATTCACAATCACAGGTCGTGGTACTGTTGTTACAGGTAGAGTTGAAAGAGGTGTGTTAAAAGTAAACGAAACTGTTGAAATCGTTGGTATGACAGAGAAATCTTCTACAACTGTTGTAACAGGTATCGAAATGTTCAGAAAAACTCTTGATGAAGCTCAAGCTGGTTACAACGTTGGTGTACTCCTTCGTGGTGTTACACGTGAAAACGTTGAAAGAGGTCAAGTACTTTGCAAACCAGGTTCAGTTCAACCTCACACAGAGTTCGAAGCTCAAGTTTACGTATTAACAAAAGATGAAGGTGGTCGTCATACTCCATTCTTCAACAACTATCGTCCACAATTCTATTTCAGAACAACAGACGTTACAGGTACAATCGAACTTCCAGCTGGAACAGAAATGGTTATGCCTGGTGATAACACAAAGATGACAGTTAAACTTATCACTCCAATCGCTATCGAAGACGGTCTCCGTTTCGCTATCCGTGAAGGTGGTAGAACTGTTGGTTCTGGTGTTGTTTCTAAAATTATCAAATAGTTTTAAGAACTAATCTTGAACATTTTAGTTTGAAACATGCAAATAAAATCCGTGCTCATTTACGCTAAGTAAAATCGCACGGATTTTTTCTTTGTTTCTTTCTAAAATATCCAACCTTAGTTCTTAAAACGATGGC
>JAZUAE010000007.1:0-1806 GCA_045637805.1 Clostridia bacterium
TGATGATATGAAGTATGAGGAGATTGCGAAGGTGACGGGTACGAGTGAGGGGGCGTGGAAGGCGTCGTATCATATTGCGGTGAAAAAAATTGAGCAATTTATTAAGGAGGCGGATTAAACTTTTTTGTTTTTTTTAAGTCATAGAAATACAGGCGATAATAGTCGATGTTTTTAGACAGAATGACATAAAGACAAATTTTGTTTTTTGTAACATGTGTCCTGTTGAAACTAACGTTTCATCTCGGCAAAAAAATGACAGATTTTAGAGTTACTATTAAATATCTAAGGTATGATTGAAGAATATAAAAATAGAGAATCTTTTATGCTTCCGGAGAATTATTTTGAGGATTTTGCGGCTCGAATGGATGCTCGGATTGCTGAAGAGATGAGTGCTACTCAGGTGGTTGAGGAGCCAAAGGGGCGTAGGGTTGATTTCCGTCGTTTGGCTGCGTTGGTGGCTTCGTCGGCTGCTGTTTTTGCTGGTTTGTTGTTTGGTGGTGTGGCGTTGATGAATATGCAAGAGCAGGTGGATGCTCAAGCGGCTGAGATTATTGCGCAAGAGACGTATGAGGATGAGTTGTTGGAGATGTTGGATATTTACAAATTGGAGTTGGCTTTGGCTGATGCGGAATACCCAGAATAGTTAGTAGTTATTAGTTATTAACGATATTAATTTTTGGTTCAAGACAACTTTAGCGGAAAAATTCTAAAGTTGTAAATTAGTAATTTATAAATATCTTTTTCTTTATTATTATATCTAAATTCACACTCTTTTAAGTGCAAATAAAACGTTGATTTATTAATACCTCTAAACTTAGAAAAACGGACCTTACACAACCCCCAGAAGTTCTCAATACCATTGGTATGTATCATTGGAGATTTAGCAAATTCATTCTCTCCGTGGTTTACTGTAAAATGCTGTTTAAAGCCTTCTTTATTTAACGTATTATATGTTTTGAACCCATCAGTTATCACAATGGCATTAGGGTGTATTATTTCTTTTATTATGGGCATCAAAGTTTCAGTAGAACAATCGTTTACAATATAAGTATAAATAGTATTTGGTCTTTTGAATATTCCAAAAACAATTATTTTACCTCGAGCTCCTCGACCTCTGATTCCGCGAACACGATGAGCCCCAAAATAACTCTCATCAAGTTCAAATTCACCGATGGTTGGTTGTATTGGAACTGAACAAATATCAACAATTCTTTGCCTAATAGCTGCGTAAATTTTATTTATACTTTGGCGTGAAATACCTGTTAATTCTGCGGTCTTTTTAGCCTCTATATCGAGACTAAAAAAACGGACAATTTGTCGAAATTTTCGTTCACTTATGTGTGAACCTATAAAATACTTATTAACCATCTCTATATCAATTAAATATAGAGACAAATTTAAGCTAAAGTTGTCTTGTAACAAAATTTGCCTAGCAAATTTAGCTATAAATAACTAAAATTCAGATTGTTACAAGTCTATTTTTTACGTAAAGTTGTCTTGTGAAAATCTGCAGCACAAAAAAATCTTAATAATAAACTATAAGACAATTAGTTACAAGCGAATTTTTCCGCTAAAGTTGTCTTGAACCTAATTTTTTAATTTGTTGGTTATGAAAAGATTGGTTTTATTTATATTGTTAATTCTTAATTTTTCATTTTTCATTGGGATTACTGCTCAGGTGAAATGTGATAAGGGGGCTTTGCCTAAATGTGAGATGCAGCATAAGCATCGTTCGGAGTTTTTTGCTCAGATGCGTGCGAAGAAATTGGTTTATCTTGAAAATGCGATGGAGTAAGTCGGATCGTA
>JAZUAE010000008.1:0-27841 GCA_045637805.1 Clostridia bacterium
CGGGGAGCGTGCGGGTAGCGGTATTCCTAATATTATGTCCATTTGGGCAGAACAAAAATGGTCAGAACCTACGATAACGCAAACTTTTGAGCCTGAAAGAACAACCTTAACTCTTTCGTTAAGGGCAAGCCTCACAAAAAGTGACGGCAAAAAAGTGACGGCAAAAACTGCTACGCAGAAACTGCTACGCAGAAACAGGCGGTTATTGAATACCTTACGAATAAAGTTTCTGCAACAAGCCAAGAAATTGCAGACATGCTTGGCGTTGGATTATCGCGAGCAAAGATAATTTTACGTGAATTGGTTGCGGAAGACATCGTTGTGGCGGAAGGCGCTGATAAAAATCGTACGTACCGGTTAAAACGATAGCGAGTTGGCGAAGAGCGGTTTTGATACATACGGACTATCGGTCCGTTGCGCACAGGGTTAAGAAAAAGTAATATGTGACATTGGGGTTCGAGTAAGACAGGGTTAAAAGAAAATTTTTTCGTAAAACAGCGGAAATACGGGGATAAATCCAAGGCTTTTTGGACTAAAGTATGGACCAAATAAAAACACGCTGAATCCCTTTAAAATAAAGGCTTTCAGCGACCTCAAAAAGTGGTTTTTTGGCTGTTAATCCGTGTGTCGTCAGTTCGAGCCTGACAGGGGCAGCCACATAAGATTGAACCTTTGTCTATAAGGCAAAGGTTCTCTTTTTTTGCATTTTTAGGGCTTTTTAAGCCCTTTTTTGATTATTTTGATAATGCGAAATCAAAAACGGCGTGGTTAGGTTGTCTAAATTCCTAAAAACGCCGTTTGACTTTTTTAATAACTAACCTAGATAAAGTACACCATTTTACACTCCCCCAACGGGACTTGAATATGAAAATAATTTAGATTTATAAATTTTATAATAATATAATAGAAAAAACTTTACAAATCTAAATTTTTATGCTATTATATAAATAATGAAACAAGGAGGTGCTATTTTTGATTGTATTTTATAAGTTTTTTGATTACATACGTAGAAAACACATAAAACAGAAAGATATTATTAATGGTACAGGAATTTCTAGCGCAACCTTGGCGAATATGAAGTCAAATAAAGGTATTAGCACAGAAACCTTGTCAAAATTGTGTGCATATTTAAAGTGTAACCCACAAGATATTATGGAATTTCAGGAGGAAAAGAATAATGAAAAATAATGCAAGTGAAACAAAAACGGAAAACATATTTCGCGATTTTTATGGTTCAACTACTTTTATTGAAAAATCAGCTATTCCTGCTGAATACGGCTTTAAAAGTAAAAAAGGCACGGATTACAAAGGATATCCTGATTTTTTTCTAGATAGAGGACTGTATGCAATAATTGTCGAGGCAAAAGCCCTTCTTCATGCGCAGGCACAAGAAGAAGTACAATACTATTTGTTAAACAATAACTTGAGAAACAAAAAAGATTTAATAGGTATTGCGATCTCAGGACAAACGAAAAACGCTTTAAAAGTAACGTATTATTATTTGCTGAAAGGTCAAAAAGAAATTGTTGAGTTAGAAGCAAGCAAGTTGTTAAAAATTGAAAATATCGAAAAAATGTATTTAAACAAGAAAAATGGGGATCAAATATCCGATGCTGAATTGAATACTATTTTAATCGGATTAAATCAAACTTTCCATGATAATGGTGTTCGTGATACAGATAGAAGTTTGCTTTTCTCTGGGATAATGATTGCGCTAAAGAATTCTAATTTCAGAAATACATATAAAAGTATTCAAGCACCTTCAGATGAAGAAAGAGCTAGTGTTGGAATCAATCTTTTAGATGCGCACTATATGAATGTTGCCATACTAAATGCAGTTGAAATTGAATTAAAAGGAAAAATAAATAATTTATCTAAAGAGTTTTCGTGGAAAGACAGATTTTCTTTTATAAAAACAGTAGATATTCCTCTTTTAAAGTATATAGAAATAATTGAAACAGTTGAGGCAAAGATATATATGCCTTTTCGGAGTGATGAAAAGTTAGATATATTAGGAAGAGCATATAAAACATTTCTTAAACGTGCTGGAAAAGTAGATAATAAAAATATTATTTTAACACCAGATCATATTAAAAATCTAATGATTAAACTGGCGCGCCTCTCTCCAAATGATGTAGTGCTGGATACCTGTACTGGTTCTGGTGGTTTTTTAATGCAAGCGATGGAAACCATGATAAAACAATGTAAAGGTGATGTGGAGCAGATTAAAAGCATTACTGAAAAACAGTTAATTGGCTTTGAAATAGACCCAGTACTCTTTTCGTTGGCATGTTCAAATATGTTTCTTCATGGTGATGGGCGTACAAATATGCTTTATAGAAGTAGTTTGTTGGATTTTTCGCAAAAACAAGACAAATTGGTGTTTAATGAAATAAAAAAATTAAAACCAACTAAAGTTATAATCAATCCACCGTATGAAAAAGGAAACCCTATTAAATTCACAAAACAAGCTCTTGATTTTTTAGAGCCTAATGGGACGTTGATTACAATTATGCCTAATCCCACATTATCATCAAATGTTGGCAAGTTAACGGATGAGATATTACAAATTGCAAAGTTGGATTTTGTGATTAAAATGCCAGTCGCAATTTTTAAGGAGCAAGATAGAACGGTATATACATCTATTTTTGGTTTTACTAAGACACCACATAGAAAAGAAGACGAAGTTGTGTTTTATGAGTTAAAAGAAGATGGTTTGGTATCGGTTCAACATAAAGGAAGAGTTGATAAATATGGTAAATGGGGAGATATCGAATTAGATATTCTTAATTGCGTGTTAAATAAAAAAGAAAGAATTGGGATATGTGAAAAAAGAAGTATTTTTATAGGAGATAAGATAGTTTTAGCGGGCGTAAAAAAGCAAACATTAGCATTGCCTAATCTGGTAAAATTTTCCGATATATTTGTAACAAGCAACAGTGGAACGCTTCAAAGCGAAGATAATAACCCCGAAGGGGAATATGATTTTATTACAGCTGCAGAAAAGTGGAAAAAACATGATTCTTATTCACATGAACAGGAATCAATAATTTATGCAGTAGGGGCAGAAGGGTCGTTGGGTAGAGCTCATTATGTTAACGGTAAATTTATTGCTAGTACTTTATGTTTAATTTTAACCCCTAAAAATCCAGATAAATATCCTATTGATCTTGAATTTTATTCTTATTATTTGATGGCTATACGAGAAAAAATAGTTGTCGCTTTACGAAATGGAACATCAAAATTAACTATTAAGCCAGAAGAATTAGATGAGTATCCTATTGAATATTTTAATTTAGACGAACAAAAAAAGAAAAAAGCAGAAATTATACAGCGTTTAGAAGAACTTAAAAAACTAGAAGCAGATCTTAATAAAGCAGAAGGTGAACTTTATAGTGGTATGTCTAAAATGTAAAAGCTAGACTTTTCATTAGTGCACCCTATAAAAATAGGGCGATTTTAGAGATTTTGTTGTACTAAAACAAAAAGATTCCCACCCATTTATAGGGTGGGATTTTTTTTGTTTACAAGAGGAGGGCTTGAACTCTTCGGAAGGCGTGAAAGACAAGAAAAAGATTGACAATCTTTATATAAAACAACATTCAGTTTAATTCCAATTACATTATTATTCTTGACTTTATTTTGATTAATAATATAATGTAATTGTATAAAAAAGTTTGATAGGAATTTTTATGAATAAACATCTTGTCTTAAAAATTAACGAATATTGTAAAAAATATAATGTAAAACCGCCAAATATGTCCTCAAATGGGGTTATTGATCCTGGAGCAAAAACTCCAAGTAGTATTACCGACAAGGTGATTAGAAAAGTTGAAATTGAGGAAGATAAAAATTTTAAACTTTATAATATTTCAGATTTTGTGCGAGGAACTATAATTGTTTCTGATTTTGCATCTGTTCCGAACCTAATTTTAAACTTAAAAAAGAATATTCCTAATCTATATGGTTACATTTCTTCTTGGACAAATGGGTATCGAGGAATTCATTTAAATTTTTCAATCAATGGAATAAATGCAGAAATACAAATTCACACGCCTGAAACGTTTGCTGTCACAAAAGCAACTGCTGAAGTTTATGCAAAATGGAGAAACTACAACCCGCAAAAAGAAATCAAAACATTATTAAAATTAAAAGAAGAAAATAGTCCTTTATTTGAAACTTCAAAAGCTAAATTTTGGCAAGTCAGAAGTAAATATGGCAAAGAAAATAAAGATACTCAATCCCTCTATGCAGAATTATGGAACAATGTAAACTTTAATAAATTTGAACCTTTAATTAGCACTATTTTATACAAAATAAATAAAATTGATGTCAAAAATAAAAATATTGACCAAAAATTGCAAAATTCGTTACATGAAGAACTAATTAACCCAGAAACTGGTCTAGTAGACCGTTATAAAACACTTAAGAATGCAACGTTTATAAACAGCAATAGCACAGAAAAACAAAAAGGATTTGTTGAAAAATTAAAAAACATATACTACAATTCTTACGCTGAAACTAACCAAGAATATTGTTTGTCGGATTTTGATAAAAAACTAATATTATTATTGCATAAATGGGACAAATCTTTTGAAGACTCATTGAAACTACACAATTTAGACAAACAACTAAAAGAAGATTTTTGTTCAATAATTAATTATAAAAAATTTCAATACATTTCAGATTCTATAACAATTAATAAAAATAAAGAGTCAATAATTATTGATGATGACTCTTTACAAGAAAATACAAATGATTGTGTTAAAAATATAAAAACCAAACAAAAATCATTACTTGAAGATTTAGAAAAACTAACTTAAATATTTTTTATTAATTTTATTAAATCTTCTAACTCTTTAATATTAACTATTGTACTAGCCTCTTGTAAACTTATTTTACACCCCATCTCTTGACTTATCAAATTTAGACAATATGGGAGTATTTGCCATTTATTTTTTTTGCTATCAAAAACAAAATCTAAATTAGTAGACTTGTCATGGGCATATATAGTATTCTTGTTAATATAGAATTCCATAAATAAATAATATACAACTTTTTTGGAGGTGTCAAATGAAAAATTATTGGAATGGTGATTTATTTTATAAAGTAGTAGAGTTTGCCATGAAAAAACATAATGGACAAACTATAATGCTAACAAAAATGCCTTATATAGGGCATGTTTTTGAAGTGTTTGGTGAATGCATTAACTGCTGCAATCAAGAAAAATTAGATGTGGATTATAATTATTTAATGATGGTTGCCCTTCTTCATGACACATTGGAAGACACTAATTGCACTTATGATGAAATATCAAACACCTTTGGACAATCTGTTGCAAATGGAGTCTTGGCACTCACTAAAAATTCAAAGTTGTCATACACGGAAAGACTTATAGATTCATTAGATAGAATTTTACTAGAACAAAAGGAAGTATCTCTTGTAAAACTTGCAGATAGAATTGTAAATCTTCAAGAAAAACCAACTGAATGGGATTTGGAAAAATTAAAAAGTTATAAAAAAGATTCTGAATTAATTTTACAAAAATTAGGTGGTGTTTCTAAAATTCTATCACAAAGATTAAAAGAAAAAATCGACAATTACCTTTAATCCTGATTCCATTTAGATACAATGTAGTGAGCCAAGCCAAACCTAAACCATAGTCTGGTTTAGGTTTTTTAAATAAAAAATGCTTGGATTGTTCAAGCATTTTTATTTTATTTTTCTATGACCTTTTCTAAAAATATTTTTTGTTCAAAAGCTCCACGCTTTTCAGCTTTTTCTTTTGCAATTTTAGAAACCTCTTCTATATCTGAGTTTTCAAGTTTTGCTAATGCTTTTAAAATTTCAAACACGTCAGCCAATTCTTCCACTCTATCTTTTCCAGATGCACCTAAAACTTCAGCACATTCTTCTTTTAGTTTCTTTTCAAGTTCCGCCTTATACTCTTCATCTCCCAAAATCCTAGTTAATGGTTCTTCACCTTTCCCTTTTATTATTTCAGGAATCTTATCTCTCACAAGTTTATTATATATTCTTTCCATCTTCTCCTCCATTTATTATATATAACATATTAAATTTATTGTCTCAATTCCTCTCGAAGTTTCATCCACAATTTACCAAGTTCGTTTCTTCCATTTCTGTCTTTTCCAATTCCCCAAAAACTATCTTTTGGTGAATCTTCACAAATTAAATAATTTTCGGTTTGTAAGAGTTTGGTTTTTACATAAGGATTTTGTTCTATCTTTAGCCTTAAAAACTTTTCCATTAATTCCAGTTTCACATCATCCCAGTCTCTTCTTACCTTATCCGCATGCTTGCGCGCTATTTTTTGTGCTTCATGAGCTGAATAACAATCTATTATTTCCTTTGCCACCACTGGTGCAGTTTCAAAAAACTTATGCGCTTGATACGCATGTTCCACAGTTTTATATAAAACACCATCTTTACATATACAAAATGATGAAAAATTATCAAACACAAAAAACTCCCTTGGATAAAACCCAATAAATTCATCAAACTTTTCAGCGAGCCACAAATCTCTATATTGCTCTAATTTAATCATAGCTTTAACACATTATCCTTTTACACATTTATTATACTCTTTTTCAAATTTTTCGACAACAAAAAAACGACCTATAGCGATCGTTTTTCAATAAATCTATTTTGTTCACTTTTTTGTTTGTCTTTAATTTTATATTACCCCAAATAAAGCATTGTCAATTTTTATATAAATAAAATATATGCATTTTGATTCCCTTTAGCTCCAAAGTAGTGAGCCACATTAAACCTAAACCGAATCATGGTTTAGGTTTTTTTATTTTAATTTTCCTTTTGTTTCTGCATCAAGTATACCCGCAATATAACTTTTGCATTCTTTTTCTTTTTCTAGTAATGTCCAAACTGCTTGTTGTTCCTTGGTTGTTTGTGGAATATCTAACCAATATTTTACATATCCATTTCTTCCAAATTTATTTTGAACAAAATTATATACTCTATCAATTTGTTCTTCCCTATTTAAATGACTTTCATTTTTAATCCCGTATTTCACTGGTCTTGAAAATACTAAATACATCGTATTGTTTCTATCCGCATCAGCGACAATTTTACCATATATACTTCGCGGAGTATAATCAAGATGAGAAGAATGATCCACAACAGCTTCGGCAATCAATTTAATAGTTTTATCATTAAAAAAATTCTTCAAAATTTTATCATTTAACACAATTTCGCCTGAGGCTTTTGCGTGCTCATCTCTACCTCTTGAAATACCAATATCATGATATGCCCCAACAACATAAGCTATTTCTAAATCAATTTTATAACCTTGCTTAATAAGTTCTTTCGCATAAATAACACAATTCTCTGTTACAAATTTAAAATGTGATATATTATGAGCCTTATCAAAATTTTTGTATTGTGATTTTATTTCTAAGTTTATATAATCTAACAATTTTTTTCTTACAAAATTAAACCTCATAACCTCTCCTTTTATATAATATACCATATCAAAATTCCAACCTCAACTTATTGACACTGTTAATCACAACTAATTTTTCACCCCCATACAGTTACCCACAATTTCTAGACACAAGCCATGGTTTAGGCTTTTTGTTTTTTCATTTTACAATCTATGTACTTTTGTTTATAATTAAAAAAGGAGGAAACATTCCGTGTTATACATCAATGAAGACATACAAAAACATCACAATGAGTATATAAATCTTTTAAAACTTTGGGACGAAGCACATAGAAAATTAGAAACAAAATCAAACACTTTGAACAGATCTAAATTACAAAAACAATACGATACAGCTGGTAGAAACTTTAACAATTATACGGAAAATGTTTATGCAAAAATTGTCTATGACACTTTATCTAAAACAAAACCAAAACTAATCAGAATTAAAACAAACCAAATATATGAGTGGGACGAAGTTTTTAAAGTCTCATTTGACAAACTTGACAAATTAGATCGAAGTATTATTGTTGGAATTGTAGAAGAAACTGGCGGATATCGAATAGTTTAAATTTTATTTGTATATAAATTTAATAAACAAAAAATAAAAGCAGGGATTGTCCCCTGCTTTTTATATTTTTATTTTATAATTCCGGTTCCTCTTGTTTATTTGAAGCGTTTTCTTTTGATAATATATTTATACTGAAAATATTGTTTTTTACTTGATAAGAAACTGTTTCGCCTATCTTTTTCTTGTACAAAGCTTTTCCCATAGGCGAATTTATAGTTATACACAATAATCCATTTTCTCTATCCACCTCAGGAATTCCACCAACAATTTTTACACGCTCAACATCTTCTTCGTTATCAAATTTTATAGTTACAATATCATTAATATTAACAATATTCGCATCGACATTTTCTTCATTAATTACTTGCAATCTTTTAATAAGTCTCTTTGTGTCTTTTATATTAGAAAGATATGATCTTCTAAGTTCATCATAAATTCCCGTTCTATAATTGTCATTTGCATTTGTACCATAATCAGCTCTTGTTTTTAGATGTTCACTCAAAATCTCTTCCTGCTTCTCAAGCATTTTTACATATTGTTCATATCCTTCTTTTGTTACATATATAATTGAATCTTCCATAATTTTCTCCGAATTGTATTAATTTAATTATAATAGCATATTATTTTTATTTTTTCAAGGTCAAATTTAAATTTAATTAAAAAACAGGAAAAATCATTCCCTGTTTTTTATATTTTTCAACTTCTCCACTTGTTTTTTAAAATAATGTTATTAGCTTTATTTATTATTGTTCTTTTTCAAAAAAGTTTTCAACGCAATTAATTAGTGTCGGTGTCATAAAATCAACATTTTCAATTTTATATAATTCTTTATCTTTTCCAGCATAATAACTCTGAACACTATTTAAGATCCAGTAATTATCCTCCTCGCTCTTTAAAAAAGTATAAATGTTTTTATGTTGTTTATCAACAAACCTTACACTTTCTATATCTTCTTTTTTTATTTTGCGTATATTGTTTGTTTCAGATCCATCAATTAGTTTTGCAGTTGTTTCAACATCTTCACCAAATGCTTTACGCATCGAACTGCTTGAAAAAAGAATTAATGCATCATCACAATTTAATTGAGTTATATTTTTTCTTAAGAAATTTAAAGGTTTACCATCTCTTAGGTCAATTACTCCTTCTTTCGTTTCCCTTTTCATTTTATTTTGAGCTAGCAGCACAAAATAATTTTCACTAACCTTTTCTTGATTGAAAATTTTATCATTTATTCCAAGAACAATGTTTGTGTTCATGTCATCACCAAGCCTATATAGACCTGTAGTTTTTACTATCAAATTAAGACTGTTATTGTTAACTGCATTTTTCAATCTAATATCGTAAATTTTTGATGAAGCGTTCCTTACCATCTCATACGAGTTTGATTTTTTAATTAGTGTTTTTAGTATACTATCATCAATTAAAACTAAACTACTAGAATTACTTTTTTCATAATGATAAAGCCAGTTAAGAACATTATTGTCTGTCATTTTTAACACAATTTCCGGCCCATTATTTTCACGTATTACAGCTTCCTGGTTTGCTTTTATATTCTCATCAATAAATTTTTTCATAGTAATCACCTAGATTTATTATACAATCTTTAATTTGTTTTTTCAATATATATTGATATTATTTTATTTGTACACTAGCAATTTCCCATTTTTCGTGATATAATTAAATAAATAAAGGAGAACATTTATGAAACCTGAAATTGAAAAAGCTAAAAAGATTATGCGATCAATGTCTTATGATGAGCAATGCGATAGATTTGAAAAATTTATAAAAGAAAACAAATGTAAAACTATAGAAGGTAATAAAAATGGTAAACAATAAAAATTATCTATATATTGCATTTGACTCTGATATTTTTAGTTCATTAGCTGACGCGCTTAAACTAAGAGATCCTTCCACTCCAGAATATTTAAAACGTAAATTGTTAAAATCTATAAATGACATTGAAAATATCGATTATTTACTAGATAAAATCATTGCTGGCGAAATCCGCCCAGTTGTCGTAAACACTGTTTTTAACGAAGTCTCACTTGTTCCACATATTGCGCCTTTCCTGAAAAAATTTGGATACTTCCCAAAAACCACAAAGGCTAACCGATTAAAAAAGCGTGAACAAGTTAAAGATTTGGCAAAAGCATACTGTGAATCAGCAGATATAAATGGTAAAACATCTACGCCTCCAATGAAAAAAGCTTACAATGCTTATGCAGATGAATACACACCATCTAATGATGCTATCGCTATGGCAGAAGCGACTATTGAAAATTGTATTTTTGTTACAGGTAATGGAAAAGACTTTATCTTCTACGGAAAAGACTCTGATAATACTGATAGATCTTCGAAAATTATTGCCATTAACATTAAAAAAGGATATTGTACTATCGCGCCTAACGGTTTCGCTCACGCTCCAAAACCTTCATCATTAAAAGATTTTTTACAACAATTCAAAAAATTCGGAACTGAATGCCATTATGTTCAACCAAATGAAGAACCTGTTCCAGAAAACACAGACTTCTTATTATAATTTGCATAAAACTATTGACAAAACAAAATAATACATATATAATAACCGAGTAATAAAAATTCTTGTGCCAAAGACAGTAAGCGGCTTACGCCTTAAATTTGCTTACCGAGGAACAAAACTCTGGGTTAATTTCTATCCCCGTGCTTTGCGTCCTGCGCACACGGGGTTTTTATTTACACTTCACACTAAAAGGAGGGTAAATAATGTCAGCTAACTATGAAAACAAAAAAGTTGTAGTTGAAGAAATCAAAAACTTAGCTAAAGACGCTAAAGCCATCGTACTTGTTGACTACAAAGGTATGAACGTTGAACAAGTAACAGAGCTTAGAAAAGAAGTTAGAAATGCTGGCGCTACATATAAAGTTTACAAAAACAGACTTATGAAGCTTGCATTTGAAGAACTTGGCATCAATCTTGACTCTAGCGTTTATGATGGAACAACTGCAGTTATATTCGATTCCAATGATGTTATTGCTCCTACTAAGATTGCTAACGGCGGCGAAACAAAATACAACAAAGTATTTAAGATCAAAGCTGGATACGTTGAAGGAAAAGCAGTTGATGCTGCATACATTAAACAATTAGCATCAATCCCTTCAAAGGAAGTTTTAGTAGCACAATTACTTGGAATGCTTACTATGCCTATGCGTGGGCTTGCAGTGGCTATTGACCAAATTGCAAAAAAGAACGCGTAATTTAAAATAAGGAGATAATCAAAATGGCAGATATCAAAAAATTTGTAGAAGATGTTAAATCATTAACAGTTGTTGAGCTTAACGATCTTGTTAAAGCTCTTGAAGAAGAATTTGGAGTAAGCGCAGCAGCTATGGCAGTTGCAGCTCCAGCTGGTGGTGCAGCTCCTGCTGCAGCAGCAGAAGAAGAAAAAAGCGAATACACAGTTGTACTTAAAGATGTTGGTGCTAATAAAATCAACGTTATTAAAGTTATTCGTGACGTTACAGGTCTTGGACTTTCTGAGTCTAAAGCTCTTGCTGATAACGTTCCAAGCACAATTAAAGAAAACGTTGCAACAGAAGCAGCTAAAGAAATGGTAGAAAAATTCAAAGCTGCTGGTGCAACAGCTGAATTAAAGTAATTTAGTAGAGCGATAAATAAAATAAAGTGTGAAGAAAAAAACCTCTGGAAATTTCCAGAGGTTTTATTTTTTTTTACATACTTGGTTGTGAATCAACAAAGGCTTGATATATTTTATTTTTATCAAACATTGGATAGCTTAAAGCATCTCCACAAGTTGTTTGTGTTTGTACAGAATCTTCCCTAACTATCACTTCAGCTTTTGCATTTTCAATATTTGGCCAGGTCTTCATTGACATTTTTAACCTACAAGCAACCGCTTTTAATGTGTCGAATCTTTTTACTTGTGCATCATTTACGTCCCATGTAATATCATATATACCCGCCTTAACACATTTTATAATTTCATCATCACTCATATTTTTCATATCTTCGTAATTCATTTTACTCTCTCCTTTTTTATCTTAAAATTATTGTTGTGCTTGTTGGACAAATTTCTTCACCCTCAGCTAAAACAATTTCTTGTCCATGTTGATACTCTTTTACATATAAACCAATCCTTATATTAAAAGACTCTTCATTTGCATATGCTGACAGAACAGTGTATTTACCTGGTTTTATCTCATTTTTCTTACCAACAATCATAACTTTACGTGGTTGAAGTAAAACATCTTTTCTATTATAAGAAATGTTTATTTCTCCCTCTTGATCAACGATCGTATGATCGTTTGTATATCTAACACCTTTTTCAATGTTAACATCATCAACCATACGAGTTTTTTCCTCGTCTTTTTTCTTTTTATTCTTGATCATGTTTTTAATTGTAACTGCAGCAAATATAATTACAAGTAAAACAATAACGCCAAGTAATCCATATTTGATATATTCCATATATTTTTCTCCTACAATAAAATTTTAACATAAATCTTAATTCAAATCAAGGTTTTTAATAAGAATGTCCCGCAAGTCTTGGTAAAACGAAATATGGCTTTAGTTTTTTTAGTGAGTGTTTCATGTCAGTAAAATTACCATCAGCCAAATCACATCTTCCATAACCATTATCGAAAATAGTATCGCCCGAGAAAAGATTTCCATCTATTATAAAACAGCAGCTACCCGAAGTATGACCCGGTGTATGAATAACTTTAACATTAACGCCTAAAAATTCATGTTCACCTTCGGTTAATAATCCATCTGCTTTTGTTTTTGGAAATGGTTTTTCAAACAATTCTTCCATATTGCCTTTACCATACAATTTTCCTTCATCACCCGCATGCACATAACATTTTGCGCCTTTGCCTTGAAGATATTTCACAGCATACGCGTGATCATAATGCGCATGAGTAAGCAAGATAACTGCTGGTATAAGATTGTTTTTTTTAAGGCACGCTCTTATTTTTTGTACGCCTTGGCCAGGATCTATTATAATTGCCTTTTCGCCACAATCTATTATATAACAAAATTCCTGCAACTCACCTAACACTAGTTTGTGTATTTTTATATTTTTATCCATGAATATATGTTAACATAATTTTTTGTGCAATACAAACAAAAAATTTACTTTGCAATAATTTATTTTGACATAACACTTTTATTTGGTATAACTAAAATAGAGGTGTTTAAGATGAATAGAGAAAGAATTATAATTATTGAAGGTCCTCAAGGAGTTGGAAAAACAACATTGGTTGAATACTTGCGTGAAAATATTCCCTGCTGCGACCTGCTTAGGCTCAGCGGAATCAAAGATAAAACTAAAACAGGGCTACAAAAAAACACAAAAAGATATGATGCATTACTTACATATTTGGAAAACTCTGCAAATTCTAGTATTGATATGGTTTTTGATAGAAGCTTTGCAAGTGAACAGGTTTATTCGTCTCTCGGATTTAAAGATTATGACTTTACCGAGGTTTTTAACTCATTAACCAAAAGATTTAATAATCTCGATTACGATATTTATTACATAAACTTGTTTGTTGAAAATAAAGAAATATATCAGAAGCGAATTGAAAGAGAGCATCATCATAATTACATTGCCTTCAGTATGCAAAACTGTATAAACCAACAAGAGGCTTACAGGAAAGTTTCTGATTATTTCAAAACCTTTGAAAATATTAAAGTGTTTGACATTGCAACAGACGACTTTAAAGAAGCTTATGATAAAATAAACACCATTTTAAATATAACACTACATTAAAAAAACTAGGCTGTGCCTAGTTTTGTTTTTTTGACTTAAATAAAGATAAGAATTCCGTGTTTCCATCGCCGCCCAGTATCGGACTTTTTTCTATGCCTTCGTTTTTAAAACCACTCTCATTAAATGAAAAAATTATTCTATCTATGACGCTTTGATGCAACTTTTTATCTCTAATCACACCTTTAAATTTTCTTGCCATCTCCACACCCACCTCAAATTGTGGTTTTATTAAAGCTATTATCGTAACACTCCTCTCTTTAAAATCGCTTTCAAGTTTAGGCAATATTTTCTCAAGAGAAATAAAAGAAACATCAATTACAACTATGTCGATAGTTTCAAACAAACTTATATCTAATTTTCTGTAATCAGTTTTTTCAAAGACTGATACCCTTTGATCGTTACGAATTTTTTCATGTAAAATATCCGTGCCAGTATCGACACAATATACCTTTCTTGCACCATTTGTAAGTACCACATCAGAAAATCCTCCGGTTGAAGATCCTATATCCAAAACGACCTTGTCTTTTACGTCTATATTGAAAACATCTAGTGCTTTTTCAAGTTTTAAACCACCACGCGAAACCCACTTGAGTTGATTTTTTAATTCAACTTTATCTTTGTTTTCAATATTAGAGGAGGCTTTTTTACAAGCCTTATCATTAACAAAGACATTTCCCGCCTCTATCTCCATTTTTGCGCGACTTCTAGTTTCCACAAGTTTACTTTCTACTAAATATAAATCTAATCTCATATACTTATAATACCAAACTTGATTTAAAAAATCAATTTTTATCAATAACCTACATTAATGTATATTGTACATTTTGTCAACATAGTTGACAATTACAAATAATCTATGTAGAATACTTTTTATTGTTGCGGGAGATTAAAAATGCTTTCACTATTAAAATATTTAAAAAAACACGACTGGGCACTACTTACTGTTTGCATAGGCTTAATTGTTATGCAGGTTTGGCTAGAACTTAAAATGCCTGAATATACTTACAATTTAACAAACATTGTTCAATCACAAAGCTCTAATATGAATGCCGTTTGGAAAAATGGCGGTCTTATGCTTGCTTGTGCTGCTGGAAGCTTAGCGTCAGCAATTCTTTGTTCTATCTTAATTTCCAGAATTGCAAGTTCTTTTTCTATGTCTCTTAGAAAAACTTTGTTTGATAAGATTTCCACATTCTCTAGTGCTGAACTAAAACAATTTTCAACGTCAAGTTTAATAACCCGAACAACAAATGATGTTATGCAAATGCAAAATTTTATGGCCATGGGTGTACAATTACTCTTTAAAGCACCTATTATGGCAATTTGGGCAATAGCAAAAATTTCCGCAACTAATATAAAATGGACAACTGCTGTTATTATTAGTGTGGCTATAATTGTTATTTGCATTACAATTTTAATTTCAATATGCCTTCCAAGGTTTAGAAAAATACAAAAACTCACAGATGATATAAACAATATTACTAGAGAAAACGTTTCAGGTGTAAGAGTTATTCGTGCATTTAATGCAGACGATTTTCAGGCAAAAAAGTTTGAAAATATAAATAATAAAATAAAAAATAATCATTTGTTTTCTTCCCGTGCGATGGGATTCATGTTTCCTATTATAACCCTAGTTATGAATGGTTTAACGCTATCTATTTACTGGATAGGCGCATTACTCATTAACGAAATATCATTTGCTGGAGACATAAATTTAATGGTCAATAATCGTGGGCTGTTAATAGCTAATATGTCAGAATTTTCACAGTATGCGATGCAAGTAGTTATGAGTTTTATGATGCTAATATTGATATTTATAATATTGCCAAGAACTTTAGTTTCTGCTAAAAGAATTGCTGAGGTTTTGAAAGTAGAGCCTTCAATTCAATATAAAGATCAACTAATTACTCCCCTTGTCACTGGCGAAATTGAATTTAAAAATGTTTCATTTTCATACCAAGACGCTAAATCAAACGAAAAAACTCTTTCTAACATTTCTTTTAAGGTAAACCGTGGCGAAACACTTGCAATAATAGGCTCAACTGGCAGTTCCAAAACAACACTTATCAATCTTATTCCGAGATTTTATGATGTTACTGATGGTGAAGTCCTAGTTAATGGTATAAACGTCAAAGAATATAGTGAAGAAGATTTACAAAGCAGAATATCTATAGCTTCACAAAAAGCTGTACTTTTTAAAGGAAGTATAAAAGACAATATTGTTTATGGAAGTGAAGAAATAGACGAAGAAAAAATAAACAATGTTATAAACATTGCAAAAGCAGATTTTGTGTATGAATTAAAAAATGGTATAGATAGCCACGTTGCACAAGGAGGAACAAACTTTTCAGGTGGACAAAAACAAAGACTTTCAATAGCACGCGCACTATATAAAGACTCAGAGATTATAATCTTCGATGATACTTTTTCTGCTTTAGACTATAAAACAGATATGATTGTTCGTAAAAACATAAAAGAAAAATATGATGATCGTACAATTATAATCGTTGCACAAAGAATAGGCACAATAAAAAATGCAGATAAAATTATTGTACTAGACAATGGTAAAATTATGGCTATAGGAAAACATGAAGAATTACTTAATTCTTGCAAAATATACAAAGAGATAGCATTGTCACAACTATCAAAGGAGGAATTGTAATATGCCACCATTTGGACCAGGTCCTCGTGCTTTTAACAACATTTCTGGACAAAAAACGGATTTTAAAAGCATAAAAAAACTAATTGTATTTTGTAAAAGCCATATATTGTCTATAATAATTGCTGTTCTACTTGCAATGGCAAGCGCTATAACAACAATAGTCGGACCAGAAAAAATTAGTGATTTAATAAATATTATATTTGAAGGAACTTATGCTATAAATGGTGTCAATATGACTGCATTTATGGAAATTGTTGCATTTTTGATATGTCTTTATGCTGCTGGTGCTATTGCTGGCTATATTCAACAATTCATCATGGCTGGAGTTACACAAAAAAACATCCCATAAGTTGCGTAAAAGCATAAACACGAAAATATCTAATCTTCCTTTGAAATATTTTGATTCATCAACAAGAGGTGATATTATTTCAAGAGTTTCAAATGACGTTGATACAATATCCCACACTCTGGGCTCTACTATTTCTAATCTAGTAAACGCCATCACTCTATTTATAGGCGTCGTGGCTATGATGTTTAGCGTTAACTGGGTTTTATCTTTAGTAACAATAGCATCTTCTATCATAGGGTTTATATTGATGTTTTTAATTCTTTCATCTTCACAAAAGTATTTTAACCGCAGACAACAAAATCTTGGCGAAATGAATGCTCATATTGAAGAGGTTTATACAAACCACAATACAATTAAATCTTACAATGCAAAAAACAATGTAAAATTAAACTTTGACACAATTAATAAAAATCTATATACTAATAACTGGAAATCTCAAGCATTATCAGGACTTATGCAACCACTCATGGGTTTTGCGGGAAACTTGTCTTATGCTGCAATTTTTATAGTAGGTATAGCTCTAATTATTAACGGTAGCAATTCAGTATCTTTTGGAACAATTATTGCTTTTACTATATACGCAAGATTGTTTTCACAACCACTTAGTACATTTGCCCAAGCAATGAATTCCATTCAACAAACAGCTGCAGCCTCTAAACGTGTATTCGAATTATTAGATGAGCCTGAACAAAGTGACGAGTCTCAAAAGAAAATTAAATCAAGTAGAGTTAAAGGTAATGTAGAATTTAAAAATGTAAAATTTGGCTATACTCCAGGTGTTACAGTTATAAATAACTTTTCAGCAAAAGTTAAAAAGGGACAGAAAGTGGCTATTGTTGGACCGACTGGTGCAGGAAAAACCACCATTGTTAACCTGCTTATGAAATTTTACGAAGTTGATGAGGGTGACATTCTAATAGATGGAATATCTATTAAAGAAATGTCGCGTGAAGTTGTACATGATTTGTTTGATATGATTTTACAAGACACCTGGCTTTTCGATGGAACTCTTAGAGAAAATTTGGTATTTAACAAACAAAATGTAACTGACAAACAGCTAGATAAAGCCATTGATGCTGTAGGACTAACCCACTTTGTTAAAACATTACCTAATGGCTATGACACTCTTCTTTCTGAAAGTCTTGGTTTGTCTGAAGGGCAAAAACAGCAACTAACTATTGCAAGAGCAATGATTAAAGGAAGTCCCCTATTAATTCTTGATGAGGCGACATCAAATGTTGATACTCGAACTGAAATAGTGATACAAAATGCTATGGATAAATTAACAAAAGGTCGAACATCTTTCGTCATAGCACATCGATTATCAACCATTAAAAACGCCGACATTATTCTTGTATTAAAAGACGGGGATATTGTTGAGCAAGGCAATCATCAGTCATTACTCGAAAAAAATGGATTTTACGCAGAGCTATACAATAGTCAATTTGCAAATATTGAATAAAGGAGAAAATTATGCTTAGAATATTAGTTGACTCAGGCAGCAGTATTAAACAAGATGAGGCTGAAAACTACAATGTTGAAATTATACCACTTATAATATCTTTTGATGGTGTAGAATATTTAGACGGTATAACTCTTTCAAACGAAGAATTTTATCAAAAACTTATCAATGAAAAGATGTTTCCAAAAACATCTCTTCCTAATCTTTATGAATTACAAGAAAAGGTAAATAAATATACTGAAGCGGGAGATGATGTATTAATTCTTCCTATTTCTTCTGGTATATCTGGCACATACAACGCTATAAGAAATTTATTTGTTGACAATAACAAAGTTAAAGTTGTTGATACAAAATGTGCCGTAGGTGGAATAAGATTAATAGTTCACGCCGTTAACAAAAATAGAGAAAAAAATTTAGATGAATTAGAAGAGATGATTAATAAACTAATACCTCGTATTCGCATAATGGCAATACCTGAAACATTAACTTACTTAATGCGCGGCGGTAGACTCTCTAAAAAGGACTGGATACTCGGTTCTATGCTTAACATCAAACCTATCATTACATTTAAAGATGGTTGTGTAGCTGTCCAAAGTAAAAAAATGGGTCTTGCTAGCGCTATGAAAACAATAAACAGTGAACTTGAAAAACTAGATGTTGATGAGGATTTTCCTATAATCGCATCTTATACTTATAACAAATCCAATCTAGAAAAGTTAATCAGTGGTACAAAAGAAAAATTTAAAAAACTTTTAACAGTGTTTGACAATCTTGCTTCAGTTATAGCTTGTCATTGGGGTCCAAACGCTTTCGGATACATATTTGTACAAAAATAAAAAGTGGAGAATCTTCTCCACTTTTTTAAACAGTCCCTTCTTCTATATTATCCTTTGTTCTGCTTTTTAAACCATCTATCGGATGCGGACCATCTTCGTATCTATAGTCCTTTTTATGTTTATCAATAAATTTATTAATTACCACGTGACTAGCCACTTTTTTACCATCGCCATTTAACAATTTTAAGTGATTAAAGAATCTAGAATCTGCAGGAAGCTTGCTTGAAGAAATATAATTTTCTTTATCTGATGTTAAATCTACTGAAAGTAAGATTTTTCTAACATATTCTTTATTGCCTTTGAAGCTTAACAATTTTGGAAAGTCTGCATTTGGAAGAAGCTTATCATATTTTTTCTTCTCATATTTCTCAAGTAATGCTGCAGCTTTTTGTAAGTGTGCACATTCCATTTCATAATGCTCTTTCCAAATGGTTTTGATATACTCATCAGTTTCGTCATGCATCATAGAATAATACAAATAACACTCTGTGTACTCATGCATTACCCATTGCTCAAGCCACGTACAAGTTGGATCTTTTAAACACTCATATTGCGATACGTGTTCTTCTTCAACCATAGCAATTTCAGTAAATAGTTTTCTACCCATGTTATTTTTATACATTTGTGCCATGTTCATGTAAAAGTTCATAGTTTGTTGCTCTGCTGCAGTGATTATATTAGCAACAAGCAGAGTGTACAAATCTGCTTTTTTAGCGTCCCCTGCTTTTCTAATATTGTCTATAGGGTGACGATGCTCATTAATTGTTGGTCTGCCTGGCATAATCTCTGTGTAACCACCCACAAGTTTTTTCGCATCAATACCATAGTCCATTTTAAGCAAGTTTGCAAATCTGTATAAGTGGTCAAAATCTTCAAGCAATGCAAAATCGAGAGCAGCTTTTGAATTTTTGTCCTTTTCATTTTGAGCTAAAATTGCCGTCAAATCAATGGCTAATTGCTCGTAAGCAATGGTTGTCTCTAATATGTTCTCATTAATGGGTTTTAAAGCACTAATTCGCTTTTGTTGTTGCTGTTCCTGATTACGAACGAGTGCAATTTCACGTCTTAATTCATTATCATTACAGTGCCTAGCGAATTGATGCAAAAACCAGTTGCTTTCAAATTCAGTTCCGTTCATTAGTATTACTCTTGTTTTTGTATATGGGTCAGCTTTATTTTTATTATATGGCTTTGTGTTTAATTTTTCCCAATTGTAAAAATATTCTTCAACATCTTTTGTTTTCTCTTTAAATGGGTTCATAATTTATTCTCCTATAAAAGCAATTATGACCCAACATTTATTATTTATACTTTTTATTTTTTGAACATAAAAAAACTAGCGAATTTCGCTAGTTCTTATTTTTTTTAACCCTTTATCTATTAATTGTTTTATAAGACTGCTGTTTGCATTACGACCTTTATATTTCTTTCGCATTTTTTACAAAATTTAAAACCTTTTCAGCATTCTTTCTTCCTGCGACTTTGCAACCGCTATTTACATCTACACCATAAGGTTTTGCTTGTTTAATTGCTGTTTTTACATTATCAGGATTAAGTCCTCCAGCTAAAAATGTTGGTTTGTTTAATTTTGCAATAAGTTCTCTACTTTTATTCCAATCATGCGTAAGTCCTGTTCCGCCTACTTGATTTGTTTTTAAGTTAAAACTATCTAACAAATAAAAATCAGCATATTTAATTTTTGAAATATCAGTAGCAATTTGTCCATCAGCAGAAATATGAATTAGTCTAACTAATTTTATATTCGGCAAAGCGTCAACAATTTTTTTAACTTGATTTTCTTCAATGTTAGAATGTAATTGAATTATATTATTTCCTATAAAGTTTGTTAATTCAATTATATCATCAGCATTTGTTAAATGCGTCACTAAAGAAATGTCACACCTTTTATTAATATAATCACATATTTCTTTTGCTGTTTCTTTATTTACAAAATCTGTACTTGAGTGTTCTTGTCCAACAAGAATCCCCACAACATCTGCACCAGCATTTAAGCACATTTGAGCTTCTTCAATTGTTTTATTTGCACATATTTTAACTATCATATAACGCCTTTTATAATATAAATTTTAATTAGTACTGGTGCGTCCATCAGGATTCGAACCCGAAATCTAAGTTCCGAAGACTTATGTGATATCCATTTCACTATGGACGCATGATTGCGGACATAGTGAAATATAGCTCAATGCCACTATGGACGCAAATTGTTAACATCTTTATTTTAATACACTATGCCCATAAAAAGCAATAAATTTTAAAACCTTAATTAATAGTCATTTTTTTACAAATTTTTCGTTGTAAACTTTCTATTGTTGTGCTACAATTTATATATGAACGAAAATATAGAACTCGAAAGTAATGAAAATATAGAAAGCCAAAACAAAGATTCGAGGCTGTACGACAATTTCTATGAATGGACCCACAAAGCACAAGCTCGTTTATTCCTCACTGTTTGTCAAGTTTTTGGTTTTATTTTCGTGTGTTTTATTTTTGCTTTTCAGATTGTTCTAAAGCCTATAGCTGTTGTTGGTGCAAGTATGCAACCAACAATAAATATAAGTGCGGCGGGTGCTGATTATAGCGTTAATACCGACGTTGTTTACTACTTCCCTTATGATAGCTATAGCTACAAAGACATAGTAATTATAGAAGGCGATTATGCTCATGGTGTAGATAAAGTTATCAAGCGCGTTATTGCCACTCCAGGACAAACTATCACATTTGAAGTGCTTAGTGAAAAAAATGAAAACCCATTTGTAAATAGTTCAGTTGAAAAATATTTAACTACCGCAGTATATGTAAACGGAAACGAATTAACTGAAGATTATATTAAAGAAATCATGCAAATTAAAGTTTTTAAATCTTACACCCAAGACAATTATGGCAAATCTTACTATGATTTTTACAAGGTTTTTAGTGATACACTTGACGCTAATAAAAAATACGAATATACTTTAAACAGCGATGAATATTTTTGTATGGGCGACAATCGCAACAACTCAACGGATAGTAGATTCTTTGGTGCAGTTAAGGCAAAAGATATAAAAGGTAAAGTTGTTTTGCAAGTGCCTTATGGTGAATCTTTATTCGTTGTTATATGGAAAAGAATTTTTGGATAAGGAGTAAATTATGACAATAATTACAACAGATAGTGCCTGTGATTTAGGTAAATTATTAAAAGAAAGAGAAATACCATATCTCCCACTCTATGTAAATATAAATGGTGAAGAATATAGGGACGGTATTAATATAACCCCTAATGACATATTTAGGATTGTTAGTGAGACAAAAAAGATGCCCAAGACATCTGCTCTTAGCCAAGCAGATTACGAGGAGTTTTTTGGAAACCTAGTAGAAAGTGGCAATGATGTAGTTCACATCAGTCTTTCAAGCAAGCTTTCAACCAGTTACGATAATTCAGTAAAAGCCGCAAGTTTATATTCTGGTAAGGTTAAAATTGTGGATAGTAAAAACCTTTCTACTGGTATCGGATTACTTGTTATGTATGCAAAGGACTTAGCAGATCAAGGCCTTAACGCTGAAGATATTGTAAAGAAAGTTGAAGAACGTGTACCTTTTGTTCAAGCCTCATTTATAATCCAGGAAGTTGAATATTTGTGGCGCGGTGGAAGACTCTCAACTCTTTCAATGCTTGGCGCTAATCTGCTCAAAATTAAGCCTCAAATCGAAGTTGTTGATGGCGCAATGAAGAACACTGGAAAACCTCGCGGAAAAATGTTGCCTGTGCTCAAAGATTATATAGATAGAATGCTTGAACAATATAACAACTACGATAATACTCGTTGTTTTGTTACCCACTCTCAAGTGGACAAAGAAATAGCAGATGAAATTGTAGATTATGTAAAATCTAAAAATATATTTAAAGATGTTCTTTTAACCGAAGCTGGTGCAACTATCACTAGTCACTGCGGAAAAGGAACTCTTGGATTACTTTATATAAACGATGGAAACCACTAAAATGAAAAGAAAAACATTATCAATATTGCTAGTTTTAATTATACCATTGTTATTTTTTGCAGGCTGCAAATCTGAGCCTGAAAACAAGATAAATATGAGCAGATATTTTTCATCTTGCTCATATGCTCTTAAAGGCTCAAGTGATTCAATTACTGGCGAAATAAACAGCTATCTTAATGCAAACAATAAAGCTATGAAAAAATATGAAACTATCACATTAACAGGTGATACTAACTGGCTATACGGCATGACTCTCGATTATTTTACTTTTGATGTTTACTCAAATGAAGACGGCGAATTTCAAATTCAAATGGAATTCACAAACCTCACAAAAGGAACAAATGAATTAGAGCAAAATCCAGAAAAAACTTTAATTGAAACTTTCCAAGACGAAATAAAAGCAAATACACCAAAAACAATTAAAATTAGTTTTAAAGACGGCGAAGTTGTAAAATCTATTTCTGCTGAAACAAAACTAACATTCACATTTGGAACAACACCAGATACAACCTATACAATAACAAATTTCCAACTATACGGATATCATAAATAAAGCTCGCACAGTTGTGCGAGCTTTATATTTGCTTATTTAGTTTATCTCTAAGCATTGTTGAAGAAATACCATCTGTATGTTCCAAATATACGACATCTACACCAATTTCAGAAAATTCTTTTTCATATCTTTTCCAAGACTCAGTTCCTTTCCAATCAGATCCAACAAAAACAACATTTGCACCTATTGATTTCACCATTTTTAATTTATTCATATCTTTTTGTGGAACAACTTCATCTACGTATTTTATCGACTCCACTATTCGCATACGATCTTTTTCATTTATTATTGGTTTTTTATTTTTTCTTTCAATACTTAATTTGTCTGTTGTAACACCTACAATTAAATACTCACAGTACTGCTTTGCTCTTTGTAAAATATTTAAATGACCAATGTGAAACATATCAAACACCCCAGCAGTATAACCTATTTTATATTTATTGTTCATTCTTCTACTCCTTCGTTAAATTTAACAATTTTGCCAATCTTTCAGAAGATTTATTATCTTTATATTTGTGTATAATATCACACAATTCTATCCTTCTTTGATTATAATCATCTATATTTTTCACAACAGTTTTAATAAATTTAAATAGATCATCTAATGAATAAATTTTTTTACCAACCATATAATCATCTGGATTTTCAACAATATATCCAATCCCCTTTTTATAGGCTTGTTGATCACACAAGTCAAAAGCTATGGGTTTGTTTAATAACAAATAATCTAAAAATACTGATGAAAAATCCGTAATTAACGCATCAGATATTGCAAGTAGTTTGTATAAAGAAATATTTTCTTCGTTTAATTTATCATTTGTAACAAATAAAACATTTTCACATTCTTTTACTTTAATATATTTTAAATCTTGACCGGGATGTGGCTTAATTATTAATGTAGCATCGTTCTGCAGCAAATAATTGTTTATCAATTCTACATTTTCTTCACTCAATAGTGATACATCTAATTTTCTATCATTATCCAAAAAGTCGTTTCGTCCACATGGTTGATGCTTAAATGTAGGCATCCAAATTATCAATTTTTTGTTTTTAATTCCCAGTTTTTTATATATTGTTTGATCCGGTGCAAACAAATCATCATTTCTCGGTAAACCAGTTATTTTATATTGATTTAAATCACCATTTAAGCATATATTTCTATATTTAATACAATGGCTTGATGTCCCTAAAATTATAGTATTATAATCAGCTTTCCAGAATTTTCCAGAACTATTTTTAAACGGCATAGAAGCATGTGTTACAAAAACTCTTTTTTGCCTTTTGTTCATATAATTACCCACAAATGAATGCGTGTATATACAATACTCACAACACAATAAATAGATTAAACTTTTCAAATTTTGTTTTGAACGCGATATAAATTTTACATTTTTATATTTTTTTTCTTTAAATTTTTTTGGATCATCAACAGCCCAATATATTTTATATTTATCATTGTATTTATTTAAAATTAAAAAGTCAAAAAATGTTTTGGTACTATCACAAAAATCACTAGAACTTTCCAATAAAATTGTGTTTCTTAGCAAAATTCTTGAAAATAACCAATAAATCAACTTTTTCATTCTACACCTTCTTTTTCCTATTTTTTATTATAATCAATACTTTTTTGTAGTCAACAATCAAAATTAATAGTATAAACCAAAAAACATACAAAAGTCCTTTAAGAATACATGTAACTACAACACTGAAATTTACTTTTATAAAATAAAATATAATATATGTTAATACACAAGAGACTAAGCCAATACAAATATATTTTGTTGTTTGTAGAAAACTTCTTCCTACAGGTAATCCAATCTGTGTCTTGTTATAAATATTCATACATATCCAATGTGAAAATATCTTTGTTATTACAGTTCCAATCACACACGCAAATATTGCATAGTTGCTTGGTAAAATATATAAAAACAGAACTGACAAAATTACATTTAATATTGCAAATAAAAAATATATTACAGCTCTAAATTTATGCCTATTCATTGCTCGCTGTATTTCAATAGACAATCCAATCGTTAACGGATATATATTTACTAACATCAGTAGTGCCGCAACCATAAAAGCGCCAATTCTATCACTACCAACCCACCATAAAACAAACTCTTTACCACAGGATAAAAAACCAAATGCAACAAATGATAAAATTATAGATTGAGCAAATGACACTTTCATATAGAGCTGATTAATTGCCTCTTTATCATTTCTCGCAACTAAAGTATGAATCGTAGGCACATATACTGCACTAATAGACACGGCCATTACCATTAAATGAGAATAAAAGCTCTGACCCAATTGATATATAGTCACATTTTCAGGTTTTGAAAAAATACCCAAGAGTGTTTTATCAACAGAATTATTTATTTGATCTACAATTGTGTTAAATATTATAATACCAGAAAAAACCAAAATACCTTTTACTAATTGCTTATTTTCTTTAAGGTTTGCTTTTCCTAAATTAAAACCAATAAATTTCTTAGAAAAAATATACGATGTTACACAAGTTATAATTGTTGTAAATATCGACCAAGCGGCAATCAAAAGAACATCTTTAGTTAAATAAGCTATCACAAAATGCCCTACAAATGTTAATATGGAAATTGTCAAGGAAAGTATTTTACTAAATATGAATTTCTTCTTAAATGTTATATAAAGTGAAAAAAGTTGTGATGGGATATTTATTGATATGTTTATAATTGAAATAGCAAATAAAGCATACATTAATTTACTATCTTTCCACGAATATTGTAAAAAAGATACATGGTTAAAATACAAGACAGAAATACATGTTAGCCCAAATAACAATATAGATAAACCAATAATTAAGAAAATTTTGAAATAAATTGTATTTATTTTAGAGCTATCACCGTTATTTTCTTCACTCTCCAACACTGAAAATCTAACAAATGATGCACTAAGTGCTGAAGAGATAACAGTCAACCATGTACTAATAGAGTTTACAAAAGTATACAGCCCATAGTTATAATCTCCTATTAAATTGACAACTCTATTTGTAATAAAGATAGTGCCAATAATAGAAATAAGCATTGATAAATAAGACAAAATAATACCAAACTTCATATTTACTTTGTCTTTTTTGTTGTTGATATTCTCAGTTGATATATTTTCATCAACAGCGCTTTTTGATAATGTTTGATTTTTCATTTTTCTTATGTTAATAATTATACCATATCATAGTTTTTCGTAGCAAGAAAATACTAGTCAGTCCCATTTTATTTATTTATTACATGCAATAATTTATAAACATTAAACAACTTAAGTCTCACAACTAAGTTTGCAATTTTCTTTTTCATAGTTATGGTCATTTTTTGATATGCCTTAAACGACTTACAGTTGTTTAAGACTCTTAATTTCTCCATATTAATTATTTCCTTTAAACTTTTATCTTTTGATAAAGCTATAGCTGAAAAAACATCATAATACATTTTAAATTCATATGATTTCGCATAATTGCCAGACAATCTAGACATATATTGTTCTAAAAACAACAGAATGTAATCCACACGTGACAGTATACTTGATTTTGAAATTGTATGAATAGCACTATTGTCCCTTATTAAATAAAAATATAGACACTCATCAATGTAAGAAATTTTTACATTTTTTTCTGTTGTATCTAATATAAAAATTAAATCTTCGGAAGTTTTTAGATTATTTTTAAATCTACATGAGTTTATTGTTGCTTTTCTATAAAGGCTTCTACATACACTTCCCATTATTCCAGTGGTTTCTATGTACTCATTTTTATCAAAAGAGTCGCCATACAATAAAAAATTAACAATGTTTGTTTTATCAACCTTCCCCCAATTAATTTCATGCACCTCTTTTACTATTCCACTTTCATAGAGATGACTAAAGCCACAAAAAGAAACGTCTGCATTTTCTTTAACTAAATTTTGATATAACTTCTCATACATTGTCGAATCGATAAAGTCGTCAGGGTCTACAAATCCAATATATTCTCCTGCAGCTACATCTAACCCCACATTTCTAGCACTTGATACACCACCATTCTCTTTATGGATTACTTTTATTCTAGAATCTTTTTTTGCCCATTCATCACACATCGCCGGGCAGTTATCAGGTGATCCATCATCAACTAAAATAATTTCAAGATTACTGTATGTTTGGTCTACTATTGATTGC
>JAZUAE010000009.1:0-41146 GCA_045637805.1 Clostridia bacterium
TTTTGCCCACTCTTTTGTGTAAACAAACATAAATATTTTTTTGGAGGATTAAGATGAGTTCAAAAAATCTTAATGTAAAAAAAGTAAAGTATGGAAAGAGGGAGAGGTACAAATTCGGTAAGATTGACGAAGTTTTAGATATTCCTTACTTGGTTGAAATCCAAAAGGACAGTTATAATAACTTCTTAACTAAAGGTATTCGCGACGTGCTTCGCGATTTTTCGCCAATCACAGATACTGACAATCTTCAACGTGATGTTAAAGACGAAGACAAAGATTGTAGAGTAGAACTCCACTTCTTAGAGCACAGTGTTTCAGGAACTCCTAAATACACTGAGGCAGAGTGTAAGGCGAGAGATGCAACATATAGCTTACCACTTAAAGTTAAAATTCGTCTCGTATACAGAGAGACAGGTGAAGTAGTCGACCAAGAAGTTTTCATGGGCGATATTCCTGTTATGACCGAAAATGGATCATTCATTATTAACGGTGCTGAACGTGCTATTGTTTCTCAGCTCGTAAGCTCACCTGGTATTTACTGCAAGAAAGCTGTTAACAAGTCTGGTAACTTGGTAACAAGCACAAACGTAAAACCTGGCCGTGGTGCTTGGATTGATTTTGAAGAAGATCAAAATGGTGTTCTTTGGGTGCACTTAGATAGAACAAGAAAAATGGTTGCTACAATTTTCCTACGCGCGTTAGGTCTTACTACTAATGAGCAAATTTTGGAAATGTTTGACAATCACCCTATTATTGTTAAAACCTTAGAAAAAGACTTTACTACTAATGAGGAAGAAGCTTTAATAGAAATTTCAAAGAGACTTCGTCCTGGTGAAGTATTAAACTTCAAAGCTATTAAGAAAAACTTAGAAAAGACATTCTTCTATACAAGAAGATATGACTTAACAACTGTTGGTCGTTATAAATACAACCAAAAACTTTGCCTAGCTACTCGTATTGCTGGTCAAACTTTAGCAGCAGATGTTAAAGTTAAAAACAAAGTAATTGCAACTGCGGGTGAAGTAATTAGTGAGGAACTTGCTCATAAAATTATGAATTCTGGTATCAACAAGGTTTATGTTGCTTCTAAAAATGGTACATTTGGTATCCTTGGCAACAACAGAGTTGATTTAAAAGAGTATCTTGGAATTAATCCAAAAGAAGCTGAAATTGATGACTATGTTCATCTTCCTTCACTTTTGGAAGTAATCAGCGGTCTTAAAACAGATGCTGAAAAGAAACAAGCTATCATTGCCAACCGTGATTTACTCATGGGTAGACATTTATATCTTGATGATATCATGGCTGCATTCAACTATCACTTATCACTTTCTGAAGGTCTTGGAACTTATGATGACGTTGACCATCTTGGCAACCGCCGTATTAGAACAGTTGGTGAACTTCTTGTTAACCAGTTCTTTATCGGTATGGCAAGACTCGAAAAAGTTATTTCTGAAAAAATGCAAGTTCAAAACGTTAACGAGGTTTCTCCAAACAACTTAATTAACGTTCGTCCTATTTCTGCAGCTATTCGTGAATTCTTTGGTTCAAGCCAAATGTCACAATTCATGGAACAAACAAACCCTATTGCTGCACTTACTCATAAGAGAAAAGTTTCATCTATCGGACCTGGCGCGCTTACACGTGAAAGAGCGGGCTTTGAAGTACGTGACGTGCACTACACTCACTACGGTCGTCTCTGTCCTAATGAAACTCCTGAAGGACAAAATATCGGTCTTATCAACTCGCTTGCAACTTATGCAAGAATTAACAAGTATGGATTCCTAGAAGCTCCATATAAGAAAATAGATAAAGCTACTGGCGTTATTACAAACCAAGTTGAGTATATGACTGCAGATGTTGAAGAAAAATATGTTATTGCTCAGGCTTGTGAGCCATTAGATGAAAATAACAAATTTGCAAACAAGAAAGTAATTTGTAGAAAACATGGTGAAATTGTTGAACTTCCAGCTAGTCAAGCAGACTATATGGATATTTCTCCAAAAGAACTTGTTTCTATCGCTACAACACTTGTTCCATTCATTGAACATGATGACGCTACTCGTGCGATGATGGCTTCTAACCAACAACGTCAGGCTGTTCCACTACTTAAAACTGAAGCACCTATTGTTGCTACAGGTACAGAGCATAGAATAGCAGTTGACAGTGGTATTGTTATAGTTGCTAAAAACGATGGTGTTGCAAAATATGTAAGTGCTGATAAGATTATTATCCAAACAAGCAAAGGCGATGATGAATATACACTTACAAAATTCGTGCGTTCAAATAACGGAACTTGTTTATGTCAAAAGCCTATTATTAATACTGGCGACAAAGTTAAAAAAGGCGATGTAATAGCAGATGGTCCTGCAACAAATCAAGGCGAACTTTCAATCGGTAAAAATATCCTTGTAGCGTTCATGCCTTGGGAAGGATATAACTATGAAGATGCTATTATCATTTCTGAAAAATTAGTTCAAGATGATGTTTTAACATCGGTACATATCGAAGAATATGAAACAGATGCTAGAGATACAAAACTCGGACCTGAAGATATTACTCGTGATATTCCAAATCTTGGTGAGGAAGCTCTTCATAACCTCGATGAAAATGGTATTATCAGAGTTGGTGCAGAAGTTGAACCTGGTGATATCTTAGTAGGTAAGGTAACTCCAAAAGGTGAAACAGAACTCACACCGGAAGAAAGATTACTTAGAGCTATTTTCGGTGAAAAAGCTCGTGAGGTTAGAGATACATCTCTCCGCGTTCAACACGGTGAAGGTGGTGTCGTAGTAGATGTTAAAGTGTTTACTCGTGAAAACAAAGATGAACTTGGTACTGGTGTAAACAAAGTTGTTAGGGTTTACATCGCTCAAAAGAGAAAAATGAGCGTAGGTGATAAGATGTCTGGTCGTCATGGTAACAAGGGTGTTGTATCTATCATTGTTCCAGAATCAGATATGCCATTCATGCCTGACGGTACACCTATTCAAATCGTACTCAACCCACTTGGTGTTCCTTCTCGTATGAACATCGGACAGCTCTTTGAAACACACTTAGGTTTAGTTGCTAAGGCAATTAACTGGAAGATTGCAACACCGGTATTCGATGGTGCAACTGAAGAAGAAATACAACAACTTCTCGTTGAAAACGGATTCCCTAAAGATGGTAAAATACAATTATTCGATGGACGTACTGGTGAACCATTCGAAAACAAGGCCACTGTTGGTTACATGTATATGTTAAAACTCCATCACCTTGTTGACGATAAAATGCATGCACGTTCTACTGGTCCATATAGCTTGGTTACACAACAACCTCTTGGTGGTAAAGCTCAATTTGGTGGACAAAGATTTGGTGAAATGGAAGTTTGGGCACTTGAAGCTTATGGTGCTGCAAACACACTTCAAGAAATGCTTACTGTTAAGTCAGATGACGTTGTTGGTCGTCTTAAAACTTATGAGTCTATTGTTAAGAATGAAACAGTTGCTGAACCAGGTATCCCAGAATCATTCAAAGTTCTCATAAAAGAACTTCAAGGTTTAGCTCTTGATATTAAAGTTCTTACTGAAGACAAGCAAGAAATAGGATTAAAAGATTTAACTGATGATGATCGTGAACTTGATACTCTCAGAGGAGATAGAAGAAAGAATCAAGACGAGATTGATGTTGATCTTGAAGACATTGCAGAGGAGCCAATCTTCGACGAAGAACTGCTCTTCGATCCAGACGAAAATAATGATACTGATAACTTATTCGATTTCGATGATGACTTTGAATAAAATTAAAAGAAAAGAGGAATAAAAAATGTTTGAATTAAATAATTTTGACTCGATTCAAATCGGACTATCTAGCCCAGAAAAAATACGTGAATGGTCTTATGGCGAAGTTACTAAGCCTGAGACCATAAACTATCGTACTCAAAAACCTGAGAGAGACGGTCTTTTCTGTGAACGTATTTTTGGACCTACAAAGGACTGGGAATGTCATTGTGGTAAATATAAGAGGATCAGATACAAAGGCGTAATCTGTGACAAGTGTGGTGTTGAGGTTACAAGAGCTAAAGTAAGACGTGAAAGAATGGGTCACATTGAACTTGTTACTCCAGTTTCTCACATCTGGTATTTTAAAGGTGTTCCATCTCGTATAGGTACACTCTTAGATATGTCTCTAAAAGCTCTTGAACAAGTGCTTTACTATACTTCTTATGTTGTTACTGATCCAGGTGATACAGAACTTGAATATAAACAAGTATTAAATGATAGAGATTATCGTGATGCTCTTGATAAATACGGCTCAAAGGCTTTCAAAGTTGGCATGGGTGCTGAAGTTATTAAAGAACTTTTAAGCCTTGTTGATATTGAAGCTGAAGCTGCTGAATGCAAAAAACTTGTTGACACAAGCAAAGGTCAAAAGAAGTTAAAGGCTGCTAAAAAGCTTGGACTTCTTGAAGCTTTCAGACGTAACAATGCTAAGCCTGAATGGATGATTCTCGATGTGTTACCTGTAATACCACCAGATCTTCGTCCTATGGTTCCGCTTGATGGTGGAAGATTCGCAACTAGCGATTTGAACGATTTATATAGAAGAGTTATTAATAGAAATAACAGACTTAAAAAATTACTTGAACTTGGTGCTCCTGACATTATTATTAGAAATGAAAAGAGAATGCTCCAAGAAGCTGTCGATGCTTTAATTGATAACGGTCGTCGTGGTAAGGCAATTACTGGCGCTGGCGGACGTGAATTAAAATCACTTTCTGGCTTACTCCGTGGTAAGCAAGGACGTTTCCGTCAAAACTTGCTCGGTAAACGTGTTGACTATTCAGGACGTTCAGTTATTGTTGTTGGACCAAACTTAAAAATTTATCAATGTGGTCTTCCAAAAGAAATGGCACTTGAACTTTTCAAACCATTTGTTATGAAGAGACTTGTTGATTTAAATCAATCTCATAACATTAAGAGTGCTAAACGTGTAGTTGAAAGAGCAAGACCTATTGTTTGGGACGTTCTTGAAGATGTAATTAAAGATCACCCAGTACTTTTAAACCGTGCTCCTACACTTCATAGACTTGGTATTCAAGCTTATGAGCCTATTTTAGTAGAAGGTAGAGCTATGAAACTTCACCCTCTTGCTTGTCCTGCATTTGGTGCGGACTTCGATGGTGACCAAATGGCTATTCATGTTCCACTTTCAATCGAGGCTCAATCTGAAGCACGTTTCTTAATGATTGCTTCAAACAATATCTTAAAACCATCAAGTGGAGAACCTATCACTGTTCCTAACCAAGATATGATTTTTGGTAACTACTATTTAACATATGTTAAAAATGGTGATAAGGGTGAGGGAAGAAACTTTATCAGCAAAGATGAAGCAATGCTTGCTTACAACAATGGCGAAATTACACTACACTCATTAATTAATGTTCGTGTCACAAAAAATGTTGATGGTAAGATTTATAGTACAAGATTAAAAACAACAGTTGGTAGACTCGTTATCAATGAGATTATTCCACAAAACCTTGGACTTCTTGAGAGAAAAACTCCAGAAGATCAATTAAAACTTGAAGTTGATTATGCAATCGGCAAAAAGGAAATCAAGAGCATTATTCAAGCAGCTTACGACAACCTTGGACCTACTGCAACAGCTAAACTTCTAGATGACTTAAAAGATTTAGGATTTAAATATTCAACAAAAGCTTGTTTAACTGCTAACCTTTTTGATATTCGTGAAGCTACTAATAGAAATGAAATTCTTGAAGAAGCTAATGAACTTGCAAAAACAGCAGAGCAACAATACCGTCGTGGTCTTATAACTCCTGATGAAAAGAGTGTTAAACTTCTTTCAATTTGGAATAATGCCATGAATAAAATGCAAGATGATACAATGGTAGCGTATGAAGAGGGCAACCCACTTCGTATGATGGTTGACTCATCTGCCCGTGGTTCTAAAGGAAACATGAACCAACTTTCAGGTCTTTTAGGTCTTAAAGTTTCAACTTCTGGTAAAGTTATTGAAGTTCCTATTCGTTCTTCATTTAAAAATGGACTTTCTGTCGTTGAATACTTTATCGCTACTCGTGGTGGTAGAAAAGGTATGGTTGATAAGGCGCTTAAGACTGCCGATGCTGGTTACTTAACTCGTCGTCTTGTTGACGTTGCTCAAGAAGTTATTGTTGGTGAAGATGACTGTTATGCTTCTCTTGGTGAGAAACCAAAAGGAATGGTTGTTTCTGCACTTTATAATGATGGTAATGTTGTTGAATCACTTTCTCAACGTATCTCAGGACGTTGCCCGGTAGGTGATGTTGTTCACCCAGAAACTGGCGAAGTTCTTGCTAAACACAATGAAATGATTTCTCCAGAACAAGCAAAGGCTATTGAAAAATCTGGAATCAAATCAGTTGAAATTAGAACAATCTTTACTTGTAAGTCTAAAACAGGTGCTTGTGCTAAATGTTATGGCCGTGATATGGCAAGCCGTGGAATGGTTAACGTTGGTGAGGCTGTTGGTACAATTGCAGCTCAATCTATCGGTGAACCTGGAACACAGCTTACTATGAAGGTCTTCCAGTCTGGTGGTGCATCTAACGCTGATGATATCACACAAGGTCTTCCACGTGTAGAAGAAGTATTCGAAGCAAAGAAACCAAAAGGTGTTGCTGTTATCTCTGAAGTTAATGGTAAAGTTGCTTTAATAGATGAGGCAAAACAACTTGTTGTAATAAAAGCTGACACAGGCGAAGATGTTGAATACAATGTGGCTTACGGTTCTAAGTTTACAGTTAAGAAAGGCGACACAGTAGAGCCTGGTACAAGACTTACTGAGGGTCCTCTTAACCCACATGATATCTTAAAGACAAAAGGTATTAAAGGTGTTCAAGATTATATGATGGCTGAAGTTCATAAGGTTTACAAAAACAGCTCAGTTGATGTTAACGATAAACACTTAGAGATTATTATTCGTCAAATGCTTAGAAAAGTTAAGGTTGAAGAGTCTGGCGATACAGAGTTCTTACCTGGCGATCTTGTTGATATCTTCAAGTATGAAGAAGAAAACGAGAGAGTTCTTGCAAACGGCGGTGAGCCTGCAACTGCAAAGCGTATATTGCTTTCAGTTACAAAAGCTGCCCTTGCATCAGATGGATTCCTTGCTGCTGCATCATTCCAAGAAACAGTTAGAGTTCTTACAGATGCTGCTATCAAGGCTAAAGTTGATAACTTAGATGGCCTTAAAGGAAATATTATTATCGGCAAACTTATTCCTGCAGGTACGGGTGTTCGCAAGTACAGAGAAGCTTCTCCAACTTATGCTAGAGCAGCAGGTGCTGTTATGGAAAATGATTTACTTCAATCTTCAGTTATTGAAACTGATGATGCTGATTCAGATATTGAATAAAAAAATAGAGAGCAAAAATGCTCTCTATTTTTATTTTTTTCTTATTCTATTCCTGTTTCGTCTATATATGATGCTTGCATATCGGCAATATGTGCTAAAAGTGCCATAGGATATTTAGTAAAAGCAGCAGAATATGTTGTGTCACCAGCTATTGCGCGTTTATCGGCAAGTCCCATGTGCCAGTTGATGGCCATGGCTTCTTCTCGGGTGAGTCTCATAAAACCGTTAACTATGTAAACGCTTTTTTCACCATGTCCATAAGGCAGTGAGTCTTCAATAGTGTAGTATGGCTTTTGTACCCACACTCCATTTTCTTTTACGTTTCTGTAATCTTGTTTATAAAAGTTTGCTTTACACACATCATGAAACAATGCAACTATTGTTATAGTTTCAGGATTATAATTTCCTTCACCAAATTCAGTAATGCAAAGTTGTTCCATGCGATAATAAACATTTAGGGAATGCTGGCAAAGTCCGCCCTCTTCGCTTAAATGAAATCTTGAAGATGCTGGTGCTGAGAAAAAGTCGGTTGTTTCTAAATATTTTAACAACTCATCAATTCCTTCACGGTTTATATTACTTTTTGCTAATTGTAAAAAATCTTCTTTGTTTTGTTCAATTAATTCTTTTTCCATATTCTTAGTATAACATAGTAATAATAAAAACACAATATTTTATTTTTTATTTAAAAAAGATGCAACATTTTTCGACAAATAATATAATATAATTAAGAAAGGAGAAAATGTGATGAAAATATTAAAATGTACTAAATGTGGGGCTGTAGCTCAGATGCTTGTTGATTGCAAATGTAAAAATTGCTCAATCACTTGTTGTGGTGAGTCAATGCTTGAGGTAAAGGAAAAAGATTTAAAAATTTCAGTATAAAAGAGCCAAAAGGCTCTTTTTATTTGTTTGAAATAAAATTGACAATGCCTTCAAAAATACAATTTACAACTTTTTCTTGGTAGTCTTTATTAATTAAATTAGATTCATCTTCCGCGTTTGATAAAAATCCGCATTCAGCTATTATTGCTGGAGCTGAAGAGCATTTTAACATAAAATAGTCTCCAGTCGAAACAGTTGATTTGCTAGAAGGTAATCTTTCATGAAAGAGTTTTTGTATAGATTTAGAAACCATGAAAGAAATATCGTTTTTGCCATCATAAAAAACTTGTGCGCCACGAAGCGAGTGATTTGTGTAACTGTTCATGTGAATACTTACAACTAAATTAGGATTGTTGATTTCAATTATTTCTTTACGTTTTTGCATATCTCGTTTTTTGTAGTTTGCTGTAGATAAGCCGTATAATCCATCTGATGATTTACGGGTTAAAATTGTTGTTATTCCGACTTTATCTAATTTCTCCTTTAACAATAAGGTGTAACTTAAATTAAGTTCACTTTCGGGTGTTTTTGTCTTATATCCTATGCTTCCAGGGTCAATTCCTCCATGTCCAGCATCTAAAACAATCGTATAATTGATTTTTGATATACTTTCACTTGCTTCAAAAGCTTTTGCAGACTTGACTGCAAAAGATGTAAAAACAACAAAACAAAAGCAAATCGAAAAGAAAACAATTTGACCTTTTGTGACAAATGAAATCAGATAATTTTTTTTCATATTAAATGCTATGAGAAATTTTCATAATTTATTCTTTCGCCTTGCAAGTGATAAGCTTGTTTGATATAATGTAATCATGATTAAAGATAAAATTTTAACAGAAATGGAAGCTTTTGATAAACAGCCGCTGGTTCTTGCAATGGTGGGAGATAGTATTCACACCTTTTATGTACGTACTAAACTTGCAACTGAAACGAGTTTAAAGGTTAACGAATTAAACAAGCGAGTTTCAGCAAATGTAAACGCAAGTGCGCAAGCAAAGATTTATTTTAAAATTGAATCAATGCTAACAGATAGAGAAAAACAGGTGGCACGTAGAGCAAGAAATACAAATATCCATAGTCATGCAAAGAATTTTTCTATAGAAGATTATATTCACGCAACAGCGTTTGAAGCACTGCTTGGATATCTTTATTTGTCCGGTCAGGATAAAAGATTAGAAGAAATTTTAAAACATTCGGAGATAATATGAATATAGAAGGAAAAAATGCAGTTCGTGAAGCATTAGCTTCAGGAAAAACAATAGATAAAATTTATATAACTGACGGCGTAACAGATAGTGAGGTTAGGGCTTTGCTTTCTGATGCAAAATCCAAATCTATACGAGTAGAATTTGCAGATAAAAAACGTATGGATAAACTTAGTGAAACGGGTAAACATCAAAATATAATTGCGCTTGTTTCAGATTTTGTATATAGCGAATTGGACGAAGTTGTTGATAATGCTAGAGAGAAAGGTGAACAAGTATTACTTGTTATTTTAGATAATATTGAAGACCCACATAATCTTGGTAGCGTAATAAGAGTTGTTGAATGTGCAGGCGCAACTGCTGTTGTTATTCCAAATAGAAGATCGGCAGTTGTTAATGAAACAGTTGTTAGAGTTTCTGCAGGAGCGACTAATTATGTTCCAGTTTGTAAGGTTGCAAACATCAATAGAACCATTGAAAATTTAAAAGAAAAAGGTGTTTGGGTATACGCTGCAGATATGGACGGAAAACTTATGTATGATGTTAATCTAAAAGGCGATATCGCATTAGTAATAGGTGCAGAGGGTGACGGTGTTTCTAGTCTTACACGTAAGGTTTGTGACGATATAATTTCTATTCCTATGAGTGGAAAAATAAATTCGTTAAATGCTAGCGTTAGCGCTGGAATTGTGCTATACGAGGCAGTTAGACAAAGGGGTTAATTTTGGAACAATTTGATGAGAAGTTAGAAGAGATTATTAATTCTTATTCAAAGATCATACGTAAAGTATGCAGAAGATACTATTTGGCAGGAGCGACTCAAGATGATTTGTATCAAGAGGGAATGATAGGTGTTCTTGAAGCGTATCATAAGTTTGACGGAAAGCCTAAGGACGAAGAATTTAAAAAGTTCGCCATTGTTTGTGCAAAGCATAAAATTTTTGATGCTATTAGAAAATCTAATTCTTTTAAGAATAAGCCTCTCAATAACTATATACCCATTACTCTTAGAAGCAATGATGAGGAAGAAGAGTTTGAACTCAGTGAAATATCTCTTTCACATGACCAAGAAACAGATCCGGCAATTTTGTTTTTAAGACAAGAACTTGTAGAAGAAAGAGTTGCAAAACTTGGCAAAATTCTTAGTGATTATGAAAACCAAGTTATAAAAATGTATCTTGATGGTGAATCTCAAAGTGAGATAGCAAGGCATTTAAACAAAGATAAAAAATCAATAGACAACACAATACAACGTGTTAAAAATAAACTTAAGGAGGAAGAATAAATGTATTTGGCGCTTTATAGAAAATATAGACCACAAACATTTGATGAAGTTGTGGGACAAAGACATATTGTAAAGACTCTTATCAACCAAATAAACGCAGATAAAGTTGGTCATGCATATTTGTTTTGTGGTAGTCGTGGTACTGGTAAAACAAGCATTGCCAAGATATTTGCTAGAGCAATTAATTGTCCAAGTACAGTGCAGGGAATACCTTGCGGAAAATGTGAAGTTTGCAAGAATCTAGAAGGCAACAATATGGACATTTTAGAAATAGATGCTGCGTCAAACAATGGCGTTGATGAAATCCGTGATTTGCGCGAGAAAGTGAAATACCCTCCTGTAGTTGGAAAATATAAAGTCTATATCATAGATGAGGTGCACATGCTTTCACCAAGCGCATTCAACGCTCTCTTAAAAACGCTTGAAGAGCCTCCTGCTTATGTTGTATTTATATTAGCAACAACTGAGGTTCATAAACTTCCAGCAACAATTCTTTCTCGTTGTATGCGTTTTGATTTTGGACTTCTTTCTAATGAAGATTTGTCAGGTTTGGCTAAAAAGATTTTAACTAGTGAAAATATAAAGTTTGAAGATCAGGCCATTGAACTAATTGTAAGAGCTGGTGAAGGTAGCGTTCGCGACATGCTTTCTATTGCTGATATGTGTATATCTTTTTCAGGTGAAAATCTTACGTACTCTAATGTTCTTGAAGTGCTCGGTACAACACAGCGAGAAATGTTGGTTGATTTATCAAACAATGTTTTGAACAAGGATATGGGAGGAATGCTTACAAATTTAGACAAGGCTCTTTCTACGGGTAAAAGACCTATGGTGCTTGCAAAAGATCTTATCATGCATTTCAGGGATTTGTTGGTAATGATTTCGGTTCCTGCAAAAAGCAGAGAGATGGTTGTTGTTCAGGAAGATGTGTTTTCCAAAATGCAACAACAGGCAGATGTTAAGAATTTTGGGATAATTGTCGAAGCAATTAAAAATTTAAGCGAAGTTGAACAAAACCTTAGATATTCAAATAATCCAAGAATAGTACTCGAAACAGCGCTTATAAAAGTAATTAGTAATACAAGTATTTTAGATCGAGTTGAGAGACTGGAAAAAGGAATACCAAATGCAACACCGATTATTCAAGGGCAAGCTCCAGTGAAAGCAAGTGTACCTATTGCAGCACAAACCCCAGTTGCAGAAACAAAAAAAGAAATAAGTTTTAAAAATGAAGACGCGTTACTTGGAGAATTGTTTATTCATTTGCGAGAGCAAAAAAGTATGAGTTTACTTGCGGCGGCTAGACAAATTAAATCGCTAGTGGTTGCTGGTAAACAGGCTATAATTTATGTTGAGGACGAAATAACAAAAGAGATGATATGTGCTCCAAGACATGAAAGAGAGCTGAAAGCTTTTTTTGAAGAAAAAGGATTAATTCTTTCAATTCAAGTAAAAGGAAATAATGTAAAAAAAGATATTGACGGCCTTAAAAACATGCTTGGTGGCAATATAATAATTGAAGATTAGTTGCAAGAAATTGTAAATTTTGTTAATATATTAAAAGAGGTATAAAATATGAATAGATTTGGTGGATTTGGCGGCGGAAACAATATGCAAGCTTTAATGCGTCAGGCTCAAAAAATGCAGGAAGATGCTCTCCGTGCGCAAGAAGAAATAAATCAAGCAGAAGTAGAAGGAACTGCTGGTGGTGGAATGGTTAATGTGGTTATGTATGGTAACAAAAGTATTAAATCAATAAACATTAATCCTGAAGTTATAGATCCAGATGATAGTGAGCTTTTAGAGGATTTAATTGTAGCAGCAATCAAAGATGCTGAAACAAAGGCAGAAGAATTAAAGAATAGTAAACTTGGTGCATTTGGTGCATTAGGCGGTATGATGTAATGGATTCAGGAAAAATAGAGTCTATTGCAAGGCTCACAAATGAGTTTTCAAAACTTCCTGGAGTTGGTAAAAAAACTGCGGCAAGATATGCCTACTATATCATTAATAGCAAAATTGAAGATGTTATGGATTTTGTAGAGGCACTTAAAGAGGTTAAGGCTAAGGTGAAGTTTTGTGACGTTTGTGGTAATTATACCGATAGTAGTCCTTGCTATATTTGCAAATCTCGTAATCATGAAATGATCTGTGTGGTTAAAGAGCCGAAAGATGTGGACGTGATTGAAAAATCAGGTGTGTTTAAAGGAACGTATCATGTTTTAAATGGAACAATTAATCCGATTGCTGGTGTTGGCCCAGATGACATCAGAATACGTGAACTTTTATCTAGGATTAATGAGGGAAATGTTAAAGAAGTTATCATGGCTACAAACGCCGATGTAGAGGGTGAGGCAACTGCTATGTATATAGCAAAAATTTTAAAGCCACTCGATATAAAAGTTACAAGAATAGCTCAAGGTGTTCAGGTGGGAAGTGATTTAGAATATGCCGATGAAGTAACCTTGGCAAGAGCAATAACTGATAGAAGAACATTATAAAAAGCACAATACGTGCTTTTTATTTTTTTACATTTCGAGTTCTGATGGTGGAGTTTTATCTTTTTTAGAAACTTGTTTTTTTGCTTTTATTAAGTTAGATAAGTTTTTATCAATAGATTTAATATCGCCTCTATATAAATTTTTATATGCATCACTTATATTCATACTATTATTTTGTCAATAATTATAAAGAATATACTACTTTTTTTATTTGACATATTAATGGTTATTTTATTATAGTTATATTAACGGAGAATATTTATGACAGCTGCAATTTCAGCGTTTTTTGCTAGTATATTTGGGAACAACATTGTTTTAGCAACAATGCTTGTTTCTATGTTGCCGCTTTTTGAGCTTAGAGGTGCAATTATTTTTGCGTCTTCTGTTGAACTTTGGGGGGCTGTAACCCTTACGCCTTGGCTGGCATATTTGTTTAGTTTCCTTGGAAGCTCATTAGTTGTTCCTGTTATTGCATTGTTATTTACGCCTATTGTTAACTGGTTAAAGAGAACTAAGCTTTTCAAAAAATTAGGTGATGCTATCTATAATATGGTTTCTAAAAAATCACAAAAGATACAAAACGATGCAAATGTAATTAATGAAGATGTTAGTGTTTCAGAAATTGAAAAACAAAAAAAACTAAGAATAAAAAAGATGCTTGGTATTTTTTGTTTTGTTGCAATTCCACTTCCTTTAACAGGGGTGTGGACAGGTACAGCTATAGCTGTAGTTTTAGGAATGAAATTCGGTGATATTTTAATTAGTGTAATTAGCGGTAACGCTGTCGCAGGATTAATTATAACGCTTTTAACTTTAATTCTTGGAGACAAGAGTATTTATGGATTATATGCTTTTGTAGCTTTGGTTGTTGTATTTATTTTGGTTAGTGTAACGATAGCACTTGTAAAGCGTGCTAAAAATAAAAAATTACAAGAAAGTGAAGTTTCTGAAAATAAGGAGAACTAATGAAAACGGGATACAAAACAGCTTTTTTAAACTGGTATGCTTTATGCAAGCCAAACAAAAAATATTTTGCACTGCATTTAACATTGTCGTTAGCCACTTCAATTTTATTTGTCTTAGAGCCTGTTTTTGCTGCACAAGTTTTAACCTTTTTAGTAAAAGGTATTTATGATAAAGCAATGCTTTGGCTTGCGATTTCTTTTGGAACGCTTGCAGTAAGAAATTTGTTATGGCACTGGAATTATTGGAACTGGTCTAGGCTTGTAGGATATTCGTATAAAAATATTAATGCTAGGTTATACAACAAAGTTGTGTCTAGTCAAGATAAAAACTTTAAGGAAACAAGCAAAGAAAAAATATTAAACACCATAGGCACAGATGTTTATACAGTTTGTAATTTTTCAGATTTGTTTTCTACTAAAATATCAAAGTTGTTTAGAGTAATTATAACTCTTATAATCGTCTTAATCGAAAGTTGGGTAGCAGCTTTAATAATTGTTGCTGTAAGCATAATCAATTACTATCTATATAGAGTAATCGATAGTAAACTTGCCCTAGCAAACAATGATATAAGGCGAGCAAACGATGTTATGTTTGAAAACATGACCGATATTACTGATGGTAGGGAAGCTGTTGTAGATTTGGGTATTAAAAACGAGATTCGTGAAAAATATCTTAAATCATGCGATCAATATATGAAAGCTCAGCATAGATCTTGTATGCAGCTTTCAAACAAAAATAATATTGTGTATATCATATGGAATGCAATCATTTGTTTGGCAACAATTTATCTTGTGTATTTAGTTAGTGGTAAACAAATTAATTATACAATTTATTTAATAATAACATCATATTTAACATCGTCAATTGAAAAAGTTAATGAATTTTATGGGGTGTTTGAAAAGCTGAGAAATGCAGAGATTGCTACAGCTAGAATAAATACTATACTCGAGTTTAAAAATAAGGATTTAATAGAGTATGGTAACAATATGACGAATAAGATTAGAGGCTCAATATCTTTTAATCACGTATCGTTAAAAGAGCGAGATGTGGACAATGATAATATTGGTGAAATATCAGATATAAGTTTTTATATCAATGATGGTGAAAGTGTTTTGATACATGGTCCTACCAAGTCCGGTAAACGACAAATATTTAGACTTTTAAAACGTGCTGTTAAACCAGATTCGGGAACTATTACTGTTGATGGTATTGATTTGTTTGAGTTCTATGATAATATTGAGCGAAAAAATATTATGTTTTGTGGATCAAAACCATACTTTTTCGAAGGTAGTATTTTGGAAAACATGCAATATGTAGAGCAAAGTAAGAAAAAGATAGAAAACATGATGAAAAAATGTGAATTACATGAATTTATTAAGAATCTGCCTGACGGATACAACACAAACATAAACAAAAACAACAATAAAATACCATATTATGAAAGATTTATGATGGGCTTTGCAAGAGCTATGCTTACAAAAAGTGAAATTATAATGATTTACGAATTTCCAACACAACTTCCAGCCAATCTTAGGGAAGAGGCGATAGCAACAATCGCTAAATTCAAAGGTGAAAAGACAATAATTATATTCTCTGCGTTAGAAGAGTCTGGTAAATATTGTGATAAGATTATTAAAATAAGTAAAGGAAAGAAGGTTGAATAAAAAATGAACTCAAACGAGTTCATTTTTTTGTTTTCTAAAAATCTAAAACAGGGAAGTTATAATTAAGCATGAAATCATTACAGTCTGTAGATTTAAGTATTGAATATGATTGATAATTTGAAGCGTCAACTTCTGCCATTAAACCTTTGACATTATATAAATTAAATCGGTTTTTATTAAAAATTTGTGAGAAAAATTTCTTATAATTTTCTTTGTATTCTAATTTTTGATTTTCTTGCTCTTCGTCTAATATATTATTATAGTACATGGCAATTTTTTCAATTTCAGAATTGTTTGATGCTTTCATATTAACCATTTCTTCTAAATATGCTAATGAAACATTACGAGCAGCCATCTCATCTGGCTCTGATAAATAGTTTTCAAATGAAGCATTGTTGCTTGGATATACAAGATAATCTTTATTATTTGGATTCATAATAGAGTCTTTAACAAGTGTATCCATTTCAGAAGTTGAAGGTTTATCAAGATTTGCAAATTGAACTCTATGCTCTGCTTCATGAACTAATGTTGTCATGAGTCTTAATGGGAAAGATAAGTTGTTTTGATTTTTTGCGATATTAAATCCAGTCAAATATCTCTTGTTAATATCAATATATCCTTCATTAACGTTATATTCACCGCTTGTTAAATATTTTGAATTTGAATTTATTTCTTTAAAATTAACCTTACAAGGGATTACATTCATAGCTTCACAATGCTTATTAACTAAAGCTTGACATAATGCTTCAATTTGTTTTGAATCAAGTTTGTAGAAGTTTGAAGGATAGAACAAAGTTAACAAGTTGTAAATTGATAAATTATGGAATCCATATTCATCTGTAGTATTAGCCTTAGTGGTTGGTAAATAATTCTCGTTTAAGGATTTTTCAAACATGAATTTACGGTTCTTATAAATCTTATCGAGGGTCTTTTCAATATTGTGCACGCGACCGTTGTATGGATATGTCCAACTTGTCATAAGTACTTTGTTTATCTTAGGATTAATTATGTGAGCCTCAGCAGTTGCTTTTGCAAATAAAATCTGCATGAACATTTTCAACTTTTTCTTAAGCTCAGGGTCTTGTACTGTTACAAAATACTGTTGAATAATATTTAAAAGTTCGGATTTTTCTTCAAACAAGATATCAATAACATTTTCAAAATCACCAGCACCTGCGTTACCTAAATTTTTTTTGTGCGCAAGAATAGAAAGAATAAGTGATTTATCCTCATCAGTTAATGAAATTTCATCTAAATTAATTATTTTTGTTAAATTAACGAAGTTGTAATAATCGTTTAAATTTTTTAATTTATTATTGTAATTATTAAAAGCAGTTTTAAAAATTGATGTTTGTGTCATTGTTGCCTCCATATAACAGAGAGATTATAGCACATGAAATTGATATTTTCAAGACCCTTTTATAATTTTTCTAATATAAATAAGTAGAGTTTATTGTTGCCAGAGATTGGTTTTAGTGATATAATTAAATTGATGAAAAAATTATTAGCAGATAAAGAAGAACTTTTAAAGGTTTATAATAATAAGCATGAGTACAGCGGAAAAATGGAACTAAGAAGTAAAGTTCACCAAAGCCGCTTGTTTCATGATGAAATAGTTTTATGGGTAATCAATCCTAACAAAAAGAAAGTGTTAGTGCAAAAGCGTAGTCCAAATAAATTACTTAGACCTAATAGATATGGGCTTTGTGCGGGGCACGTCGTTGAAAATGAAACAATTGAAGAAGCTTTGTTTAAAGAGGCAATGGAAGAGATAGGGTTGGATTTGTCTAAATATAATGTTCAACATATATTGACAGTTAAGCAACTTGCTCAAAACAATTATCATTTTGCACACCATTTTGCTATATTCGAAGAAATACCCTTAGAGAATTTTAAAATTCAAGAAGAGGAATTAACAGAAGTAAAATATATGAATTATGAGGATTTCAAATACCGTATAAGAACTGGCGATGATAGCGTTGTGGTAAAATGGACTTATGCTGAAAAACAAGTTTTTAATAGGTTGGATAAAATTCTTTATGGTGAAATCAAAAAATAGAAACCCGGTTATAGGGTTTTTGTTTTTTTAGTTTTGTGACTGTTTGGTCTGTATGTTGATAGTAAAACGGTAAATAATTAAAGGTGGTTATATGAAAAAAAGAGATCAGATTGATAATAAATATACATGGGACTTGTCTCCATTTTGCAAGAATGAAGAATCTTTTTATGAGAGGCTAAACAATCTTGAGTCGTGTATAGAAGAATTGAAAAAATTTGAAGGTAAACTGTCAGATAAGGATTGTTTGTTGGAGTATTTTAAACTTAATGACTATTTTGGTTTAGAATTTACAAAATTGTATATTTATTCTCATTCAAAATACGACGAAGATCAATCAAACACTATCTATAATGAAATGTTTGATAAAGCTCAAAAGCTAATGACAAAATACTCTGTGGCAATAAGTTATGGTGATGTTGAAATTTGCAATCTTCCTCTTTGCAAGTTGAAGGAATTGATGGTGTCTGAAAAGTTTAAGGATTACGATGAGACAATCAGGGGCTATATTAAAAGTAAAAAATATATGCTTTCACGTGAAGTTGAGGCGCTAATTGCTGGAATGGGGGATTTTTTAGGAGCACCGTATGATATTTTTTCAAAATATTCAAACGTTGATGTAAAGTATGAAAATGTAGAAGATTCAGCAGGTAAAAGATATAAAGTCAATCCTATTTTGGCGGAGAATTATGCTTCCAGTCCAGATAGAGTACTTAGAAAAAACACGAGTAGTTCACTTGCAAAAGCCTTTAAAAAGGTTGCAAATACATTGTCAGAAAACTTTGCCGCTTATGTTAAACAAAAGGTTTATTTTTCTAAACTAAGAGGTTTTAAGTCTTGCCTTGCTGCTAGTTTATTTTCTGAGGACATAGAAGAAGATGTGTATAACAGGTTAATTTTAAACATTAATAAAAACCTTAATGTTCAGCATGATATTTTGGATTTATTTAGAAGAGCTTTAAAATTAGAAAATATGGCTCGTTATGATATTTATGCACCTATCGGAAATAAGGAACCTAAGGATATGACTATAGAAGAAGCGTACTCTGTAGCATCAAAAGCTATTGCCCCTCTTGGGAAAGAGTATGTGAAACTATTTGAAAGAGCACAAAAAGAACGTTGGTTCGATTGTTTGCCAAATAAAGGAAAAAGTACTGGCGCTTATTCAACCGCTGCTTATGATGCGGGGACCGTTATGCTTTTAAACTTCACAGGCAAAGACAATTATGTAAACACTATAGTTCACGAATTCGGACATTCGGCACATTCTTACTATTCTAATAACACTCAACATATAAGAAAGGCAGATTATGTAATTTTTTCAGCTGAAGTGGCAAGCTGTGTAAATGAACAATTACTTTATTTTTACAAACAGAAAACTGCAAAAAACAAGTTGGAAAAATTAAACAACATGAAAGAATTTTTTGAAAATGTTACGGGCGTTGTTTTTAAACAAGCAATGTTTAGTGAATTTGAGCAAAAAGTTTATGATGTTGTTGAACGTAATGATACATTGACAAAAGATAAAATTTTAGATATCTATGATAATCTAGAACGAAAATATTTAGGTAAAGATGTGATTATAGGAAAAAATCATAAATATTGCTGGAGTATGGTTCCACACTTCTTTTATGATTTTTATGTGTATAAATATGCAACAGGATTTATTGCCTCATTCGTTATTGCTAAAAGAATTTTTGAAGGCGATAATGTAACTCGCGAAAAATACTTAAATTATTTAAAAAGTGGGTGCACTAAGCCTCCTATCGCCCTATTGCAAGATGTGGGGATAGATTTTATGACTGACGATATATATGATGAAGTGTTTAGTTATATTAAAGAAGAAATGAATAAATTTGAACAATTGATAAAAGAATAAAAAGAACGCGAAAATGCGTTCTTTTTTGTCAAGATTTTAGCCTTTTATGAATATTGTTTATTAGGTGAAAATATGAAAAAAATATTCGAAGGCGCAGGTGTTGCAATAGTAACTCCATTTAAAGAAAATAAAATTGATTATAATGCTTTAGAAAAACTAATAGATATTGATATAGACAAAGGCGTTAGTGCTATTATTTTGCTTGGAACCACAGGTGAGGGCGCAACAATTTCGTTAAAAGAAAGATTTGAGATTATTAAGTTTGCAAAAAACATTATTCGTGGTAGGGTAAAATTGATTGTTGGTACAGGACACAATGATTTTAAAACATGTGTGAAAAATACAATAATAGCTAAAAAACTCGGTGCTGATGGTGTACTTGTTGTTACTCCGTATTACAACAAAACATCTCAGCAGGGAATTGTTGAATATTATACTCGACTTGCAAAAATAGGCATTCCGATAATAATGTATAATGTGCCAAGCAGAACGGGGCTTAATATTGAGCTTAATACTTTAAAAATATTGATAGAAGTCGATAATATATGTGGAATAAAAGAAAGCACGTGTGACATTAACAGAATAATAGAACTTACTCGTATATGTAAAAACAAAATTGCAGTATATAGTGGTGAAGATCATTTGAATTATGTTTTTTACACACTTGGTGCGACGGGATGCGTAAGTGTCACGGCAAATGTTTTGGCAGATAAGGTTCAGGAGGTGTATCGGTTAAGCAAGAATCAAGAGTTTAGTGCGGCATTAAAATTACAAGAAAGTTTAGCGGAAATTAATAAATTAATGTTTATAGATATAAATCCCATTCCGATTAAAACACTTATGGCAAAACAGGGGCTAATTGATAAAGAACTTAGAATGCCACTGGTTTCCTTATCGGTAGAAAATGATGAAAAACTTTTAAAACTTATAAATATAGATAAAATAATTTAAAATTTACAAAACTTTTACAATTAAACTAATAAACATTTATATTTTTTGTGATATATTTATTATAGAGGTAATAATGATTAATATTTTATTTGCAGATAATGAAAATATATATTAATACAAAAGTTTAGTGTTAGGAGTTGAAAATGAATAAATCTGTAACAAATATAAAAAATTTGACCACGAGTCAAGATTTTGATGTTGTCAAAATTAAAACAGAAAGAAACAGTTTGGGTGTTTTAAATACGATAATAGTTCTATTATTAATTGCGGTGCAACTTGCATTGCTTGTATTATCATCTATTTATTTTTCTTCAGTATTTCAAATTTTGGCTATACTTTCAATCATTCTAACACTTATTACTTGCTTGTATGTATTATCAACTGATAAAAATAGTCAATCAAAACCCGTGTGGATTTTGTTTTTGCTTACTTGTTTTACATTTGGTTATATAATATATTTTATATCAAATGAGAAAGTGTTTTGGGGTAGATATAAGAAAAGATATGAGAGAATATTAATTAATAGTTATAATTATCAAAAAGCAAGCAATATTGAAACAAACAACAAAATAACAAAAAAAGAATGTGTATATTTAGAAAAAGCTGGTAATTTTGCGGCATATAAAGATACTGATGCAAAATATTTTTCAAGTGGAACACTAATGTTCGATAGTGTAATTGAAGACTTGAAAAATGCTAAAAAATTTATTTTCATTGAATTTTTTATTTTCTCTGATGGGGTTCTTTTGAAAAGAATTTTGAACATTCTTTCAGAAAAAGTAAAACAAGGCGTAGATGTTAGAATTATTTATGATGATTTGGGAAGTCATGGTTCACTTAAATATAAAACAAAAAAAGCAATAAAGAATACTGGTATAAAAATTCACTCCTTTAATAAGCTTTTACCAAAATTTAGTGCAATGCTTAACTATAGAGACCATAGAAAAATTATTGTTATTGATGGCAAGGTGGCATATACTGGTGGAACAAATCTGGCAGATGAATACATTAATGAAAAGCGTATGTATGGTTACTGGAAAGATGCGGGAATTAGAGTTGATGGCGCAGCGGTAGAAGCTTTTACTTTAATGTTTTTGAGGCAGTGGGAGTTTGTAACAAAGCAAAGTATAAACTATGCTAATTATTTGGGTTTGGCGGAAAAAAGAAAAAACACCTCAGTTTTTGTTCCTTATGCTGACGGCCTTGAGTATGCAGATAATATAGGTAAAAATGTTTATACCAACATGATAGCAAATGCGAATGAAAAAATTTATATTATGTCGCCATACTTTGTAATTGATGATACTATAAATAATTTACTAATAAACAAAGCAAAATCGGGCGTAGATGTTAGAATAGTCCTTCCAGAAATAGCTGACAAGAAGATTGTATATATTATATCTAGAAACAATGCTGAAAAGCTTATAAAACATGGCGTGAAAATATATACTATGAAAAATAGTTTTGTTCATTCAAAAGTAATGTTTACTGAAAATAGTGCTGTTGTTGGATCTATAAATATGGATCTTAGAAGTTTTTATCAACAATTTGAAAGTGCAATTTATACAAACGATGATGGTGTGATGAGGTCTATAGAAGAAGATTTCAACGAGACTTTTGAAAAGTCGTTAAGGTTAAATAATACAAATTTAAAAAGAAACAAATTGTCTTTTAAAATTATTGCAGGTATAACTAATATAATATCTCCATTTATGTAAAAATGTTCGATTACAAAAATTAAACAAATAATGTTTTATAAAATTTTAGTAAACTTTTGTCGAAGAAAGGGAAAAATAATATGGAAAATAGCGATGCTAGTACAAATAAAAAGAATAAATTGATAGTAGTGATAAATATATTTATGCTAATAATGAGTATGGTCTGTTTGGGTTTTATTGTGACGATGTTGATTTTAGGTGATCCAACAAATAGGTTACTATCGTGTATTTTTACATTTTTATTATATTTTATACCGGTGTTTATGCAATTGTTCTTTAAGGTTAGAATTTCTTTCTCATTACTTATAATTTATGTCGGGTTTGTGACGCTTGGAGCTTTTTGTGGTAGCTCTTTGCATTTGACACATAAATTAAATGGTTTTGACAAAGTTCAACATACAATTTGGGGATATGTTTCTTGTTTTATAGGATTGTTTTATTTATGTAAAACAAAAGAGATAGATAACGTAAAACCGTTGACTGTTATTTTAGTGTTTTTAGGAATATCTTTAGCAACATCTGGCATATGGGAAGTTTTTGAATTTATAGGCGACAAATTTCTTGGTCAAACAGCTCAGGGGAATCCGGTCAATGGAATTGTTGCTGTTGATGATGCTATGTATGATATTATTTGCCATACTTGCGGAAGTATACTCTTTACAGTGCACTATTGTCTAGATAAATTTTTAAATAAAAATTTGGGAATAACTAGTGTTATTCGAGATTTTAAAGCGGATTAAGCGTTTACTTAGCCATAATAACAAGAGAACAAATCTTTTACATAGTTTGGGTTGTAAATAAAATTTAAATATACTCTATACAAAATTTAAATTTTATGGTATAATATTACTGGAGTAAAAAATGGCAATCGAAAAAGTTTATGGTATTAAGGTGAGTAATAAAGATTTAAACTTGTTTGCTAGTGAAAATTGCAAAGATATTTTTTCGTGTGAAGAAATAAGTGAAAATTCAATTATAGTAAAACGTGAACAAATATATAGTATTGAAGGTGTTAAAACTTTACTTAGAAATACAAAATATTTTACTCAATTGTTAAGCACTTTAGAAAAAACATCAAGATTAAAAGTTAATGTTGTAGGCGTCCGAGATGTTAAACTTGCAATTAATAGAACTACTTTTGTAGATTTGTGTAATCATCTAAAAAAAGAGGGTAAGCTTTCAGATATAGAGGGCATAGATGAAAAAATTGACAAATTAAATTATGCAGTTTCTTTTGAGAGACTTGTAAATCTTCAGCCACAACAACTTGTAGAATTAAACGGTAAGAAAGTTTTATATGATAATACACTTATTATGAATAGTTTTAGGGAACTTGCAAAGTTAACAAATAAAACACAACTTGCATCTAGCAGAAAGAATAGAGAATTAATGTATGCTGTAAAAAAAATTATTGTGCAAAATAAGCTTGGTAGCATGATTCTTTTAAACGAAAACGAAAAGAAATGTTTAGTTAAAATAATGCATGATGAATATGTTGATACATATGCAATAGATGAAATCAATTCAACAGTTGATAATATTGAATCTGTGGCGTTAAATTCAGATCTAATAAGATATGTGTTTAAAAATATGCCAGAGAACTATTCAAAAGTAGAAAAGGCTATATATACATATATAAAATTATGTAGAATGTGTACCTATGATGCTGAATTCTACGCAGAAGGTCAAAGTGAAGAAGTTAACGAGAAACATACAAATAAGGAAAGGCTTTCTACAATATCTCCATCAAACAATGTTGTTGTATGCTATGAAATTAATCAAATATTAGCTCAGTTATTAAAACATGTTGGAATTAACTATGAGGTAAAAGCTGAACTTGGAGAATATGGGAATGGTCACTCAAACTTAATCTTTAAAGCAAATGATTTTGTTATTCAAGCGGATACAGTTTCTACTATTCTTGGAAGTGATATGTTAAATACAAAAATGCATTCACCTATAAAAGGTCTTATTTGTAAAAATCCTAATAAAGACGTTCAGACAAGATTTAATAAGGTTGTAAAGAAAGTTTATGATGATATAAAAGCTAACGATCCGAGCCCTTATGTTGAAGGTGACACGGTTGATAAATGGAGTGAACTTTTAACAATATTTATTGAGGATCCAGTTGACGTTACTATGAAAGAAAAAATTGAGTTGTTTACAGAGGTGGCAGCAACAAACAAATTGCCTTTAACTGAAAAGATTGCATATTTAACAAAAGTTTACAATCAAATGTTTAGCAAGGACAAAAAAACTTATATGACAATTATAAGTCAAAAGAGGGATGGACAAAGATTCAAAAAACCTACACTTGTAATTACATATAATGACGTTCAAAAAATAACAGCGATTACACACAATAAATATGTTCTTTTTGATGAAGGTGAATGGAAACATATTCCTAGAGCAACACTTCAAGATATGTTTAATAAAGGTAGACTTTCATACATAAGCAATCATACAATACCAGGAATAAAAGCTTCTACAATGGAGGATACAAGTAATGATCAACCAACTTAGAGAGCAAAATATAAAACTTCTAGAAAAAAATATTAAAAGTGGCAATGAAAAATCTGTTACAATGCATAGAATAATTGAACAAATTTTAAAAGAAGATGATTGTTTTAAACAATTAACTGTAGAAAAAGCTGCAGAAATATTGAAAATTTTACAAGTAAAAGACTGGAAAAATGTATATGTAAAATTATTAAATAAATAAAGAAGACCCCTGCTGGGGTCTTCTTTATTAGAGTTCGCATTCTAGGCTTTCTTGTATATATTTTTTCCTTATAGGTTCAGTACATGCCGTTACTAAGTCTAACGTTGCCAGGAATAATTTTCCAGCATATAAAATTAAATGGAGCTGATGGCGGGGATCGAACCCGCGACCGCCACCTTACCAAGTATTGAATTTTACTAAAACAAGACTCGAACTCATAGCACAGGAAACCTTTATATTTCCTGTGTTTTTTGTTACTCCAAAATCTCCCAATTGTTGTCAATTTTCAAAAATCTGACAACAGTTGACAACAAAAGCTCCATTTTAACCCACTGAAACACCAAATTTTTCCACCTAAAATCATCTAAACTCGCCTAAAACCGAACAACAAGTGTTGTCAGGAAGAAATTTAATATTTTTCTTTTTCATTTTTATACAAAATTAGATATCTTATGATATAATGCTAATATAAGAAGTTAGTTATGGATATAGATAAATTAGAAATGATACATGAGTTGCAAATAAAAAACAATAAATACTTTAAAAATAATGCATTTTTCACCAAAATGTGTTATAATTAATAAATCGGAGAAATATATGATAAATGTTGTAGATTTATTCTCAGGCGCAGGTGGCATGACGCTCGGTTTTAAATATATTATAAAAAATAACACTTTCAAAAAAAGTGATGTTTTTGACATACTTTTCGCAAATGAATTTGATAAAGATGCCGCCTCAACTTTTAGGAATAACTTTCCTGAGATTAATATGGTTGAGAAAGATATTAAAAACTTGACAGAAGAAGAAATCCATAGATATTTAAATGGTAAAAATGTTGATTTAATCATAGGTGGACCTCCTTGTCAGTCTTTTAGCACAGTAGGTAAAAGAGTTTACGATGATAAAGCAAAGATGTATCAGGAATACTTGCGATTATTAAAGATAATACGTCCGAAAATGTTTTTATTTGAAAATGTTCGTGGAATTTTATCAATGAAGGAAACATTTTATAAAACTGATAATGAGGGAAATATTTTATATGATGAGATAGTAAGCAAAACAGGACGAAAATCAAAGAAACCTCAAATAGATTACTATGGAGATAAGATTTTAGATAAAATTGAAAAAGAATTCAAAAATATTGATAATGACTTTGGATATAAAATCAAATATCAAGTACTAAAAGCATCAGATTTTGGAGTTCCTCAAAATCGAGAAAGAGTATTTATTGTTGGGGTTAGAAATGATATAAACAAAGAATGGACCTTTCCGACACCTTTAAATAATGATATTTTGTCTATAAAAGAAGCGATAGATGATTTGCCTGAATTAAAATCTGGACAATCTATAAATAAATACAATAAAGAACCAGACAATTATTATCAGAAACTTATGAGAAAGAAATCAAATGTTCTTACACAACATATTGCAGCAGATTATGGAGAAAAAATAAGAACAGTAATTAAAAATGTACCGCAGGGAGAAGGTAAAAATTATTTTAATAAATTAGTAGAAGAAGGAAAGATTGATAAAAAATATTATTTAACTTCTGGCTATGCCAATACTTATTCTAGATTAATAGAAACAGAACCATCAACTACAATTACAAACAATCTTACAACACCTTCCGCCCTAAGATGTATTCATTATAGAGATGATAGAGCATTAAGCCCACGCGAAGGAGCTAGAATACAATCTTTCCCTGATTGGTTTGATTTTAGTGGGAACATGGGTAAAGTTGCAATGCAAATTGGCAACGCTGTTCCCCCACTTTTGGCAATGGCAATGGCAGAACAAATTAAAAATTTTTTAGAAGGAGTTTAGAATGGATATAAAACAATTGAATGATAAAAATACAATACATTTTAATTTTACTTATGCCGCTTTAGAATTATTAGGTAAAAATTTATATTCAAATGTATGGAATGCTCTTTCGGAATTAGTTGCAAATGGTATTGATGCAAAAGCAAAAGAAATTAAAATCTTAATAGACATGACAGATAAAGAACATTCAACCATTGATATTTATGATAATGGTTCTGGTATGGATTATTTAGATTTGGCAAATAGATATGTATTATTGGGTAGAAATAAAAGAGATGATTTGATTGATAATCATACTATAAAATACCCAATGGGTAGAAAGGGAATTGGCAAACTTGCTGCATTATATTTGTCAAAAGATTTTTATATTATAACAAAAAAAGATTTTAAAAAATCTACTTGGAATTTAAACCTACTAAAAATAACAGATAACGATATACCAAATATAAAAAAAGTTGAATCAAGAAATGATATATCAGAATTAGAAAAAGATTTAAATTTCCAACAATCTGGAACAATCTTACATCTTACAGATGTGGACATGTCTAATATTGGGGTGCAAACTATAAATGCTTTCAAAGCAAGACTTGCGGATTTTTATTTGGTAAATTCACTAGATTGTAGTATTTCAGTTGCATTGAAAGATAAGTTTACAAAAAAAGAAGAAATCGTATTCGATGAGGTAAAGAAATCAATTGCATATAAAAACTTCTTTGCGTTGTATGATAATAGCAATAATAATATACAAAAGTATATGAAAAAGAATGTTGTTATCAAATCTAGTGTTCCATCTGTAGAGATGAATTTAAGAAATACTGTATTTCTAAATCAAGATGATTATCCAAAAGTATCAGGAGAGAAGGAATTTGTAGATAAGTTTGGAAATAAGAGGTTTATTCCTTATAATATGGTGGGTTGGATTGCAATGCATTCTGCAATAGAAAAAGATTATGCAGTGAAAAATGATCCCTTGTTTATGAAAAATAATACTTATAGACCAAACCAACTACGAGTATATATAAGAAACAAATTGGCAGTGGCTAATTTTTTACCATACTTAAAAAATACACAAATATTTGGAAATTATATAGAAGGTGAAATTAGTTTTGATATTTTAGATGATGACTTTTTGCCTGATATAACAACATCAAATAGACAAGATTTGCAACAAGAAGATGAACGAGTTGTCTTGTTAATAGAGATATTAAAACCTATAATTAATAAATTAATATCGGAACGTATTAAAGTTGCCAATGATATAAAAAAAGAAGAAGAACTATTTTTTGAAAAACAGAAATTAGAGTTACAAAAAATAAAAGATCAAGCTGAACTAAAAGTTGAATCTTTAGAAAAAGATAATAAGTCGTTAAAATATGATATTGCATTAAAAAACAAAGATTTGAAAAGTGAAAAGAAAAGAAATAGTTTTCTTAATAGCAGTTTAAGAATTGATCAAAAAGAATTTATGCAGAGATTGCATATGTTTCAAATTAATTTGGGAACAATAAATAATATTATCGCAAAATGGATAAAAAAACATTCACGTAATAATTTAAAGATTGAAAACATTCTGCCTGACATAAAAACAATATCTTATACTATAGAGAAGATGCGTGGAAACTTAAAATATAGCAGTTACGCAAGTTTTAATACTCAAGATGAATATATTGAAGGCGACTTGTTTGCGTTTATTAACGAATTCTGCAAACTAACTTATGGAGATTACAAGTTATTAAATGTGTATGTAAATAATCCAAGCAATTTGGAATGTCAAATAAGTTTTTCTCCGCAAGACATTTCTGTAATAATTTGTAATATTGTGAGTAATTCAGAAAAACACAGGTCTAAAAACTTGTTTTTTGAGCTCGGTCAAGATTCCAAAGGCAACTATTCTATTAAAGCAATAAATGATGGTAAGCCATTCGATTTCAACACAATTAATAATAAAAAAGAATTATTTGAATTTGGCAAAGGTTTTACTCCTACAGGGAACGGTGTTGGATTATATCACATCAGAAATATTATTGAGACAAAGATGAATGGGCAGGTTGATATAGACGATACTAGGAAAAAGGGATTTGAGATACAAATGAGGTTTAAAAATGAAAGACTTAAAAATAATGTGGATTGATGATTCGGAAGAGTGGTTTAATAGTCAAAAGGAAAGCTTAGAGGTTAATCTTGAAGATGTTGGTATTAGTGTTGATTTTGAATACTGTAAAAATGCAAATGTTTTAACAAGCAAAGTGTTAAAACAACCAAGATTTGAAATGTATGATTTAATTTTTATTGATTATTCACTTTCAAATAATATTGTTGGAGATGAAATAATAAAAAGAATTAGAGATAATGATATACTCGTAGATATAATATTTTATTCAGCTTCAAAAGAAAAGGAACTTGTTAATAAGATTAAAACTAATATTGATTTAATTGACGGTTTAACAATTGCAAATAAAGACAATTTTATAGATAAAGCTTTTAATTCTATTTGTAAAATAGCTCAAAAGAAAAAATCAATAACTAATATGAGAGGTGTATTAGCAAATGTGACATCAGAAAACGATTTTGTTATAAATTCATATATTATGGAGAATTTCAAAGAGATTTCTGAAGCAAAACAACAAGAAATATTGGATTTGTTTTTAAAAAATCAAGAAGACACTAAAAATGACATAATTGAATCAATTAATTATTATAAAAGCAAAGGAAAGATTACAAGTATTAATAAGTTTTTAAAAGAAAAATTTTTTCCTTTGGAGTTAAAGTATTATATTTTTGCTAAAATTGCTGATGATTTACACGATGAAGATGCAAAAAGTTTTAATATTGATGAATATTTTAAAGTAATTGTGTCCTCTAGAAATAAATTATCTCACAAAAAACTAGATATTTGCTCAAAAGGTTCTTATTTAAAATATTTTGATAATTTAAAACAATTCAACGAAAGGGTGTGCCCTAAAGATTGCAATAGTCATTCTGACGAAAATAAAATTTCTTGTTCAGAATGGGAAAATATAAAGTTAAAGGCATTTTCATGTTGCAATTTATTAAGTTCAATATTCGATAAACTAACAAATGAATAAATAAAAAAATAATGATAAAAAGTACTAGATTTTACTAGTGCTTTTTCTATATATAAATTATTGACCTGTTTTGCTTTTGGGCATATTTGAGAGTGCGATAAGCACCGCTTTTGTAAGTTTCTTCTATGTGGCAGACAAGAACATCGCAATTATCAACAATCCATTCATTACGCTTTACTATTTTTTGTTTGTAATGCAATTCTTCTGTTTCAGGAAGTATAGAGCCATCATAGCAAGACGGTAATTCGTATTTGTCTTTCTTGTGATGGTAGTATGTTAAAATACGAATAAGTTTAATATGAGGATATTTATGTTTAAGTTCTAAAACTGCACTTGCACACTTTTTATCAAATGCACCATAATTGCCGTCATAGAAAACTGTATAACCTTTTTGTATTAGTTCTTCTAATACTTGTGGAAGTTTATCTTCAACACCAATACAATGCCAATCATAACGATGGCCAGCAAATGCAACCACTTTTTCTTTATTTGCTAACATATATGCTCCTTTTTTAGATGGTTAAAAACAAGCATATATTTGCCACACAATTATATATTAAATGGCAAAGAGTTGAGGATTTGTTGGTTGTAATAGCCATATATAATCTTAAAATTGACAAAATTTCTAGTGAAATAAATTAAAATTATTAAAAATAAGCATAAAAAAGACCACCTAATATATAATTAGATGGTCTTTTAATTATCGATTGTTTTTTTCTCCATTACACTTTTTGCACAACAATTGAGCATTATCTAATGATGTTCTTCCACCTTTACTCCAAGCCTTGATGTGGTCAACTTCAAATTGGTCAAAGATATATTCTTTATTGCATGTTGGACATTTTCTTTTACTTGATATTGTTCCAATTGGTAATCTTTGATAAAGAAGTTTTTTATCATCTTTTGTGAAAAATCTTTTACTATCTAAACCTGTAATATTATAACAACCTAAAAGTTCTTTATAAAAACTTTCTTTACTTGGAGCAATGGAAAGTTCTCCATTGTTTGAATATTCTTCAAATAAAGCGGTAATTGTTTTTTTGTTTAACTGCCATGAAGCAATTTTTGCATTATCATTTATATTTTCCAAAACTATTTTTGCTAAAATATAATAATCATCACCATAATCTTCAAAAATACTTAAAGTAGTTTTTACAAGTGTATCAATATCTTTTTTCAATCCAGACACGAACGATTTATTTCTATTGTGTTTAAAATATTCTTCTGGTTTGTCAGTAAACAATTTTAATGCTTTAATACAATTTTCTCCACGAATACTTTTTCCAAAGAATAATTCTTCGCTTGGAGAAACAGATACTCCCCAATTGCCAAATTCTTCTACAAATATACCTTGATATAGAGCATTGTAAATTTCAAACTCTTTTAAAGCAATGGCAGTAGTATTTATTCTTTTAAAGGTTTCAATTTTTTCTTCTTCTGTTCCAGAACAAACAATTACAGGTATTTGATAGTTTTCAAACTTATTTATATCCATGTGGTCTATGAAGAAATTATGAACACTACCTTGTAAATAGTTGGGATTGTTATACAATCTCATAACGGTTATTCTTTGTTTACCGTCTAATACATCAAAAGTTCCATCTTTATTATCCCATAAATAGATTGCAGGAATAGGTATTTCTTTTTGAATGCTATCTAAAAGATGTGAAGCTTGTTCATGATTATAAATATATTTTCTTTGCATATTAATATTTGTTAAATATATATTATCATTTAAAAAATCTTTGATTGAACGAATTTGAATTTGATATTTCATTATGTTTTTCTCCTTTGAATAACTAGTCTTGGTTGCAATCTTCGACCTTCCACATAAAATCTGCCACCTTTAATCTTAATATCCACACCTGACATTCCAATGATTTCAAATTGTTCAGGACAAAATTTGTGTAAAAATGATATTGGCACCCCAACAGGTTCGTAATAATCATCAGGCAACAACTTAATTTCAGGAATTTCTATTGCATCATAATTGTCATATTTTTTAAATTGTGAAAGGTTTTGAGTGTGTAGAATTACAGGCTGTCTTCTATATGTAACTTCTAAATTTGTATACCAACACTTATTCCCGAACTTCATATAAGTTCCATCAGGCTGTAAGAACTTTTTAACCTTTGTATAACCTAGCCACAACTTATTATCTTTTACAAGAGGGAAAATATCAACATTAGATAATTTGTTGTCATCACTAATAATTAAATATTTTTTATTATGACTAATCAACAGATTTATATAATCATTAAATATGCTAAATGGTGGATTTGTTACAACAATATCAACTTTATCTAATATGTCTATACATTCTTTGCTACGAAAATCACCATCACCTTTTAAACTCTTTTTTATAATTTTATTACTTTCAGGTTTGAAAATCCAATGATGAGCAGTTCCTTTTTTATCATCTTCAGCACTTTCTTTTAAATCATACAAGTCGAATAAAGTTAATTGTTCATTCCAAGTTCTTTTAGTATTAGCATAGTTTGTAAAATGAACTTCTTTTATACCCATTCGTTTTGCCCATTTAGTAAAGAATTTAAAAAAATTACTCCATGTTGGGTCATCACAATTACAATAAACTATTTTATCTTTAAATTGTGAAAAATCATATCTTGACAATTCATTTTCGATATCTTCCATTAGAGTATAGAACTCATCATTTTTTTCAACTTTCGCCTTATTAAGTGATTCGTTTGCCATCGAATTTCTCCTTTGTTTAGGGAGAAAATAGATGTCCTATTATATTTAGGTTTTAACCATCTAATAAAGTATTTTACGGATTAAATTAATTTATACTCGTTCAAATATTTTAGATTTTGTCATTTATTTTTGATTATTTGATACATTTTGAATAAAAGTATGCTATAATTAATTCAATAGTGGAGAAAAAAGACCACCTAATACTTTATTAGATGGTCTTTTATTATGAAATTTAAAAATTTTTTTGAAAAACTTTCATCAAATTTAATTTACTCACTTAATTTTTCGGTTTTAAATGTCCTTTTAATAATAGAGGGGCACTCAAAAACAAGTAAAATTATTAAATGGAGGAATTAAAATATGAAACTACATGAATGGCTTGATACTTGGTTAAATAAATATGCCAAGTTATCTATCAAGCAAAGAACTTATCTTCAATACAAAGAAAGTATTGAAAAGCACATCAATCCTATTTTAGGAGATTATGAATTAACTGACCTTTCTGCGAATGTTTTGCAGGAGTTCATTATTCAAAAATTAGAAACTGGCAACTTAAAAACTGGTAAAGGTTTATCTAGCAACTCTGTTATTGGAATTGTTGGAGTTTTAAAACAAGCATTACATCAGGCACTTGTTTTAGAAATGATAACAAAAGACAACTCAAGCTTAATCAAAATGCCTACTGTTCAAGAAAAGTTGATTGAAGCTTTTGAGATTGAAGAACAAAACAAGGTTGTTGATTTTTGTATGGCTAGCAAAAAACCTAATCATTTTGGTATAGTGTTATGCTTTTACACTGGTTTAAGAATTGGAGAACTGTTAGCACTTACTTGGAATGATATTGATTTTGATAGGAAAACAATGTCAATAAACAAATCAGTCTTTTACACAAAGATTAATGGCAAGTATGAAACTATTATTGATACCCCTAAAACAAAACATTCAATAAGAGTTATACCTTTGCCTAAACAAATCTTGGACAAACTTAAAGAAATTAAAAAATCTTCTAAGTCTAAATATGTTTTTACAACAAGAGATAATAAAATGGTAAACGTTAGAACATATCAAAGAACCTTTGAAAGAATACTTAAAAAGTTAAATATCAATGTTAAAAACTTTCATGCACTTCGTCATACTTTTGCAACACGTGCTATTGAAATGGGAATGGATGTAAAGACCGTGTCGGAGATATTAGGACACAATAGCCCTGTGATAACTCTTAATAGATATTCGCATTCTCTAATGTCTTACAAGACTGAAATGATGGCAAAGATGGGCAAAATGTTAGATAAAAAGTAAGCACTTGTGGAAAATTTTCCCCATCGACAATATATGACAAAACTTGTCATCTAAAATCCCACAATTCGGATTTATCTTATGCTATAATCTGATTATGGAAGAACAAATGAGAATTTATCGTTATTACGATAAGATTAATGGTAAAAATGTTTATTTAAAAGTAACTGATGAAGTTGCTAAGTTTTTGCAGAATAGCGATAAACAAATGCAAAGACAACAAGAGGAATGTTATGAGTATAACATCTCTTTAAACAAAGTTTTATATGAAGACGATGACGATAATCCTATAACATTAGAAGATGTTGTGCCTGATAGAACTGATGAAGAAATTCAAGAGTTTTGCGAGAGGTGTTTTAGAAATCAAAGACTTTATAGATTAGTTTGGAAGATTGTTGAAAAACTTACTGAGAAAGAGCAAAAATTAGTCGATGATATTTATATTTATGAAAAACCTCAAGCAGAGATTGCAGAAGAATTAGGAGTTTCGGGTAGCAATATCTCGCAAGCTCACGATAGAGTGCTTCTTCATCTTACATTTTATTTTTATACCGATGAAGAGTTTCAACAAACCGATTTATATAAAAGAAATGAAAGAGAATTTAAATTTGATTTAGAACGAGTTGCTTTAGAGATATTCAAACTATCGTTGGAAGATGCGGGCATAAAGATAAATTTGAATGATGTGAGAAGCGTATCTAAAAACTTTACACAAATATTAAAAATGGCTAGTAGTTTGGGTATTAAATTACCGTTTAAACAAAAGAGACAAATGACTTTTATGAACAGAAAAGTAAAACAAGGGCTGGATAAGTTAAATTTAGATTGGTCTAAACAAAATATATTAACAGTTCCGACAAATTTAAAAATACCTGATAATCATGAACAAATGATGAACGATTTAATCGTAAAATCAGAAATACAAAAAATTAAACAATAATTAACAGCCTTTACTTGTTGGCTGTTTTTTGTTTGCCCCGAAAATAAAAACACAAGGAGTAAAATATGAAAAATATTGATACAAACAAGATATTCAAAACAAAAATAAGAATATATTATCCACATTTTTTAGAGGAATTAAAAGACTATTATGAAAGACATAATTTTCGTAATAGAAATGAATTCTTTCTTTATTTATTGAGAGAAGGATTAACATCGTCTCAAAAACTTGATGAAGATGCTGAATATTATTACAAGCATTCATTGGACTTGCACGAAAGAATTACAAAAATGGAAAACAATATTAAAAATTTAGGCAATCTTTATTATGAGTATGAACGAGATTTCCATACTAAATTATCTGAAAATCAGGCATTGTTACTTAGATTATATAGTGCATTTTTTAGAGTTCATAATAATATTGATAGGGACCTTTATGACAAAGGAGTTTTTGATGTTGTTCCAGCACATATGAAAATTAAAAGACATAATATTGAAAATTTTTTCAAAGAGAGATATGGTATTAACAAAATGCAGGAAGTTGACTTGTTTCAAGATGAAGATGATGAAAAAGACGAAGATATAGACTAATTTTATAGTAAGCAGGATAAGGATTGGGGCAAATTTATCTTTCAAACCCATAAAATCCCTTAAAAATCAATAGATTTTTGGGACAAATGAGTTTTTACAAAAGATTCAAATTTGCATCCATCCCCTTATTGCGACAAACGTGAAACCCGTTTTCGCTTTTATGATGGTAAACCATCACTTTTACATTGCTCGATGCAAGTAAATTTTAGAATTTATAGAAAGGAGAATGTAACTATGAAGGAGAAATAATTGTAATGTTAAAACAAGAAGATTTACAAGCAGAAATGTTAATTTCTGCAGAAGCTAAAAGACTTGCAGATAGATATAACAAAGATTATTTAGACTGTGAGGATTTAATGAAAATTACAGGTCTTGGCAAAGGCAATGTAAGAACACTTATGAATAGATATGATTTCCCAACCACCAATGTCGGCAAGCGCAAAGTTATTAGTGTTATGGCATTTGCAAGATGGGCTTACTTTCAAGACAACAGGAGGAAAAACTAATGGCTAAGAAAAGAAAGAATTCTAGACGAGCAAATGGTGAAGGAAGCATTGTTCAAAGAAAAGATGGTCGTTGGTGTGGAGTTGTAACTCTTGGATATAAACCCGATGGCAAGATAAATAGAAAGTCAGTTTATGGACATTCACAAGCAGAAGTTTTAGAGAAAATGAGTGTGCTAAAACATAGACTTGTAACTGGTCCACAAGTATCTTCAACGACAGCTTTGGTTGGTGAAACTATGAAAAATTGGTTAAGAATTTTTAAAAAACCAATGGTATCATCTCGCACATTTGAAAGTAATATTAGAACATTTAAAAACCACATTCTTCCAGCGATTGGAAATATGAAAATTAATGAAGTTAACACAAACATTGTTCAAGCGATTTTGACAAAATCGTTGCAAGACCACAAAGGTAGGTCTAACACACCAAAGAGAATAAAGTTTTTGTTAAATCAATTTTATGAGCACTTGATTGAACAAGGTCTTGCCTATGATAATCCCACCCTAAAATGTAAAGTGAGCAATAGATATAAAAAGACATACATTGATAGCAAAGGTCAACACAAAAATAATGAAAACTATAAAGCTATTCCTGTTGCTGAAAGAGCAAGATTTATTCGAGCACTTGATGATGGTCCAGATATTATTAAACCACTTTCACTTGTTATGATGTTGGCTTCGCTTCGTATTGGTGAAGCTCTTGCTTTGAAATGGGAAAATATAGATTTTGAAAAAGGTGCTTTGTTTGTTGAGCAAGGTTTGACCGAAGATGTTGAGTTTGATAATGACCTTAATATTATCGGGAGAAAGAACATTATCTCAAGCACTAAAACGACTTGCAGCAAAAGAGCGATTAAAATGCCACAACTTGTAATTGATGCTTTGCTACAATGGCGAAAAATACAATGGTGCAAAGAACAAGTTAAAGGTAAAACCTTAACCAAGTCCACAAACCTAGTGTTTTGCAACGATGATGGCTCGATACGCAGTTATGACGCAACTCGTCGAGTATTTGATAGGTTTGCTAAGAAACACGGGTTTAGGCAAGAATTTGGGCTTCATTGCCACATGTTAAGACAAACATTTTCAAACATGCAAATTGAGAATAAAAGAAATATTAAAGATGTTCAGCATTTGCTTGGGCATAAAGACGCAAAGACTACCCAATTGCACTACAACTCAGTAATCGACCAAGAACTTGACTACGAAGGTGCAGAACTGTTGGATAGTCTTTTTAACGACACAACACTATATGATAGCGAAGAACATATTAAAAAAGATGTTCCCGCCTACCACCTAGACAATAACACCTTTAACAATGAAACAATCGAACAAAAACCAATAACATACGAAGAAATGACCGATGATGAACTAGATAAACAATATGAAGAACTTAAACTCCAGAGAGAAGAACGAAGAAGACGCAGAAAAGAAAAAGATTTTGAGATGTAATAGTTAATCTTGTAAAATATGTTGCCTTATGTTATAATATGGCAGAGGTAAATTATGAAAATAAGCAAAATTTTAGGAATAAAAAAATCTCAAGCAGAGTTGGATTTTTTTGATTACGAAACCACGAGAGATAATTACAAGTTTATAGATCCTTATTATATCTCCAAACAAGAAGATTCGTTTTTATGCGAGTGTAATGAATATATCGTTTCCTTTTTCAATAAGTTTATTTCCTTATTAAAGAAAGGAAAAGACTTAGAAGCCTACGAGTTATTTAAACACTTGTCAGAAGTTAATGAAATTTGTTTAGGTATGAGTAAAGGAAAGCCAAGCGGTAAAGGGATTGGTAAAATAGACACTGAAAACATATTTAAGGCAATAAAAAAATCTAAAGCTTATGAACTAGGTGTTGCAAAAACAATTGAGGATGTTAGAATTTTTATTCCAGGTATTGATAAAGATAAAATTTCAGATATGGTTGCAAATATTATAAAAGAACCATTGTTAAAATACACACAACAGCAATGCCATTTGTATGGTTTTTCTTTAAGTAAAGAAGAAACTGGTTATTATTGGGACAAAAAAGATTGGGTCAGAGGACATGCTGACATGATATGTCATAAAGGGAATAAATATTTATTATACCCTAGAAATTTAGTAACATCATCTAAGTGGTTTTCATCGCAAGAATTTTTTACAAAGTATATTCTTGAGTATTATAGGAATAAATTTTTAGAAGAAGATGCTTCTATTGTTAACTACAAATATGATAAAGATGGTAAGGTTGTTGAAAAGTCTCTATCAAAAGATGATGTAGAACAATATTTAAAAAAAGATAATACTTTAGATAAACAATGGATTGAAAAATTTGCCATTGACCACCCTGATATATATAATGACTTTAAGCAAAAAGCAATCATTAAGTTAAAATTAAAGGAAAGCGAAGTTGAAAAAGTTTTAAACGATAATGATTTAATCGATTATCTTATCTCAGAATTTGATAATATTAAACCAGGAAACGATGATTCAAAAAAATACCAAATTTTTATTTGTGGAGTACTTGAGTTACTATTTTATCCAAATATTGCACATCCAGTAATTGAAAATGAAATTCATGAAGGTAGAAAAAGAATAGATATTAATTTTAACAATATATCTAATAATGGCTTTTTCTTTCAATTGGGTACTATTTATGATATACCTTGTAGTAATATAATTATTGAATGTAAAAACTATTCAAAGGATATATCAAATCCCGAATTGGACCAAATTGCTGGAAGATTTTCATCAAGAAGAGGTAAATTTGGAATCATTTGTTGTCGGTCATTAAACAATAAGGAATTGTTTGAAAAACGAGAAATAGATACTTACCGTGATGATAGGGGTTTAATCTTTAATTTAACAGATGAAGATTTTAAATTTATGTTAACGATAAAGAAAGATAATAAAGATCCGGAAACATATTTGACAGAAAAATATTTCAGAATTGTAAATCAATCATAATTTATGTGCCTACGTGTACATAAAAGGGAGTTTTAGAAAACAGCGACCGACTTTTGAGAAACCAAAGGTCGGTCTTTTTCTTGCAAAATTTGCTAAATTATATGAAATAAATGTTGTACTACAAATTTGACAACAAACAGGGTGATTTTAGGTGGTTTTTGATGGGGTTAGATGAATAATTTTTTAAGTTTAAATTTTGAGTTGGGTTCAAGAGCGAAGTTTAGTGAAAACTGTTGTCAATTGTTGTCAAAAATGCAAAATAGTTCGATTCTCGTCCAATTTTTAAACAATGAAAAAACCCTTATAAAATAAGGGTTTTCTATGGAGCTGTTACCGGGATTCGAACCCGGGACCTCCACCTTACCAATAAAATATTATATCAAAAATTACTTTTGAATACTAAAATTACACTATTAATTCTAGTAACTTTTGTAAGTTTTGTGATTTGTTTTGTAACTTGTGTAACTTTTGTAAAACTGAAAATTCTAATAATTTGTTTAAGTTTTGAAAAAATTTATTACACTAAGTTTTACACTTTTTCTTTATTGATAATACAAATACTCCACTTGTATCTTGATTTAATAATATCGTAATTATAGACAAAAGTCAAATAATTAGAAAACTATATAAATTTTTTAAAAGTGCTAAAAACTATAGCTAAATTTATTATAAAGCAAAAATAGTATAAAAGTACAAGGAGAAAGTTTTATGTATAATAAAATTGATGAAAAAGAAGAAAGAGACTATAAAGTAACCATTTATGATGATGAACGATTAAGAGTTCAATATAACACTTATAACCCATTTGAAAATAGAACAATATTAAATTATGTTCAACCACCTAAAATTAGAAACTATGAATTCCCATATATGACAACTAAACAATATGCTAGACAACTAAAACAAGGCAGAAAGAAATGTGCTAACCTTAAGTTGAAAGCAGATAAATGTGTTTTCCTAACATTAACTACAAAAGAACTATTTTGTTGAGAGCAAATAAAAGTTAAGTTTGATTCATTTATAAGAAGTGTCAAAAGAAACTTTGGAAAGATATACTTTGTTCGAGCTTTTGAATCATTTGAAAAAGAAATACATTTTCATATCCACCTAATTATAATGTTTGAAAATGAGAAACCTATTAACTTTACTGAACAATGAGTACAAGACCACTGGAAACATGGTTTTAGTGATTTCCAATATGTTATAGAGCCATATGGTATTTTAGATTACATCACCAACTATAAAAAATCTAATGTTCATTTAGAAGCAAATCATTTTACTAAATTCCCACAATTTGTAAAAATTATTACTAGAAGTCTTGATTTTCCAAAATCTAATGCAGTAGTAATTAATACTAATGAGAATGGTGTTAAAGACTTATTAAAACACTATAATAGAAAATGTAAAAAACAAACTGGTCAAGATCTATTTTGCTATACCGATGGCCATTATTATATAGATTACGATACTGGCGAATATGCTTATTGTCTTGATAATCAATACTACCATAAACCATTTATAGAGGAAAGTTAAATATGTTCTTAACAAAATCACACTTTTTAGCATGTCAAACTTTTAAACGAGATGACATAGAAATCAACGACACTATTAAAAAAATATTGCAAGATACTAGAGACCGATTAGAAGAACTTAACTATAAAGCAATTATAATAAGTATTATTAAGTAATATATTTCATACTAAAAAACAAAACGAGCATTATTTCTATGCTCGTTTTTTATTTATCTTACATTTGAAAAGAAATCTGCTTCTTTCATTATTTGAATATTGGCACCTTTCTCATTATACTCAATAGCTTTTTTAACTTTTGTCCCGTAAGTACCATTTGAATATGCTTGACACTCACAATCTCCGATCATTAATATATCTGTTGATTTTTTTAGAGAAGAATCAATAATTCCACCTTTTTCAACTATATATTTCTGAACATCTGATTTTTGCCCAAAAGCAAAATTTCCACTTAAACAAACATGTTTATTATTAAC
>JAZUAE010000010.1:0-2190 GCA_045637805.1 Clostridia bacterium
TAATCCTTTACAAAAGCAAGCAGGTATCCAACAACGTAAAACCTATCGGGAGGGTTGCGTAAACCTATAAATTTTAATCTTTTGGGTGGGCTAATTTGCATTATCTTTCCCAAGTAGTTTTACGTTTCACACGCTCCGCCAACGAAAGAGGGATTCGAATTAGGAGCGAGCAAACTTTAGTTTGCGTGTTCGCCGTTAGGCGAAAAAATAGTCCAGTGGACTATTTTGCGGGAGGCTCGAGAGAAGCGAATCCCTCGCTCTAAATATATTTTTTAATTTATTTCGGCTCTGCCATCGTAGCGAAAGCGTAGATGTATCCCTCGCTCTCTTATGACACTTAAATTAAAACCCAAGTTTTGGATATTTTTTATATTAAAATTTTCTAAAAAACTTTTCAAATATGACAAAAACTGTCATATAATATGTGTAAAATGAAAATATAGAATTAAAAAAGAAAGTAAAGGCTTTTTAAAAGGTGATATTATGGTAAAAAAGGAACAAGTTTGGAGAGGCTTAAGGTTAGAATTAACAAGAAATGAAATGCAACAAATATATCAAGCAGAAAAATATGAGTTTGATGACTATTATGATTATGACCTTTTAGTAAAAACTCTTAAAATGGCAGTAAACAAAGAAATTGATTTTGAATTGTTTCTTGATTGGTGTATATTAATTGCAAATTGTTTTAGTTCTACAATATATCCATATAAAACGAAAGTAGGCAAACTATATGATTCAGTAGGTTATTACTTTGATGGGATATCTTTTATGGAAAAGTATGACAAGAAAGATTTTTTAGAAGATTATGCTAAATTAAAAGATTATGACCATAGTATAAAAAAGGCAAAAAGCAAAACAAAAGGACCTTTCGTATCTAATGGTGTTGAACGAATATTGTGTTTTGACCATGCGAATTGGAATTATGATTCTTGCGTGTATAGGCTGATTATAAAAGATTATAACACAAAGGAATGGGAAATAAGATATATTGACGACCACGATTTTGAATATGATGAGAGCATTAACTATACTTTTGTTGGTGAAAAAGAGTTTGAGCAAATACTTAATAAGTTTTACAATCAAGATAGTGATTGGCGAGAAATACATAATATGAAGTTTTAACTAAACTATTCGGATTTCATTGTTAACGCTCCGCCAAAATAAGTCTAATCTAAACGAAGTTTGGGTTAGGCTTTTTTGTTATATTAATGGTGATGATGACAATGAGAGTGGTCTTCTCTTTGTTTTATATCGCAAGTTTTTTCCTTGCAATTTTCCTTTTCAGTTTCCATTTCAATAGTTGTGTGGGAAATGCCGTGCCCAGATAGTTCTTCTTTTACCTTTTCTTTTATAGTGCTATCATATTCTTTAACAACTAAGTGCAGGGTTGCTAAATTTGTTTCTCCGTCAATAGTCCATACGTGAATATGATGGGCGTCAATTACTCCATCAATACTTTTTACGTGTTTTATTAAATCATTTATGTTAATGTTTTTCGGCGTTTTAATTAAGAAGATTTGCATTATTTGAATTAAATTTTTAATTGAATTTACCATTATAAATATTGCCAATAAAATAGACAAAATAGGGTCAATTATATATAAGTTAGTAAACCTAATTATGATTGCACCAATCAAAACGATAAGCCAACCAAGTACATCTTCTAACATATGCAAATTAACTGCTTTTTGGTTAATTGACTTTCCACCATGGGTAAAATATGTTGCAATTAAATTGACTATTAAACCAACAATTGCAAAGATGAGCATGCCATTATAATCAATTTCAATTGGGTTTATAATTCTAAAAATGGCATTATAAACAACTATAACTGAACTGATTAAAAGAATTAGGGTGGTGATTAACGCTCCTAAAACCGAAAATCTTAAAAAGCCATAAGTATATTTATCATTAGGTTTTTTATGGCTTATTTTTTCAAGAAAGAAAGCCGTACCAATACTTGTTGCATCGCCAAAATCGTGTATGGCATCAGACGTTATGGCAACGCTTCCTGTAATGATTCCACCGAAAAGTTCAAAAATTGAAAATAGTAAATTTAAGATAAATGCTATAAAAATATTCCTTTTTGCCGTCATATTTCTTTCCATCCTTTGACAATACTGTTAAATTATTATATAATAAATTCAGTATTGAACATTTTGTTCGATAAAATTATATCACAGCTATAGG
>JAZUAE010000011.1:0-4907 GCA_045637805.1 Clostridia bacterium
CTACTATTCCCAAGCTTCGGTTATAAGTTTTAGCCCCGTTGAATCTTCGGCGCATCATCACTCGACCAGTGAGCTATTACGCACTCTTTAAATGAGTGGCTGCTTCTGAGCCAACATCCTGGTTGTCTAAGCAATAACACATCCTTTTACACTTAACTTATAATTGGGGACCTTAGCTGTGGGTCTGGGCTGTTTCCCTTTTGACAATGAAACTTATCTCACACTGTCTGACTCCCGGGGAACGATTGATTGGTATTCGGAGTTTGATAAGGTTCGGTAGGTCGCGAAACCCCCTAGCCTATTCAGTGCTCTACCCCCAACAATCTATTTTATCCGAGGCTAGCCCTAAAGCTATTTCGAGGAGAACCAGCTATCTCCGATTTCGGTTGGAATTTCTCCGCTATTCACAAGTCATCACCGACTATTTTAACAGGCGTGTGTTCGGTCCTCCACAATGTCTTACCACTGCTTCAACCTGCTCATGAATAGGTCAATCGGTTTCGGGTCTACGTCATGCAACTAAATCGCACATTTGATACTCGCTTTCGCTGCGGCTCCAGAACTTCAGTTCCTTAACCTTGCTACATAACGTAACTCGCCGGCCCGTTCTACAAAAAGTACGATGCCATACAATAAATTGTACTGCATCTGCTTGTAAGCATACGGTTTCAGGTTCTCTTTCACTCCCCTTCCGGGGTACTTTTCACCTTTCCCTCACGGTACTATACTCTATCGGTCACTAGGTCGTATTTAGCCTTAGGAGATGGGCCTCCCGCATTCACACCGGATTTCTCGTGTCCTGTGCTACTCTGGAACACCACGGTCGTCATTAATGTTTCGCCTACGAGGCTGTTACTCTATATTGCCGAGCTTTCCAACTCAGTTCAACTACATTAATGGACTAACCATACGTGGGTCCGAACACCATTTATACAAGTATAATGGTTTGGGCTCTTACCCGTTCGCTCGCCACTACTTAGGTAATCGTTGTTTTACTTTCTTTTCCTCCAGGTACTTAGATGGTTCAGTTCCCTGGGTTCCCTTCACATACACTATTTATTCATGTATGGATACTAGCGGATTAATGCTAGTGTGTTTCCACATTCAGAAATCTTCGGATCACAGTTTATTTGCAACTCCCCGAAGCTTATCGCAGCTTATCACGTCTTTCATCGGCGCCTAGTGCCAAGGCATCCACCGTACGCCCTTTATAGCTTGATCTATACGTCGTACTTGAATACATAATTTACTAATTTTAGTAAACGTGCCTTCGCAAATTCTAAGAATTTTTAAATCATAAAATCTTGTTAATTTTGACTCAGCGTAATTATAATTAAATATCAGTTTAAAACGGTTGTTTTGATTTGATAATTGTAATTTGCGTATTACACCAAATAAAAATAAAATATTTGATTAACTCTGATTCTCACAATATATATTATATTGTTTTATCAATAATATGCAGTTGTCAATGTGCGATCTGAACCAGCCAGTTAGAAAATAAAAAAGGATAAGCCCTCGACTATCATTATAACTAATGAAACATAGTTTGCGAGATTACTTATCCAGAGGTATATTCTAATACATGGTTGCCATGATTTGGCTTATTCAGTTTTGTCGTTCCAACCGCGTGGAACTCTCTCATTCTACCAAAACCAAAATCTTTTGTCAACACTTTTTTTAAAGTTTTTTAAAAAATTTTATTTTATATTTTGATAGAAGCGTTTTCTCACCTACAGCAATCGAACGCTCACATAGAATACAATATTTTTTACATCTTGTCAATAGAATTATTAAAATTTATTTGATTATTTTTTTATAAACTGATAAACTCATTATATATAGATATAAGGAGAGAACTATTTATGAGTTTATCTAATATTAATAAAAATTTTACAGACTTTCCATTACCAAAGGAAATTGCCAACGCATCAGTTGAGTCTGACAACGCTGGTTTACTATTAATCTCTTGCGCTTGTAATTTATATAGAAAAAAATTCAAGTCTGAAGCAGTTCCCTTCTCTTTCATCGAATTCTACATTGAGGAAATGTCTCATTACTCAGACAAATTGAATGGTACAATAAAACACTTTTTCAAAGATCTTAAAAAAGAAAAGAATTTTGAACTATTTATTAGAATGTATACCCGATCTGGATACAATGTAGCTAAAGGAATAAAATCCATTGACGGATATCAATACCTAATTCTTGATAATAAAAACAATTTCTTTATTGACGACTTTATTGAAAGACCTACAACTTATACAGACAAACAAACAGCTGAACAATTAAAAAATATTTATCACGAGTATATAAAAAGTGATGAGCTCAAAAATCTTAATGAATTATATGATGATTTCTTAATTGAAAAATTTATTGAAAACTACAATAATGTAGAGCATCAGAAAAAACCAAAAGAAAAAACACCTGCTCAAAAACAAAGCGATATTTTAAACACTACATATATAGGAACAAAAAACGACATACCAAAGCAAAAAGGAAAAGTTGTCCAAGTTAACATACCTCGATTCAAATTGCCTATGAGCTACCCTATTGATTCAAAAAATAGTAGAATCTTGAGCGAGTATCGTGCTAAAAAGTTTGCATACGCAGACAAATGTATCAAGTTCGTAAACAGACATCAAATAACCGCAATCGGATTCAGCGTTGGTTTTGTTGAAAAGAGAAAATCAGCTAAAAAGAAAGACTCTTTTGATAAATTTGGCTTTGATTTCTAAAAACATCTTTTCAAAAATACAATATTGTGCTATAATAGCATTAATAAGAAAAAATATACTCTACAAAGGAGGTAAAATATGTTTAAACTTATTGGAAAAATTATCGGTATCGTCCTAGCTGTTGCCTGCTTCCTATTCACACTCTACTTCTTCTTCGGAAACAATGGTTACGGCATCGAAGCGATCAAAGACTTATTCTCAGACGGATTCCTCAATGGTCTTAAAGATTTCTTTGTTGGCATTTGGGACGGATTCAAATACGTAATCGGATTATAAAACAAACAAAAGTGGTAATTGCCACTTTTTTTATTGTTTAAATAAATAAAAAAAGCACCAAACGGTGCTTTTTTAACTAATTATTCTTCATCGTCAGCGTTTATAAAACCAGCTTCTTCGAGTTCTTCGATTGTTGTTCCTGGAATTGTTTCAGCTTCTGGGTTGTAATCAATAGTGTATGTGTTTTCCATATATGAGCCATCTGCATAAGTTTGTCTATACTCAAAATACTCAATATTACCATCTACAATTTTTGCTTTACCAGTTATCGTCGCTACAACACCGTTCGCTTTTATTGAGCCTGATATATTGATAATTTTTCCTTCAGCAGTTTCTTCATAACCTGTCACACAATTATAAAGTAGAGACAAATTAGTTGCAATACCTTCAACACCATCTTCAAAAGAAGATACGTATTCAGGATTAAACTCTAACTTAAAAGCATTTGTTGTGTAAAATTTATTTTCACCATCAATTACAATATAATAAGAACTATTGCCTTCTTTAAGAGTATCGCTTGTCCATATAACATAATCATTTTGTTCATATTTGCAATCGGAATATCCAGTACTATGCTTTGTTGCAGTTGTTGTTTGAACACTTCCTGATTGACTTGTTTTATTAACTGCAGTAACTTTATATGTATCGTCAATGACATTACTTATCTTTTTTCCTGCAGCCTCCAACATTAACATAGCCTCATATTTATTTAGTAATGCATCTTTTTCTACATTTTCACTTTCAAGAGCTTCAACATCTGCCTCTAAGTCTTCAACTTTTCCTTCAAGAGTATCTTTTTCTATTTTTAGATCATCAATAGCTTTTTGTGCATTCTCCAAGCCTAGTTCAAGTTTTGCTATTTTACTTGCATGTAAATCACTAATTTCTGAATTACAACCCGATAATCCAAAACCAACCATGATTACAAGTAAAAATGAAATTATAAGTTTTTTACATTTTTTCATGTTTTTTCTTCTCCTTTTTTTTCACTAATCTCATAATACACCCCCCGCGAGTCAAGCAAATTTCATGCATTTTAGACTTTTTATTTTCTTATTCTTTCTTTTTGTAGGTGTAGTTGTTAACAAAAAAAGAGTGCTCAAAATAAGCACTCCTAAAAATAGACAATAAAAAAATCACTAACAAGTAGTGATTTTTAATTTCTTTGATTTAGTGATAATTGAAAGTTTCTTGTTTGCTGGTTTATACTTTGGTACGTTTACTGTGTATCAAAGTCGTAAGTTCAGTGAACTTACAGTTCAAAATTTCATAAGACTAAAAGTCTTACGTCGACAAGATGTAGTGTAAACACTACTCCTTTAAAGGAGGTGATCCAGCCGCACGTTCTCGTACGGCTACCTTGTTACGACTTCACCCCAGTCATTGATCTCACCTTACACGCCTTCCTCCGATTGCTCGGTTGGTACAGCGGTTTCGAGTGCTCCCAACTCCCATGGTGTGACGGGCGGTGTGTACAAGACCCGGGAACGTATTCACCCCGACATGCTGATTCGGGATTACTAGCAAATTCAGCTTCATGTGGGCGGGTTGCAGCCCACAATCCGAACTGGGACCATCTTTTTGGGATTTGCTCCACCTTACGGTATCGCGTCTCTTTGTAATGGCCATTGTAGTACGCCTGTAGCCCAAGACGTAAGGGGCATGATGATTTGACGTCATCCCCACCTTCCTCCGTGTTATCCACGGCAGTCTCACCAGAGTTCCTAACTTAATATTGGCAACTGGTAAAAAGGGTTGCGCTCGTTACCGGACTTAACCGAACATCTCACGACACGAGCTGACGACAACCATGCACCACCTGTCTCAATGTATATTACTATACTGACATATTTCTATGGCATTCATTGGATGTCAAGTCTTGGTAAGGTTTTT
>JAZUAE010000012.1:0-229703 GCA_045637805.1 Clostridia bacterium
AGGAAAAATGGCAAAGTATATTGACGCAGACTGCAGATTGTGCAGAAGAGAAGGTACAAAACTATTTTTGAAAGGCGACAGATGCCTTAGCAAAAAGTGCGCAATGGAACGTAGACCAGTTATTCCTGGAGTTCATGCGAACGCTCGTAAAAAACCTTCAGAATATTTAACTCAGCTTAGAGAAAAACAAAAAGTTAAAAGAGCTTACGGTCTTCAAGAAAAGCAATTCCATAGTTACTATGTGAAAGCTGAAACAATGAAAGGTAAGACTGGTGAAAACATGCTCAGTCTTTTAGAGAGAAGACTTGACAATGTTGTTTACAGAATGGGTTTTGCTTCTAGCCGTGCTGAAGCTAGACAACTTGTTAACCATGGTCATTTCACAGTAAATGGTAAAAATGTTAACATTCCATCATTCATCGTTTCTGTTGATGATGTAATTTCTGTAAAAGAAAACAAACTTAAGAAAGCTCCATTTGAGAAAGTTAAAGAAACTAGAGTTGTTCTTCCAAAATGGTTAGAATTTTCTCCAGAGAAACTTACAGGTAAGGTTATTGCATTACCTGAGCGTAGTGATATTGACTTGAACATTGAAGAGCACTTAATTATCGAGCTTTATTCTAAGTAATAACATATTGGGAGGAATATTATGTTAGAAATCGAAAAACCTAGAATTGAATGTAACGAGGAGCAAAATGGTGCGTATGCAAAATTTGTGCTTGAACCACTTGAAAAAGGATTTGGTGTTACTATAGGTAATGCACTTAGAAGAGTTTTACTCTCTAGTTTGCCTGGTGCTGCTGCAACAAGCATCAGAATTGCAGGTGTTGATCATGAGTTCTCAACACTTAAAGGTTGCAAAGAAGATATTACTGAAATCGTTCTTAACATCAAAAGTTTGGCTGTAAAGACTTCTTCTGATGATAAGAATTTTAAGAAAACAATTACACTTAAAGCTAAAGGTCCATGTGTTGTAACTGCAGCTGACATCACTGAAGATGATGAAGTTAAAGTTTTAAACCCAGATTTATATATCTGTACACTTGAGGCTGATGGTGTTCTTGATATGGAAATTAATGTTGGTAGAGGTAGAGGATACGTTTCTGCAGACAAAAACAAAGACATGAGTCTTCCTATTGGTTTTATTGCTATCGATAGTTTATTTACTCCAGTTCGTGGCGCAACATACGAAGTTGAAAGCGCTCGTGTTGGACAAAATATTGATTTTGATAAGCTTACACTTCATGTTCACACAAACGGAACAGTTTCTGCAAAAGAGGTTATTAGCCTTTCTAGCAAACTTTTAAATGAGTATTTTGGATTGTTCATTGATCTTGTTGATTCTATGGCAAACACATCTATTCTTGTTAGCCGTGAAGAAGATAAGGTTCAAAAACTTATGAGCATGAGTATTGAAGATCTTGATCTTTCAGTTCGTTCATTTAACTGCTTAAAGAGAGCAGCTATCAACACTGTTGAAGACTTAACAAAGAAGTCTGAAGACGATATGTTAAAGGTGAAAAACTTAGGTAGAAAGTCACTTGATGAGGTTATTCATAAACTTGAAAGCCTTGGCCTTTCTCTTAAGACCAAAGAAGAATAAGGAGAATATGTATGAATACGCAAAAATTAGGTAAACCAACCGACCAAAGACTTGCACTTTTAAACAACCAAGTTAGTGATCTTCTTTGGTATGGTAGAATTGAAACTACACTTGATCGTGCAAAACAAGTTGCTCGTCTTGCTGAAAAATGCATCACTATTGCTATCAATGGTTACGCTGATGTTGTAAGCAGTGACAAAACTGTTGTTGATGAAAAAGGCAAGGAGAAAACTATTTCTGTTGCAAAAGATGGTGTTAAAAAACTTAATGCTCGTAGAAAACTTTTAACTATTTTAAAAGATAGAAAAGAAGTACGTGCAAAAGGTGAAAAGAAAGAAGCTTTTGAAGCTAGAATAAAAGGAATTGAAAAACCTTTAATTGAAAAAATGTTTGACGAAATTGCTCCAAAGTATGCTCAAAGAGCAGAGGAAAAGGGCAACAAGGGTGGATACACACGCGTTATTAAAACAAATGTTAGACGTGGTGACAACGCTCAAATGGCAATCGTTGAATTAATATAGAATTAAAAAAACAGGTAGAAAATAAAAACTATCTGTTTTTTTATTGCATAAAAGAAAAACAACGCAAAAAGTAGGGTATTATGTCTAACAATACAGTGTTGTGTTTGGTGCTATGTTAGGCATAACATTCGATAAAATCTGACAAAAACAAGGGTTTTAATGAAAAATTGTTTATTTTGAAAGGTGAGCGATTTCTTCTGTTTTTTAGAGAAAGTTTTAAAAATATAGTTATCGAAAGTATGGAATATACGAATTAAATAAAGTTAGTTTCATGGATTATTCAAGTAAAAGTATATCGTTTGCATCTTTTGATTTGGGGAATATTTTTTATATAATGAATAGACTTTTGGGTTTATTTTTTGTTAAACTATATTTATGAAACAAGATAAATTGGACAATAAAAAATCTAAAAACGAAAAAAAAGAAAAGCAAGCTAAACTCAACAAAGAAATAAAGAGTAGAAGGCTTGCTATTCGTCAGTTGAAGAAAAATGTTTTAAAAGCTGAAAGACTTGAGCGGAAAGAACGTGAAGAACAGATGCAGGAGGCTTTGAAATTAGAGTCTTCACGCGGCAGAATTGCTAGTTGGTTTAGACTCGATAATGCTGCTATGATATATCCTGCAGCAAAGGGGCGCGATTGGAATTTTGTTTTTCGTATCTCGGCTGTTTTAAAAAATAAAATTGATGTTGCAGTTTTGCAAAAATCGGTAGATGAAATCTTGATGAGATTTCCATCTTTTAATGTGTCGCTTAAATCTGGTTTTTTCTGGAATTATTTTGAACTTAACTTTAATAAATTGAAAGTGTTAAGTGAAACGAATTTTCCTTGTAAACCTTTTGATCTGTACAATTCTAAAAAACATTTAATTAGAGTTTTATATACAGACTATAGAATCTCTTTTGAATGTTTTCATGCACTTACCGATGGTAGGGGAGCACTATATTTCTTTAATTCTTTAATTGCTAGATATTTAACAAACTTGGGTGAAAAAGTGCCAGAGTCTAAACACTATGCTAATGCAAAAGATTTGCCTGTGTCTCGTGAGTTTGAAGATTCTTTTCTTGTAAACTACACTAAGCAAAAAATTAAAAAACCTAAAGAAAAACCTGCACATAAGATTAAAGGAAACTTATTGCCACCAACAGTTATCAACTCAACATCTTTTGTGATGAATGTAAATGAAGTTAAATCTGTTGCAAAATCTTTTGGATTAAATATAGGCGGATTTCTTGCTGCTGTTACTGGTTTTGCTGTTAAAAAGGCGAAAGATAAAGGCAGGAAACCAGTAAGAATTTCAGTGCCTATAGATCTTAGACGTTTTTATAACAGTAACACTCTTAGGAATTTCTCGTCATATATTAACATTGAATTTCCATTAGAGGAAATAACGTTTGATGATGCTGCTAAAATTGCAAAAAACTCTATTGAATCTATAAATAAAGATTTCTTGCAGGCAAATATTAATTCTAATGTAAGTCTTCAAAAGAACGGATTTATTAAAGCTATTCCTTTATTTTTAAAGGATCCTATAATGAAAATATGTTTTAATTACATGGGTGAAAATTATCAAACATTAGCACTTTCAAATTTGGGAAGGGTAGACTTGCCAGAGGTTTTCAATAAATATATTGAAAGATTTGAGGTTAATCTTGGCAAGAGTAAGCATAATGAAAAATCCATTGGTGTAGTTAGTTTTGGTAACACGCTGGTAATGACTGTTTCTTCCAAGATTGCTGAGAACGTAACCGAGTGTGATATTGCTTCAACTCTTGTTTCGCTTGGGTTGAATGTTAAGGTTGAATCTAATAGGAGGGATTTATATGCAAGAAACTAAAAAATGTACCGCTTGTGGTGTTTTTGTATCAGACGATCTCTCTAATTGTCCGCTTTGTGGCAAGTTTGTGGGGGACGAAAATATTAAGACTCAAAAGACTAAATATAGCTATCCGGATTATGCTTTTAAAGAAATAGTGCAAAAAAATAGATGGGTTAAAATTATTAGAGCGTTCTGCTTGCTTGCTGTTGCAATTTGTCTAATGGTTAATTTAATATTTCCAACATCACCTTATTGGTTTCCTTATGCTATTGCTGGCATAATTGTTTTTTATGTTATATTTATTTCACCATTTAAGGAGAATACTGCAAGATTTGTTAAAAATATAAAGTGGACTAGTGTACTTTTATCTCTATTTTTTATATTTATAGATGCGTATAATTCAGCAACCTTGGGATATGAATTTGGTTGGGGTTATGCGATAACTGTGCCTTGCGTATTGACTGCAATAACCATTATTACTGCGATTATTTGTTTTTGCTCAAAATCTAATGAGATGGAATTACTCGCAGATTGTTTGGCATTATTTGTTTATAGCATAATTTATTTTCTTGTTAAAATTTTTGCATTTCCAGAACTTTCTACTTGGCCAAGTTTGATGTATCTATGTGTGGCTGGTGGCTGGTTTGTGATTCTAGAAATATTTAAAAGTAAAAAATTTTGGAAGGAAACATTGAAAAAATATCATATATAGGAGTGGGTTATGAATTTTGTTGATAAAGTTTATGAGACAATTGCGAATACAAGGCAAAAATACCTCACAATAGACCAAATTAATAAAATCATGGGAATCAGATCTGGCTTTGATAAGCAAGCTGTTGCGGCTGCAATAAATGAGCTTGTTAAGCGCGATAGAATTGTAAAAAGTGCTAGAGGTAAATTTTCCTTAGCAGAAAACACGAGTATTATGCGCGCTGTAATTTATGGCACGACAAAGGGGTACGCTTTTGCGAGAGTTCAAGGCGAAGTAGATGATTTCTTTATTCCTGAAAGAATGCTAGGAGGAGCTGTTCATGGCGACAAGGTTTTGATAAAGCCGATTATAAGCAGAAAAGTGAAAAATAATTTCAAGTCTAACTCTGCTCAATCTAGTGAGGCTGAGGTTATAAAAATTGTTGAGCGTGGAACAAGCAGAGTTGTTGGTATATATCAAGAAACAAACGGCACATCAGTCGTTATCCCTGACGATAAAAGGATTACCGATAGTGTTTTCATTCCTTTTGATAAACGAAGTACGGCAACAAATAATACTAAAGTTGTTGTTGATATTATTGAATATCCAACTAGAACTCGAATGGCTCAAGGAAAGGTTGTAGAGGTTTTGGGTGCTGCGGGTAATGCAAAAGTTTCTACGCTTTCTATTATTAGAAGTTTCAATTTGATTGAGGAATTTCCAGCTAGTGTTGTAGATGAGGCAGAAAAAGTTGCTGTGCCTATTACGGCTGAGGATAGACGTGGACGTCGCGATTTTACAAAATCTTTAACCATTACTATAGATGGCGAAGATGCAAGAGACTTTGATGATGCTATTAATGTTGAACGCATAGGGGAAAGTTATAGACTCTATGTTCATATTGCGGACGTAACTCATTATGTGAAAGAAAATGGGGAAATAGATAAAGAAGCGTTTAGACGTGGAACCAGCGTTTACTTTCCTGACATGGTACTTCCGATGCTTCCGGTTAGCCTTTCAAATGGTATGTGTTCGCTTAATCCAAATGAAGACAGATTAGCCCTTTCAGTTGTTATGGATTTTGATAGCAAAGGAAACAATCTCGGCTATGAAATAGTAAAAGGTGTTATTCAGTCTAACTATAGAATGACATACACAGAGGTAACTAAAATATTTAATGGTGATAAAGTGCTTAGGAAAAAGTATGCCAAAGTTGTACCTATGCTCGACACAGCAGCGGAGCTTGCGCTAATTTTATTAAAGCGTAGAGACAATGCTGGACAGTTGGATTTTGACTTGCCTGAAGCGCAAATAGTTGTTAACGAAAATTACGAAACCGTAGACATTATTAAGAAACCACGAAATTTGTCTGATCGTATGATTGAACAATTCATGGTTGTGACAAATGAAGTTGTTGCCAAATCATTTTCTGAAAAAGGCGTTCCTTTTGTTTATCGTGTGCATGAAGTTCCAACTCAAGAAAAAGTGAAATCTTTTAGGCAATTTATTAGCGGATTTGATATGAAAATGACGGGAGGCTCTAAGCCTGGAGATTTTCAAAAGATTTTGCTTGAAAGCAGCAAAGAAGATTATTCGGAAGCTGTGAGCAAAGTCATGCTTCGTTCAATGCAAAAGGCAAGATATGCACCAGAAAACACTGGTCACTTTGGTTTGGCTCTCGATAACTATTGTCACTTTACATCGCCTATTAGACGTTATCCTGATCTTACAATTCATCGAATTATTAAGAAGTTTTTAGATGATAAACTTCCATCTAACACACTGGCACTTTCGTCGTATGTCTTAGAGGTGAGTGAACAATCTAGTTTAACAGAGAGAATGGCGGAAGATGCAGAACGCACTGTAGACGATCAAAAGAAAGCCGAATTTATGGCTGATAAAATAGGGGAAGAGTTTAATGGCAAAATTTCAGGTATTACAGAAAGTGGAATATTTGTAGAACTTGATAATACCGTTGAAGGATTTATATATAAGGAAAAACTACCTAAAGACAATTATATATTTGATCAGACACGTTTTGCTATGCTTGGCAAAAATAATCAGTTTAGAATAGGCGAAAAAATCTATGTCAAGCTAGTTCAAGTTGATATTATGACTAGACATATAGATTTTGAGATTGCAGAGCCTAAAAAAATGTGAATAAAGTTTTGCGGTTTTTGTATTGATTTTGTGTCAAAACAGGTGTAAAACAACTAAAAAACCGCAAAATTTGTCTTTTTTAGCTTTAAAACGACTGCAAAAATTATAAAAAATAAAAAAACGTATTGAAAATCACATTTTGCTGTGATATAATAGAGGAGCGAAGATGAAAATTGTATCTGAAAACCGCAAAGCGTACCATGATTACTTTATTGAAGACACTTTGGAGGCTGGTATTGTCTTAGTTGGTAGTGAAGTTAAATCGATTAGAGCTGGAAAACTTAATTTGAAAGATTCGTATGTACGAATTTTAAACAATGAAGCCTTTTTAATTGGTGCTCACATCTCAACTTTTGATAAAACCTCGAGTTTTATTCCAGATGAAACAAGGACAAGAAAATTGTTGCTTTCAAGATCGGAAATTGACAGGCTAGCAAAAAAGGTTATTACCAAAAACTATACTTTGGTTCCTCTTAAGGCATACCTTAACGGTAATTTTGTTAAAATTGAAGTAGGTTTAGCTAAAGGTAAAAAGGAATACGAGAAAAAAGAGACCATTCAAAAGAAAGATTTGGAACGCGAAGTTCAGCGTGAGATCAGATCAAGAATCTAGCAGTCCCTATTTGGGGGCGTACAGGTTTCGACGGGATAGTGGACTTAAGTTTGGCGCGTACAGGGCATACTGTTAAAATAGCAAAAACAATAAATGCAGATAATGCAAAAATGTCTTATTCTCCAGCTTTAATCGCTGCGTAACTGAATAAGTGCTTTAATGGCTTTTCACCTATAGACGCTTTTAAAGTATCAAACCATATAGGCATGACTTGCTCAGTTTTGAGGTAGGCGAGTCGAGATTTACTCAAAGCATCTAATCTTGGATTGTTGGTTTGCCGTAGATTGGATTAGTAAAAATCAACTATGCGCGTAGATGGATTTAGGAAAAGTATTTCGGACGCGGGTTCAATTCCCACCGCCTCCACCAAATTAATTAGTGGGACTTATAGAAAGGAGATAGAATTATGACAACACTTGAAATTATTGCTTTAGTTTTAATTTGTGTAGGAGCGGCTGTTGCTGTGGCTTTTCTTATTACAGGTATCGTTGAAATGTATACTGAGAAAAAAATCAAACTTCCAAAATCTAGAAAAGTGAAAGAAGTTGAAGATGTTGAGGAAGAGGTGCAAGAAGAGGAATATCAAGATACAGAAATTGATATAGATCAAATGCTTGCTAGACTCGAAGCTAGAAAAGAAGAAGCTGAAAATGCTGCTGAACCTCAAGAAGAGGAAATGATTGTTCCTATTGAAGATGTTGAAGAAACTGTAGAAGTTGCGGAAACTGCAAACGACGAAGATGCTGAAGAAATGATTGAAGAAGTTGTGGTTGAAGATGCTCAAAACGAACCAGAAGAAGTAGTTGAAGAAGTTGAAGAAGTAGAAGAAGACGAACAAATCGAAGAAGAAACTGTTGAAATTGTTGAGCCTGTTAAAGTTGAATCTGTTGAGGTTGACAACTTTGATTACAAAACTCGTTTAGAGAAAATTAAAGAGAGTCAAGAAAAGATAGAAAAAGACTTAGAAAAAACTAAGAAGGCTATCAATAAATACGAAAGAACTGAAAGAAGAAGAGCTCGCAACCAAAAACTTTTAGATAAAAAGGCAACAGAGCTTACAAATCTTAATCTTGTAATGTATTCGGTTACTGATATTAAGAATGTAGACCAAGAGAAAAAGGCAAAACAAGAAGAATTGACTAGTCACATTGCTGAACTTAAGGCTTCTATCCAAGACGCTGAAGAAGATTTGGCTAAGAATGAGAGCAAGTATCAAAACAATGTAAAACTTCTTTCATACCTAACTAGCGAAAAACATCGTTATGAAGAAGAAGTAAAAGAAATTGAAAAGATGCTTAAGCAAGCTAAAAATTAATTTTAGTTGTAGAATTTGAAATAAAACCAGATATAAATTATCTGGTTTTTTTATTTTTATAAATCAATAATTGTCATATTTGCTTGCAAGTATAATATTTTGTACATTATACTAATGTTAGGAAGTAAATTATATGTGGTCAATATTTAGACGTAAAAAAATAAAAGTAGGCTTGGCCCTTGGTGGCGGTGGCGCTAGAGGAGTGGGGCACATAGGCGTTTTAAAAGCGTTGGAGGAACTGGGAGTCGAGATAAGTTTTATTTCAGGAACAAGTGCAGGGTCTGTTATTGGAGCGTTTTATGGTGGTGGGTATTCTGTTGAGCAAATGGAAGCTATTGCTAAAAACCTGCGCGTAAAAGATGTTAGAGATAGCAAATTTATTTGGAAACCCTCTTCATCTGAAAATATTGAAAAATTAATTAAGAAAAGTTTTAATAAAGAAAATGTAACTTTTGATGATTTAAAGATTCCACTTTCTGTAGTGTGTGTTGATATGAAGTCTGGAAAAGAAATGATTTTTTCTTCAGGAGATCTTGCTAAGATTGTTGCTGGAAGTTGTAGTGTGCCAGGTGTATTCAAGCCTGTAGTGTATGGGGATTATCATTTAGTTGATGGTGGACTTTCTAATAATGTGCCAGCAGATGTTGTTCATAATATGGGTGCAGATGTTGTTATTGCTGTTGATGTCAATTCTACCCGAGGACAGGGGACGGATTCTATGAAACTGGTAAAGGTGTTGTCTTCAACAATAGGGGTTATGATGAAAAACTCGGTTGATGCCAAATTAGATTATGCTGATATTGTAATAACACCGAATCTTTCTAGGTTTAGTTCAACAAAGATTGAAGGAATTATAGAAATGATTAAAGAAGGCTATGATTCAGTCATGAATCAAAAAGATTTAATTCTTAAAATTACAAAAAAGAAACAAAAGAGGAAAGTTAGAAATTTATGGCAAAAAATACACAAGGAAAAACAGGCTTTGGTAAAAAGCTAATTATAATATCAATTCTTGCTGCCATTCTTGGATTGTCTTGTATATTTACAACGCAAATCGATAAATTGCTGGGTATTGGATATAAAGGGACAAATAAGGCTGAAGCTGAAGTTGTTTATGCCTCAGATCTAGTGGTTAATTACCTAGACGTAGGTCAGGGTGATTCAACATATATAGAATTTCCAAACGGTGAAACAATGCTTATTGATGCCAGCGAAAGTAAATATGGCGATACCATCGTCAATTATTTAAGAAGTAGGCAGGGGCTTGAAGAAGACGTTGAACCATTTATTGATTATTTAATTTTAACGCATAGCGATTCAGACCACGCTGGTGGTATGGAATATGTGTTAAATAATTGTAAAGTTAAAAATATTTACAGACCATTTCAACTAGCAATGAAGAAAAATATTGATCCGGAAACGCAAAAAGAACTTGAGCCTGTAGAATGTTATAAGTTTGAAGAATTAGTGGACTATAAAAATCTTGACAATATTAGTAAAATCACAACAGAGACGTACGCTACATTTATTGAATTGGCATATATCGAAAAGTATGATGATAAAAACTATGCAACAGTAACTGTGTCTTATGATGACTTAATTATTGGCGGAGAAGATGCTGGATTTGTATTTGAATTTTTTATGCCACGAGTTATTTCAGATATTCCATTTTCACCAAGTATATTAACAAAGGGCTATCCAGTTGAATCTTTTGGAGATAACAACAATAATAATTCGCCTGTGATGCTTCTTGAATACAAAGAGTTTAGTTTTGTATTTACTGGTGATGCAGAAAAAGAAGTAGAGGAAGAATTTTTAAACACCTTAACCTCTGAGGAGAAGGCAAGGTTTGTTGATGTATCTGTTTTTCAGGCAGGTCATCATGGAAGCTCTACGAGTAACACGGCTGCATTTATGGAACTTATTAACCCAACATATACCGTTGTTAGTTGTGGGTCAAATAATAAATATAAACACCCAAATGAAAAGTTTTTGAACACTATAAACTCATTAAAGCACACTGTAGATGATTATCTAATTCGGACAGACCTTAATGGGAATATTGTCTTTGGCGCAAGCGAAGGTGTGCTTGTGTATGTTGCAGGTGTTGATGTTGCGGTTGGTAAAGTTGTACACTGGTATCATATTGCAATTGTATTATTTGTTGGTTTGTCTATTGTAATTATTTCAATCAAGTTTAAAAGCGACGGCGGTGTTACAAAAACATCGGTTAGAAAGGGAACAAGAAACGCGAAAAAAGTAATAAAAAGGTACTTTGATTAAAAGTGCACTTTTAGTGTGTTAAAATTATGATGGAGGCGCGTATGATACAAAATATTGCAATTACAGGATTTGATAGGGAACTTTTAAAAAAAGTTGGTAAAGCTTTAGCTGAAAAGTTAGAGATGTTTTATGTTGACACTATTGAACTATATGAGTTTGACCACTTGCCGCACACATTATCAGACATGATAAAGGCGCAAGGTTTAAAAGAGTTTAGAAATAAAGAGGTTGGCACTATCGGATATGTTACTGAGTTTAATAATGCTGTTATAACTTTTGAGCCAGGTGCTGTTAAGCGTCAAAAGAATATTAAGAAAGTAAAAGAAAATTGTGAATTAGTTTATTTGTTTCAAAATCTAAATGTAGTAAAAGAAAAACTAGTTAGTGTAAAATACCCAAGTGTACAAGTTAAAAAATTGTTTGATGTGTCTGTAAAAACATTAGAGATTAGAAATAAAATCCTGCTAGAAAATTCTGATGTAATCATCGATAGTGAGAGAAAGTCGCCAAAGATGATAGCTAATGAAATTTTTGCAAAACTGCAGAAAAAATATCTATAAATCGAAAAAATATATAAAAATCGCCCTAAAACGGGGTGATTTTTGCGTTTTTTATAACTTTTTTCAAAAAGGGTATTTACAAAATCGGCTTTTGGGTATACCATATAATCATGGTAAGGGGGAAAACTATGGAACACTACTCATCTGCCAAAACAAATAATAAAGTTTGGATATCTGCTGACGCTGTACTTCGTGCGATAACAGAAAGTGGGCTCGATTACGAGTTCTCGTCTGGAATCACTGGCAAATATACAGAATTTATTAAAAGAAGAGATGAAGCACTTAAGAAAGAAGCGGAGATGAAAGCTGCAAAGCTTGCTAAAAATAACGGACAAAATTCCAACGAGGAGGAAATGGTTTGTTAATCTTCAAATCCAAAAAGAGAAAGATGCTTATCCACTATCCAGCAATGGTTAGTATATCTTATTCGGATTTTTCAGAGCCTTATTCTAATTTAGGATAAGGCTTTTGTATTGAAAAATTTAGTATAAGTAAGCAGGAGTCGTTTTGAAAACATTTGTAAAATTTTAAAATAGTTTTACAAATTACTTTACTTTTCTTTTTCAAAGGTGTAAACTAATACGTGTAAAGGAAATTCACAAACCCGTGATCCTTTATAGTCTGTTTTTTTACACCTTTTAAACTGAGTTTGTAAAGCTTTTTATTTCGCAAATACTAGGCTAATAAACTAGTCGGAAGTAAAAAAATCGTGCTGCTAGCGCGCTTAGCACAGGTAGGAGAGAGTAGGTACCCTCTCTTTTATTTTTGCAAATTTATTTACATAACTCAAATTTTGTGATATATTCGTCGTATGAAATATAAATTATTAATTGAATATAATGGTAAAAATTTCTCTGGGTGGCAAACTCAGCCAGGAAAAAGAACTATTCAAGGCGAGATTGAAAAAATTTTAGCCGACATTTTCCATGAGGAAATTATACTTTCAGCCAGTGGTAGAACAGATAAAGGGGTTAATGCTTTTGGCCAAGTAGCGAGTTTTGTAAGTGACAAGGTTATAAGTGAAAGTAAGCTTAGAGGAGCACTTAATGCTTTTTTGCCAGAAGATATTGCTATAAAAGACGTGTCTTATGTAAGTGATGATTTCGATGCTAGATTTAATGCTAAGATAAAAACTTATGAATACTATTTTTACAAATCAAGAGTGGAACTTCCGCTTTCTCGCGAACGTGAGCTTAGGATTAACGATTATGCCGATATTGAAAAAATGCGTGAAGCAGCGAAAGTTTTAATAGGCACGCATGACTTTACCTCTTTTGTCGCAAGGAAGAGTGGAAAGACAAATATGGTCCGTACAATTTATGATATTAAGATAGTTGATCTTGGTGAAGAACACTATAAACTTGTTATTACAGGCAATGGATTTTTATACAACATGGTCAGAATTATTATGGGAACACTCATAATGATAGGTCAGGGGCAGCGTGAAGTATCCTTTATGAAAGATGTTTTAGATAGTAAAAACCGAAAAATAGCAGGAAACACTGTTGCACCATATGGCTTATACTTAAAAGAAGTTAAATATTAACTTTTTTATGTCTTTTTTAAAAAAATTATTGACTTTAATCTATTTATGCAATATAATATCAAACGCATAGTGCGTTTTATGTGCACATCTCACCGCATATCGCGCAAATATTGATGCAAGGAAAAAATAATGAAGACTTTTATTCAAAAAGAACAAAATAAAAATGAAAAATGGTATTTAGTTGATGCAACAGGTATGCCTCTTGGCAGACTTGCTTCTCAGGTTGCTAGCATTCTTCGTGGTAAAAATGATGTAGATTTTACACCACACGTTGATAGTGCAAACCATGTTATTGTAATCAACACTGATAAAATTGTATTAACAGGTAAGAAAGTAGAACAAAAATACTATCGTTACCACACTCTTTATATTGGTGGATTAAAAGAAATTCAATATAAAGATTTACTTGCTAAGAAATCTGATTTTGCTGTTTATGAAGCTATTCGTGGAATGCTTCCAAAGAACAGACTTGGTCGCAAAATGATTAAACACGTTCGCGTTTATAAGGACGATGTTCATGGTCATGATGCTCAAAAGCCAGAAAAAATCGAACTTAAAGGAAAGAGGGTATAGTTATGGCAAAGAAGACAGTTAAAAGCGAACAAATCTGGGGAACAGGTAGAAGAAAGAAAGCTATTGCAAGAGTAAGGCTTATTCCAGGTACAGGTAAAATCACAGTTAACAAAGTTGATGAGAAAGATTACTTTAAAGTTGACACTCTTAGCATCATTGTTAACCAACCATTAGTATTAGTTAACGCTAAAGACAAGTTTGATGTTATGATCAATGTTTATGGTGGCGGTCTTGCTGGTCAGGCTGGTGCTTGTCGTCATGGTATTGCTCGTGCACTTGTACTTGCAAATGAAGCTTATAAAGCCGATCTTAAAGCTGCTGGTTTCTTAACACGTGACCCACGTATGAAAGAGAGAAAGAAATACGGTCTTAAGAAAGCTCGTAAAGCTCCACAATTCTCAAAGAGATAATTTATCTAACCGAAACTTATGTTTCGGTTTTTTTATTCTTTTTTTGTTTTGAAATACATGATTTAATGTGGTACACTAATAATGGAGAAAGATATGAACTTTTTTAAAAACAAGTGGGACGAATTACTCGAAGAAGAATTTTCAAAGCCATACTTTAAAGAATGTTTGGCCAAGGTTGACAGTGAATATAAAAAGTTCAATGTTTTTCCTGAACGTGAAAAAGTTTTTTCTTGTCTAAAACTTTGTGATTATGACAATATAAAAGTAGTAATACTTGGTCAAGATCCATATCATGAAGTAGGGCAGGCACACGGACTTTGTTTTTCAGTAATGCCTGGGGTAAAAGTGCCGCCGTCACTTGTGAATATTTTCAAAGAAATTAAATCGGACGTTGGTGGAACTATACCAAATGATGGAAACCTTATGTATCTAGCTCGACAGGGAGTTTTACTTCTAAATACAGTGTTAACTGTTCGTGAGGGGCAGGCAAACTCTCACAAGGATTATGGTTGGCAGACCTTTACTGACGAAATAATTAAACTATTATCAAAGCGTGATGAGCCTATTGTGTTTATGCTTTGGGGTAGAAATGCCATCAATAAGTCTAATTTTATAGATAAAAGTAAGCATTTAGTTTTAACGGCTCCACACCCAAGCCCACTTTCGGCATACCAGGGATTTTTTGGTTGCAAGCACTTTTCAAAATGTAATGAATTTTTGAAGAAGAATGGAAAAGAGGAGATTTGTTGGTTACCATGAAAAAAATAGCAGTTTGTATTTTTGCAATTTGTTTATTTGTACTGCCATCAGTATTTACTTTTCCTTATGCTCTTTTTTCAGCAAGTGCTAGTAGCCAGCCCGCAGATATTTACAATCTTATTTTAACCACACCAGAATACTACAGCGAGGCAGATACTACATATTCAGTTAATAATGATGAGCGTGAAACTTATACGCCTTTTAATAGTGCTAGCAAAACATATTATGATGGTTGGAGTATTAAACCTGAAACAAATAACTATAAAGAAATTGATAGGACATATTCAACGCTTGACGTGGGTAAGCTTGATTTGTCTGATAAGTCACTATTTATTTGGGTTTACTTTTCATCAAAAACACTACATCAAAATTTTGAGATTATTTTAAATACAACAAGCATAGATATCACTCTACGTATTGAATATTTGGATTTAATTGAGGTTTTAACAAAAGACGATGTTGATTATGAAGATGGGTATTCTTGGAATTTACTTGAATTTCCTATAAATACGCATGGTAGTTATACCATAGAGTCTATTAATATTAAAAATTATTCAGATGTGCAACAAGAAAGTGACGACATTAGTGAAATTAATATTTATAATGTATATATTGGGCAAAATGAGGAAAACTATATTAACGCAAAGGTTAAGCAAAAATATTTTAATTTTGAAATGACTTATCCTACAGGCGATATTATAAACAAATTATACCTTGGTGATTCTATTACAATTCCAAATACAATTTCTTCTGCGTTAAAGTATGCTTATTATGGTAAATACAATCTTTTAGAGGAAAAAAGTGCTAGTTGGAAAGTTGGAGTGAGGTATAAATCTGACGAAGCCAAGTTTTATAATTTAGGTGACAAAATAACCTTTGATAAAGAAGGAATGTATGTTCTTTATTATGATTGCTATTTTCTTGATAAAGAGAGTACAGCAAATCCTTTTACTGTAAATATAGAACCTTTCGTTGGTTTATATTTTGATAGTGCTAGCTATGAAAATTTAACCGTAGGCAAAACCTACACGCTTGAGTATAATTTAAACCCAAGTTTAGTGGCGTCAGGTGACGCAACTCTAGAATACAATAGTGGGTATATTGATGCTGAAATTGTGGAGGGCGGAAAGGTTAAAGTTACAATTAAGAAGAAAGGTGATATAGATCTAAAAATAAAAGTGTCAGGTACAAGGTTTGGAGTTGGTGAAAAAGAATATGTGGCAAAAACGAACTTGGAACTTGTAGATGTTCCACAAGACAATTTCTATATCTTCCAAATCTGTTCATATATTTTTCTTGGTCTTGCAGCTCTAGCATTTGTAGGATTTGTTATAAAATCGTTTGTAACATCACGTAAAATTAATGTAAAATAGTATTGTAGGGTGAATATGAATATAAATGCAGAAGATAAAATGAGAAGTTACTCTAAGGTTCCGTACGATAATGAGCCTATTAGTCGTAATTCAACATATCAGAAAAAACCAAACAAGGTTTCAATCAAACCTAATAAGTTTTTAACGATTGTGTTGAGTCTTGTTGTTATTGTTAATATAATCATGGGGATTTCTCTTATTAATCTATATTCAAAAAACAATAATTCGGATAAAATCGTTAATTATAATAATTATACAATTCCTGTTGATACAAATAGTCCAACATATAATATGACCGAGCTTACTAATATGCTCGCTGTTGCAAAAGCAAAACAGTCAGCAGTGTGTGTGACTGCGGGGTATGTGTCGTCACTTGATACAAACATTGAAACAAAAGAAGACTTCTTTGCGATGAAGCAACGCGGTTCAGGTGTTATTATTGATATAGATAAGGAAAGCGGAGTTGCATATATTGAGACCTGTTATCATGTTATCACTGGTTACACGTCACAAGTTTATGTTTTATTATATGACTCTACTGTTCCTATCAAAGCTGAAACAGTAGGGTATAGTTCATTGAACGATATTGCAGTGCTCAGGGTTGAAAGTCCACTTTTAATTCAAAGCAACTGTACAGCTGCGGAAGTTGCAGACAGTTCTATTGTTGCAATGGGTGAGACTGCTCATACTGTGGGTAATCCTCTCAATGCCGATTTTAGAAGTTCAACAGGAACTGTTACAAATCCTGAAGGCTTGGTGGCTGTTGGAAGTAATGTGTATAGAGTTATTGGTGTGGATACTCCTATTAACCCAGGAAACTCTGGTGGTGGATTATTCAATGCGAAAGGTCAATTAATAGGCATCGTAAATGCTAAAACGCAAATGGAAGAAGTTGATAATATGGCGTATGCTATTCCAAGCAATCTTGCAGTAAGTTTGGCACGTAATATTATCAGAAACACCTATCCTGTTAAAGCTGTTCTAGGTTGTGTGCTCGCTGTTAAGTCTGGTATTATTGAGACTGAAATTGTGGGCGATAGAGAAGTGCTCGATTATGATGTGATTGTAACTAGCGTTGAAAGTGGTTCTGCCGCAGAAAAGGCCGGAGTGAAAGTTAACGATGAAATTATTTCGTTTAGCTATGGCAACACCGTTGTTCAATGTAGGAGTCAGTATTCATTTGCTGATCATGTATTTAATCTAAATATCGGCGATAAAGTAACAGTTGTTGTAAATAGAGGTGGAGAACAGCTCACATTAACTCTCGAGATAGCAAAAGTATCAGCTGCTGATAGCAATTAAAAATTTATACCCTAATTTTGTTGCAATTAAAATTGATAATGTTTATAATATATATTATATACATGGAGGAACTTATTGTATGGTAGAAAACAAAGTAAAAGAAATTTTAGCAAAACAACTCAGTACAGATGCTGGAAAAATTAATAAGGATACAAACATCGCAACAGATCTTGGTGCTGATTCTCTTGATCTTGTTGAAATTTTAATGAGCCTTGAGGAAGAATTTAACATTTCTATTCCTGATGAAGCTATTCCTACAATCAAAACAGTGGGCGAGCTCGTAGACTACATTGAAAAGAATATAAAATAATAATGGAATGAAAAAAAGCAAGCGTTACGCTTGCTTTTGTTTTTTTACAAAATGTTGTGCATCATTTTTTGTCAAACACTACCGGAGTGGTAACAGACCAGCCAGCTCCTTTAAAGCTACCTCATGGCACATAGTTGGTCTTGCTTAGTGCTGCTGCCGTCAAGCTCTGACACGGTTCACAAGTAACTATTGCATAAGACCTTAATATCCACACTACTTAATCTGTGCAAGCCTCCCATAATGCTTGCCGAGAAATGCGTTCAGCCCTGCTATAGCGGATCTCAGGAATAGGGCACCGCTAACTCCCCACCTAGCACAACAACTATATTATATACAAAATTTTGCGTTTTTGCAATACTTTTATAAAACCTATATATGTTTTACTTTGTTTTCTTGACCGAATTTGTAGGTTTGTGCTAATATACTAATAATAGGAGTAGTATATGGTTAAAAATCAAAAGGCTAAAAGATTTATTGCTGCTTATAACTTAATGGATCAGGGGCTTCGTTCAATTTATAGCTTGGGTTCTAGTATGTCATACTCAGATATTATTAGGCGTGTGTCAGAAATAAGTCCTATAATAAAAAAATATAAGGACGAACTTCTTGATTATGGTAGACTTCGTAATGCTATTGTACATAAAGAGGGTGGGGTTATAATTGCAGATCCTAATGAAGATGTTGTTGAAAAACTTGAGTCTATTGCAAGGCTTATAACTAAACCTCCAAGAGTTGTTGATAGTATTCCAAGTAGACAAGTTTTTTCAGTTGATGCACAAACATCAGTTGCCAAGGTTGTAGAGGAAATGTTTAAAACAGGATATTCTATTGTGCCAGTGTATAGAAATAATACGCTTATCGGCGTTATTAATAGAAAAATGATTTTAGACTGTATAGGTGCAGCCCTTACGGCAAATGTGGATATTGAAACAGCTCTTGAAAAACCGGTTTTTGAAATGCTGGATTTGGAAAACATTACTAGTCACTATGAGGTTGTTGCAAGTAATATTACTATCGATAATATGTTGTATTTATTCAATCAAAATCGCAAACTTTCAGTTGCTGTTATTACAAAAACTGGAAAATATAGTGAGCCACCTATAGGAATTGTAGTTCAAGCAGACGTGCTTGATATGCAAACAATCTTAGACAATTATTAAAGAGGATTTTATGAAAATTGCTTCAAGTTGGAATGATTATAAAATATTAGCTACCGGTGACGGTGAAAAATTAGAAAAATGGGGAAACCATGTGCTTTTAAGACCTGATCCTCAGATTATTTGGCATGCACAAAAAGATTTAACAAAAGAGAATTTTGATGCAAGATATGTGCGTCATTCAACTGGTGGGGGAGCTTGGGATTATAAAAAGAAACTTCCTGAGGGTTGGACTGTATCCTGGAAAAATTTAAAGTTTAAAGTTTGTCCTATGGGGTTTAAACACACTGGAATTTTTCCAGAACAAGCATATAACTGGGAGCAAATGATAAAACTAATCAAGGACGCAAAAAGACCTATTAATGTTCTTAATTTATTTGCCTATACTGGTGGTGCAACTGTTGCAGCGGCGTCTGCAGGTGCGAGCGTGTGTCATGTGGATAGTGCTAAAAATATGGTTGAGCGCGCTAAGGAAAATATGAAACTGTCAGGTCTAGCTGATTGTCCTGTTAGATATATTGTTGATGATTGTAGGAAGTTTGTTGAGCGTGAAATTAAGCGTGGACATAAATATGATGCTATAATTATGGATCCACCAAGCTATGGTAGGGGTGCAAACGGCGAGGTTTGGAAACTTGAAGATAATTTATTTGAGTTTGTGAAACTTTGTAGCAAAGTGTTATCTGACAAACCGCTCTTTGTGCTTATAAATAGTTATACTACGGGGCTTGGTGCAACAGTTCTTGAAAATATTTTAAAACTTACAATAGATAAAAAAGCAAAGGTTGATGCGTATGAACTTTGTCTGCCAACTGAAGAGGGTATACTTCTTCCTTGTGGCACTAGCGCTATTCAAACCTTTTAGGAGTAAAAATGGATATTTTATATGAAGATAATCATATTATAGTTGTTATTAAACCACAAAATGTGCCATCTATGCCCGATGAAAGCGGGGACAAGGATATGCTTTCAATGGTAAAAGAGTATATTAAGGAAAAATATAATAAGCCAGGCAATGTGTTTGTTGGTCTTGTTCATAGACTTGATAGACCGACTGGCGGTATTATGGTTTTTGCAAAAACAAGTAAAGCCGCATCAAGACTAGCTGAGCAAATGAAAACGGGAGAATTTAAAAAGACATATTTTGCTGTTTGTAAAGGTGTTTTTAGAGAGAAAAGTGCTACGCTTATTAATTACCTTAAGAAGAATGAAAAAACAAACATTGTATCAGTTGTTCCTATGACAACGTCAGGAGCAAAAAAGGCTGAGCTAAAATACAAAGTTTTGGAAGAGCAAAAAGGGTACAGTTTGGTTGAGGTTAAACTTATATCTGGTAGAGGACATCAGATTAGGGTTCAATTATCACATATTTCTTGTCCTATAGTTGGTGATCAAAAATATGGTGGTGAAGGCATGGCAAAAGTTGCACTTAATCTATTTGCTGGTGAACTCGTTATAAATCACCCTACAAAAGGTGATGTTATGAGGTTTAAGGCTTACCCACCAGAGGAAAAAAGTGCTTGGAAGTTATTCAAGCTTGACAAATATATCGAAATAAGTAACAGATAAAAATATAGCAATATTGCTATATTTTTTTATTTTTATATGTTAAAATAATGTCATGAGAAAATTTTTTACAAACCAAGAATTAAATGTTGAAAGTGTTGTAATTGAAGAGGATTACAATCATATTGTAAATGTCCTTAGAAAAAAAGTGGGGGACTTGATTTATCTTTTTAATGGAGATGGTTATGACTATGCTTATACGATTTCAAATATAAATAAGCGTAACATAGAAGCAAAATATGCATATAAGAAAGAAAATAATAAATTTAATGACTGCAAAGTTGATTTGTTTCAAGCATTTATTAAACAAGATAATTTGGAGCTTATAAGCCAAAAACTTACAGAACTGGGCGTAGATTCGTTAGTTTTATTTAGTAGCGAATATACAAACTTAAAGTGTAGTGAAAAAATTTTGGACAAGCTTTCAAGAGTAAGTATTGAGGCTTGTAAACAATGTGAAAGAAGTAGAATTTTAAGCGTTTTAAATGTGGGAAATTTTGAAAAAATGCTTAATGAACTTAAAAATTATAATGTGGTTATCTTTGCTTATGAAAAAAGTTCAAAAAGTTTAAAGGAAACGCTTGAAAAAGTTAAAGCAAAAAACATTGCAGTTGTTGTTGGTCCAGAGGGTGGTTTTAGCGAAAAGGAAAAGGAGTTACTTTGTTCACTTTCTAATGTTAAAGAAGTTAGCATATCAAAAAATATCTTGCGAGCGGAAACTGCAAGCATAATGTTGGCTGGCATTATAATGTATGAGTTAAATTAAAAGAGAGCTGTTTAAGCTCTCTTTTTAATGTTTATTTAGCGAAATAGCAGGCTAAGGCAACGGTTGCTCCAACCATAGGGTTGTTTCCCATGCCGATGAAGCCCATCATGTCTACGTGCGCTGGAACTGAAGAAGATCCGGCAAATTGTGCGTCGCTGTGCATTCTACCCATTGTATCGGTCATGCCGTAGCTTGCAGGGCCTGCAGCAACATTGTCAGGGTGAAGAGTTCTACCTGTTCCGCCGCCACTAGCTACTGAGAAGTATGGACGACCATTTTCCTCGCAAAGTTTTTTATATGTACCAGCAACAGGATGTTGGAATCTTGTTGGATTAGTTGAATTTCCAGTTATTGAAACATCAACTTTTTCTGCCATCATGATTGCAACGCCCTCGCTTACGTCATCTGCACCGTAAACCTTTACGCTTGCTCTATCACCTTTGGAGAAGGGAACTTTTTTTATTATATTTAATTTACCAGTAGCATAATCGTATTCGGTTTGAACGTATGTGAATCCGTTTATTCTAGAAATTATGTACGCAGCATCTTTGCCAAGTCCGTTTAAAATAACCTTGAGAGGTGATTTTCTTGCTTTGTTTGCAGTTAATGCAATGCCGATTGCACCTTCTGCTGCGGCAAAGCTTTCATGACCTGCTAAAAATGCGAAACATTTTGTTTCTTCAGAAAGAAGCATTGCGGCTAAATTGCCGTGACCTATACCAACTTTTCTATGGTCTGCTACAGAGCCCGGTACACAAAATGCTTGAAGACCTATACCTATGAACTTTGCGGCATCTACTGCAGATTTAGCATGTTTTTTTATAGCTATAGCTGTTCCAAGTGTGTATGCCCAAACAGCATTTTCAAAACATATAGATTGAATGCTTCTAACAATTTTATCAACATCAATTCCATGGGATAGGCAGATGTCTTTTGCTTCTTCGAGTGATTTGATGTTATGTTGTTTTAAACAAGCATTGATTGATGCAAGCCTTTTTTCTTTACCTTCAAAATTTATTACTGCCATTGTCTACTCCTTTCTAGGGTCAATCTTCTTTACTGCTTCATTAAATCGACCATAAGTTTTTATATTAGAAGCGAGAGCTTCGATAGGTGGTATGCCTTGTTTTACAAGCTCCATAAATTTATTAAGGTTTACATATTCATATCCTATGATTTCATTGTTTGCGTCCAAACCAAGTTTGGTAATATACCCCTCAGCAGTGTTTAAATATCTTGCGCCTTTGATTTTTGTAGAGTAGCTTGTGCCTACTTGGCTAGCGAGTCCTTTGCCCAAATCGTCTAGACCTGCACCTATTTCCAAACCATTGTCTGAAAATGCTGATTGCGTTCTTCCATATACCACCTGTAAAAATAGTTCACGCATTGCAACGTTGATAGCGTCGCACACAAGGTCTGTGTTTAATGCTTCAAGCAGGGTTTTTCCAACCAAGATTTCAGATGCCATTGCTGCAGAGTGGGTCATGCCACTACAGCCTATGGTTTCCACCAAGGCTTCTTCAATAATTCCATTCTTTATATTAAGTGTGAGTTTGCAGGCTCCTTGTTGTGGTGCACAAGCGCCAACACCATGAGTTAAACCAGAGATGTCTTTAATCTCTTTGCTGTGAATCCACTTTCCTTCTTCAGGAATTGGGGCATTCTTATGGTTAGCTCCTTTAGTTACACAGCACTGTTTTTGTATATGTGATGAATATTGCATATTTCTCTCCTTTACAAGGATATTTTAGCAAATTAGAAAAAATTATACAACTAAACTAGCGAATAACATTTTGCAAAATATAACTTTTATGTTAAAATATAGAGAAATAGGAGAAAAATATGGCAGGAATTGGTAAAACCAACAATTCAGTTGGCAAATATAATACGATTGACGAAACTTGCATGGTTGAACTTGTTGTGAAAAAATCAAGATTCATTGCAGTAGCTTTCCATGTTGAGTCTATTGAAGATGTTCGTGAATGTTTAGGTGTTCTTAAGAAAAGTAACCCTAATGCTAGACATATTCCTTATGGTTATATGATAGGCTCAGATTTTTCTATGGGTAGAAACAATGATGACGAAGAACCTGCAGGAACTGCTGGAGAACCTATATATTCTGCGATAAAAGCTGCAAACCTTAGCAATGTTCTTATTGCTGTTGTTAGATATTTTGGTGGGGTTGAACTTGGTCGTGCTAGACTCGCGTCAACCTATAATACAGTTGCTACTGAATGTGTTAACGCCGCCAAGAAATACCGTATGAAATATTGTGGATTCTACGCTTTTAAAGTTCCATACTCTGAGTTTGCTAAGCTTGGTAAAATTGTTGGACTTAAAGGCTTGCCAGTTATTGAGAAGAATTTTGATGAGGCTATGCCTATGCTTAAAGTCGCTATTCCAGTTGAAGATTTTACTAAAGAAACAGAAGAAATTAAAGGCAAAATTGCTGGTGGAGTTTTGATTGAAAAAGTTGATGAGGGATTTTTTAGATTTCCATGGTAGTAACTGATATTTCATCTCAAAAAACTAAGGATAGGGTTAATATCTACACTGATGGAAGATTTTTTTGTGGAGCACTTGCCGAAGTGGTTTTACAAAAAGGCATAAAAGTTGGTGATAGTTTAAGTGAAGAAGAGCTCGATGGACTCTTAATTTCAAGTGAGTCAAAATATGCTTTTGATAAAGCTATTGATTATATTTCTAGACGCTTGCATTCTGAAAAGGAAGTGAGAAACAAACTAAAAATCAAGGGCTTTAGACCAGTTGTTATTGACCATACTATTGAAAAACTCAAAGATTATAAATATATTTCTGATGAAAATTTCGCTGCAGCCCTTACGTCATCTAGCAAAAATAAAAGCAAACGTGAAATAGAATATATATTGCAGACTAAAGGGATTTCCAAAGAGTTGGCACAAAAATATATCTCTATTATTTCTGATGATGACGAGTTGTTAAATGCTGAAACTTTGGCAATTAAACATATACGAGGTAAAGAGATTAATGAGAAGAATTTGGCAAACCTTTATTCTTTTCTTTCTCGCAAGGGATTTAATAGTGACACAATAAAAAGTGTTCTAGTAAAGTTTAAGGAGCAGGACTAATGATAGGAATTGATATAATCGAAGTTAAAAGAATGAAAAAGGCTTTAAAAACTAATGAAAAAATTTTGGATAGATTCTTATCTTCAAAGGAAAGAGAATATATTAGTTTAAAGTCGGCTAATACGGCAGGTAAAAAATATCCATCTAATCTATATTCTATTTGTGGAATATTTGCGGCAAAGGAGGCTGTATTAAAGGCGTTTGGTGTGGGCATTACTAGTGGTTATGGTATGCTTGATATTGAAATTACACATAATAAGTTTGGTAAGCCTATTGTTAATCTTTCAAAAAAGTTACAACAATACGCAAAATCTAACAAATTCGATGATGTTAGTGTATCTATTTCCCATGACGGAGAGTATACTATAGCACAGGCATATATTAAAACGTTATAATGATATCAATAAAATTAAAGGGCGGTATTGACTTTATCGCCTTTTTGTGTTACAATATGCCTACAGTTAATTGAATTGCTGTCATGTTACACATTTTTTGTGTAGGGGGAGAGTGCAATGACAAAAAACACAACCAACAATAATAATGTAAGCAACCAAAGATCTATCCGAGAAGGACAGAGTGTTTTGACTGCAAAAAATTTTAGAGCAATACAGTCTGAAAATGCTGCATTAATTAGAGAAGTTGACAATGCTAATCATTCTGCTAAACAAGCAATAGTAGAAAAAAATGAAATAGAAAAAAAGTTATCAAAATCTAAAAAAAGAACTTTAGGTTCTTCTATTGTTGCAGGTGTTTTATCTATTGCGTTACTTGCATCTCTAGCAGGAAATATGAAACAATGTAAAATAAATAATGATACAAATAAAAAATACGCAGACTGGATTTCTCCTGATGAGTATAAAAATATGAAAACAAAACTTGCTGAGGCTGAAAAAACTATTGCTAATCTTAATACTGAAAACGCTCAAACTAAAGCTGATCTTGAAGCTGCAAGAACTGAGCTTGAAAGTATAAAAACCAACCTCACTGCACAGGAGCTTGTTAATCAAGGACTCTTAAAAGAAAACGAAGCACTTAAAGCAGAAAACAAAGAACTTAAAGACGAACTTGAAGCAGCTAATGCTAAAATTGCAGAACTTCTTGAAGAGATTGATGAAAAGCTTGCAAGGATCGCTGAGCTTGAAGCGCTGCTTGATCACGGTAATCAAAATACAGTTTCTCCAAATCAACCATCTACAGATAATAACAATGTTTCAGTAGGTGATGTTGAAAAAGAAGATGTAAACGAAAATGATTCAAACCTTGAAGATAATCAAGGAGGTTTTCAACCTATTGAATAACAAAAAAACCATGGACGATAAAGTTCGTGGTTTTTCTTTTGTTTAAATTTAGTTTTAATTGCTTTTTGGCTTTGATGAATATATAATAATAGTATGAATATTATTTCAGCCAGAGTGGCTTTTAATTTATTTGGTATGGATATTTACTGGTATGGTCTAATTATTGCAGCAGCGCTCCTGTTGGCGTTTGTGCTTGCGGTGATTTTGGCTAAAAAGAAAAAGATAGATTCTGATATTCCATTTGATATTTTAATTGCCAGTATTCCTTTAGGCATAATATGTGCAAGGGCTTTCGATTGTATTTTTGATAGTTCGCTTACGCTTGCTCAATTTTTTGAGTTTAGAAGTGGTGGTATGAGCATTATCGGTGCAATCATCGGTGGGGCATTTGGACTGCTTTTATTAAAACTTATTAAAAAACGTAGTTTGCTCGAATGCGCTGACCTTTTGGTTGTTGTGCTTATTCTTGCGCAAGGCATAGGCAGATGGGGTAATTATTTTAACAACGAGGTTTATGGAAAATTGATTGAGAATCCTGCATGGCAGTTTTTTCCATTTGCTGTAAACATTTCAGGTCAGTGGTATCAAGCATTATTCTTCTATGAATTTTGTTTTAATATTATAGGTTTTGTTATTTTACTTATAATATATTTAAAAACTAAAAACAAGGGGATAACAACTGCTAGTTATTTGATTTATTATGGAACAATTCGTTCAATCCTTGAACCTATGCGTCAAAGCGAATATATATTAAAAATGGGTAGTGTTCCGATTTCTCTTTTAATTAGTATATTAATGGCAGCTATAGGTTTAGGGCTATTAATTTACTGCATAGTAAAACGCAATAAAAAGGAGATGCTTTATGAAAAGAAATAAGCAATATTATACACTAAACGATGTTGAAGAATATGTTAAACTCATGATGAGTGAAAGCGAAAAAACTAAATCTATGCAGCTTCAAAAAATTGAAGAATTAGAGAAAGAAAAGAAACAACTGGCAAAGACTGTTGATTGCTATAAACAAAAAGAAAAAACAATCAATAGAACACTGGCTTTAGCAGAGCGCAAGGCTGAGTATATCTTAAATAATACAAGAACAAGAGCAATGATCGAACTTAACAGGCTTACTGAGTTTTCAGTGAAATGGGAAAAGTTCTTTGACTCGATTGATCAAAAATATGATGCTAAAGACAAAGAGTCTTTTGAGGAATTTAATAAGGAATTAAGAAATGTATTATCAAGCTTTACGGATTTTTCGGATAGTTTAGATGGTTCAAAACCACTTAGTGGAATTGAAAAAACATATATCGAGGAAACAGCTAGAATTAAACAAAAAACTAGAAATGATCTTGATGACAGGTTTGCAAAATTGTTACACTCATTTAATGAAAAATTGGGTGAGGCAAATATAAAACATCAAGCAAAACAGCAGCCTATAAAAACAATCAGCCCAGGCTCTTCAGTATATCCACCTAAAGGCGATAGTGGATTTGATTTTGAAGAAGCTTTAAACCCAACTGACACTTTGGAAGACATTATGCGAGATTTATTATCATCAAAAAAAGACTAAAACCACCAAATCTGGTGGTTTTTTTATTTACTCTTTTGGCTGATCTTTTTCAACTATAATGCATTCTGTTGTAAGGAGTGTAGATGCCACACTGCAGGCGGATAGCAAGGCGGTTTTTGTAACAAGTGATGGATCAATGATACCAGCATCAAACATATCTACAAACGCGTTAGTTTTTGCATCATAGCCAAAGCTGCTACTAGTTTTTTCTTTGAGTGAATTAATAACTTTAGAAGATTCAATCCCGGCATTTTCTAATATTTGTTTTAAAGGTGCAACTAATGCTTTTTTGATTATATCTGCACCTACAATCTCGTCACTTGAAAGCTCTAAGTTGTCTATAACTTTTAGGGCAGAGAAAAGAGCAATGCCTCCGCCTGCAACTACGCCGTTTTTACGAGCAGCTTTTGCGGCAGATAAAGCATCTTCTATTCGCAGTTTTAATTCTTTCATTTCAATCTCGCTGTTTGCTCCAACATTGATTACGGCAACGCCTCCAGCAAGTTTTGCTAAACGTTCCTCAAGCTTGTCTTTTTCATAATCTTCTGTATTTTTTATCATGGCGCGTAAAGTGTTTTTGCGTTCTTCAATTTTACTTTCTTCACCCTTGCCGCCGATAATTATTGTTGTATCTTTATTTACTTTTATTGTTTTTGCAGACCCTAATTTTTCAAGTGTGCAATTTTGCAGCTGTTCACCTGTGTCTGAGCTTATAAAAGTTGAGCCAGTGATTACACAAATATCGTCTAAGAATTGTTTTCGTTTTTCGCCAAACAGTGGACACTTGACTGCAACACAATTTAGGTTGCCACGAAGTTTGTTGAGGACAATGCTAGATAGAACCTCTTGTTCAATGTCGTCGGCTATTATAAGCAAGCTTTTGCCGCTTGAGGCTATTTGTTCTAAAATGTGCAAAATCTCTTGTATGTTTGTAATCTTTTTATCAGTAACTAAAATAAATGGGTCATTGTATTCAGCAGTCATTTTTTCTGTATTAGTTGCCATGTAAGGCGATAAAAACCCACGATCAAACTCAAGACCTTGAACTATGCTTGCGTGAGTGTTTGCAGTCTTTGATTCGCTTATTGTTACAGCACCGTCTCTTCCAACCTTAAAGAGTGTGTTTGCTATCAATCGGCCTATATCTTCATTTCCAGCAGAAATTGTGGCAACGTTTGCCAAGTCTTCTTCGGTTGTTATTTTTCTTGAAGTGTTTTCTAAATAGTTCGCAATAGCATCAGTTGTTTTTTTCATTCCAGAAATTATACTGATAGGGTTTATTCCTTTTTCGGTTGCATGAATTCCTTCTTCCACCATAACCTCGGTTAATATTGTGGCTGTTGTTGTGCCGTCTCCAGCAATGTCGTTTGTTTTTATGGCTGCTTCTTTAACAATGGCTGCTCCAAGGTTTTCAAAACGATCTGGTAGTTCGATTTCTTTTGCTATTGTAACGCCGTCATTTGTAATTAGTGGGGAAGCGTATAGTCTATCTAAAACGACGTTTCTACCCTTTGGTCCTAGCGTAATTTTTACGCTTTGTGATAATTTTTTTACACCAGTTAATAATTTTTCCCTTGCTTTTATTGAGTTTAAAATATCTTTGCTCATGTTATTCTCCTAATATTCCTAAAATATCGCTTTGTCTTAATACAAAAAATTCTTCGCCGTCAATTTTAATAGACACTGCGCAGTATTTACTAAAAACAACTTTGTCCGATTCTTTTACTTGCATTTTTAATTGTTTTCCTTCTTCGTTTATGCCGTCACCAACCTCTATTACGGTTCCGCATAATGGCTTGTCTTCGCTTGATGTTTGCAATATCAGCGAAGATTTTTGATTTTCCATGTTGGTTTCTTTTACAATTACTCTGTCAAAAAGTGGTTTGATTTTCATATTTTTCTCCTTATATTAATTATTAATCTTCATTAAACTTATTTATGCGGCTTTTGAAACATAACTTTGTCGAAATTCGCATAAAGTTTATTGATGACTCAATTATAATATGAAAAGAAATATTCGTTTCACTAATGTGACTGGTTTTGTAAGTTTGTTATTTGGTTTAATTTTTTCGTGCATTATTTTAAGCGGTTGTTATTATAGCGAAAACAAGGTGTATTTACTCATTGTTTTAACTCATGGACAAAATGTTGAAAATGTAGAAGATAGGCTTGAAGATCTTGGTTATGGCGCTAAAGCGGTAGGCGATAATTTTGTCGCTTTTGCTTGTACAAAATTGATTGATATTTCGGCTGAAGTAGAAAAAATAAAAGCAATAGGAATGAACTATTACACTAAAAGTATTGATGTTTCAAGTGAGGTTAAGGAGTTGGTTGAAGCATTTGAAGAGGATTTTAGTAAAAACAAAATGAGAATTTTAGTAAAAGAAAAGATGCTTGACTTACAGGACAAAATAAAAAATGATAACTTTAACAAAAAAACTTTTTATGAGGGCGCATATAAGGTGCTACAGGAGTTTGAAGAAGATTATCCATTTTCTTCCTTGTCAAGATTGAAAGTTGACATTTTGGTTGGTTTGGGTGATTGTATTCTGCAAAATTTCGGGTAAAACTATAATTTGTTTTCATTTTTGCTTTGATAAAGATACAACTTATGTTAAAATATATGCGGAAAGGAGAGAGTTATGGGCTTTTTTGATTGGCTTATGAAAGGTATCGGCTTCGAAAGTGACGAAGATGACTACGATGTTTCTAAAATTGAAAGAAAACAGCGCAAAGAACAAAAACGTCTAGAAAGAGAAGCACGAAAAAAAGAAGCAAAAAATAAAACCGAGCCTAAAGGCTTGGAAATTACTGCTGGCTCAAACGGGTACAATACTTTGTCTGCGCCGACCTATCAGAGTGATAGTTATTCTGATAGTTATGGTCAATCTTCATACTCTTCAAATGGGTATGGTAGCTCATCGGGTTACGATATGCTAGGTGGATCAGTTGGTGGATATGGAAACAAAAATGTTGTGTTTTTTTATCCAAATAGTTATGCAGAAGTGCAACAATTAATTGATTATTTAAAACAGGGTGAGTCGGTAATGCTAAATCTTGATAGCATTGCAAGTGGTGATGCTCAAAGAATGCTTGATTTCGCAAGCGGGGCGGTTTATGCTCTTGGCGGTTGTATACAGCAAGTGGCTCCAAACATCTTTCTTTTGACACCTGAAGGACTCGGTATTGTTGATCCAAGACGCGGGAATAAATAATGAAAAAGATTTTGTTTGTGTGTACAGGCAATACGTGCAGAAGTCCTATGGCCGAAGCTTTATTTAATGCATTTGCTAAAAAACAAGGTCTAAAAATGCGTGCATCAAGTGCAGGCATGTATGTATCGAGCGCAAAAGTGGAAGATAAGGCTAGAACAGCTTTAAAGCCTATGGGGGTAATAATTCGCCACAAACCAACACAAATCACTCGTAAAATGTTCGACTCGGCTGATTTGGTTTTGACAATGACAGAGGAGCAAAAATTTTTGCTTGAGAGGGAAGTGAAAAGTGAGAGATTGCAATCAATAGCAGGTTTTATAAACGGGATTGATATTAGTGATCCTTACGGCTTAGATCAAAGTGAGTATGATCAAACGGCTAAACTTTTGGAGTTTAGCGTAAAAAGTATAATTAAAAAAATGGAGAATTAAAATGAAAGTTATTGTGGGTGCTGACCATCGTGGAGCAGCGTACTTAGAGAAAGTTGACGAATATTTAAAATCACTTGGACATGAGACGATTCTTGTTAAATCTGAAGATAAAGCAGACGATTATCCTGATATTATGCGCAAGATTGTGTCAGAGTATAATAAAGGTAAGGCAGACAGAATTATAGCAATTTGTGGTAGTGGTGTGGGAGCAAATATTACTCTAAATAAATTTGATGGTATTTATTGTTCACTTGCTAGAACTTCAGCAGACATATACTTTGCTAGGCGCCATGAAGATGTAAACGCTTTGGCTCTTGGCTCTTATATGAGAGATGATTATTATTCTATTGAGTATGATTATGATACAATAAACGAAATTGTAAATGTGTTCTTAAATACTCCATTTGAGGGCGGAAGACATTTAAGACGACTAGAGAAATTAAAGAAAATTGAACTTGGAAACTAAAAAAACCAGCAGTTGCTGGTTTTTTTAATTGTTTTTATTTAGTTTTTCTATTGTCGTATTTGGTTTTAGCAAAGTTTTCTGCTTTAGTGTTTAGCTCTTTTGCAAGTTCAGGTTTTGTTTTTAAGAGATTGAAATATCTTGACTGGCTTGCAATATATTCTTGATAATTTTCAGTCCAAACAGGAGGGTCTATTGTCATGCCTGTTGCAGGATTGTATCTATATGTTTGCCAGTAGCCACTTTGAACTGCTTTGCGCTCATTTTCAGGGGTTTTGCTCATGTCCGTTCCGTGATTGATGCATGGGGAGTAGGCGATAATGAGTGATGGCCCCTTATGATTTTTAGCTTCAACAAAGGCTGATATTGTAGCTTGTATATTTGCGCCAAGTGCAACGCTTGCAACATAACAGTTTGGATATGTCATAGCTATTGCACCCAAATCTTTTTTGTGTGTACGTTTGCCGCTTTCTGCGAATTTAGCAACTGCGCCCATAGGTGTTGACTTGCTAGCTTGACCGCCAGTATTAGAATATACTTCGCTGTCTAGAACAAGAATATTGACATCTTCATTTGACGCTAAGACGTGGTCTAGTCCTCCAAAGCCGATATCGTAAGCCCAACCATCGCCGCCGATTATCCATGTAGAGGTTTCAAATAGGGCAGATGATAGTGCTAATATATCTTTGATATCTGGATTATCTTTTTCTTTTAAAAGGCAAGATTTGATTTTTTGAGCAACTTCTTTGTCTTTTACAGGAGATTTTAACCATTGTTCAATTAAAGCCTTTAAAGTTGATGAAATTTTCTTATCCTTTAAAGAAGAAAGCATCTCGGTTAATGTTTCTCTACGCTTTTGGAAAGCCTTATGCATTCCAAGGCCAAATTCCGCATTGTCTTCAAATAAACTGTTTGCCCAAGCTGGACCCATTCCATTAGAGTCGACAGAGTAAGGGCAAGATGGATAGCTTCCGCCATAAATACTTGAACAACCGGTAGCGTTTGCAATTTGCATTTCGGTGCCAAACAGTTGAGTTAATATCTTAATGTAGCTTGCTTCTCCACAACCAGCGCAGGCACTGCAGAATTCAAATAAAGGTTTTTCGAACTGACTACCTTTGATTGTGTCTTTCTTAAAAATTGTCTGTGGATTAACTATATCTTTAACAAGATCGTATTTTTTATCTTCCTCAGCTAAAATGTTTTCAGCATGAACCATTGTTATGGCTTTTTCGCGAGCAGGGCATATATTTGCGCAATTACCACAACCCGTGCAATCCCTTGGACTAATTTGCATTTTGAAATCGTATCCTGGGATACCCATCGCAGGTTTTGCGCCTATTTTTTTGGATAGAGTAGAACCAGATTTTACAAGGTAAGGTCTAATTACCGCGTGTGGGCATACTGCTGCACACATATTGCATTGAATACATTTTTCGCTATTCCAGCAAGGAAGCATTGTTGCAATATTTCGCTTTTCATTCTTGCTTGTGTTTGTTTGAATTTCACCAGTTGGATTAAACACGGAGACTGGTAGTCTATCGCCTTGAAGTCTAGCCATAGGCTTTGCAATTTGTGAATCAAAGTCCGAATACATGGCGGTGGAGTCATTAAGTTTAATATTTGCCCAAGCTTTGTTTACAGGGATTTCAATTAGGTTGTTTAGCGTTTGGTCAATAGCAGTCATATTCATTGCAAGAACTTTTTCACCCTTTTTGCTGTATGACTTTATTGCACTTTCCTTTATAAGTTCTATAGCGCGTTTTGGTTTTATAATGCCAGATAAGTAGAAGAACGCGGTCTGCATGATAGTATTAATTCTTGCGCCTAGTCCAACCTGTTTAGCTATTTTTTCAGCATTTATCACATAAAACTTTGCTTGTTTTTTTGCAAGAGCAAGTTTTACATCGTCAGGCAATAATTTCTCAATGTTTTCAGAAGTGAATGGGGCGTTGAGTAAGAATATTCCACCCGTTTTCAAGTTGTAGAGCATATCAAACTTGTCTAAGAATGTTTTGTTGTGGCAAGCAACAAAATCTAGATTGTTTGTTAAATAACTCGCTGTTATTTTTTGTTTAGAAAGTCGGATATGGCTGGTTGTTATACCACCAGACTTTTTGCTGTCATAAACGAAATATGCTTGAGTAAATAGTCCTGCTTCTTCGTTTAAAATTTTTACTGTGTTCTTGTTTGCACTAACAGTACCGTCACTACCAAGGCCATAAAATTTACATTCAACATATTTGTTGATATTTAATTTAGTCTTTACAGGAGAAAGTGAAGACATTGATACATCGTCGCTTATTCCAACAGTAAAGTGGTTTTTTGGTTTGCTTTTTGCAGCGTTTGCAAATATGCTTTCTACATGATTGCAAGTAAATTCTTTAGAAGAAAGCCCATATCTACCACCAAGAACTGAGATAGATAATCCACTTTCTGCAAGCGCTGAAATTATATCTTCAGCAAGTGGCTCATATACTGCGCCGCACTCTTTTGTTCGATCAAGAACGGTAATAATTTTTGTTGCTTTTGGCAAAGCTTTCACAAAGTGTGAAACTGAGAATGGGCGATATAGTCTAACTTTTATTGCGCCAACCTTTTCGCCGAGTTTGGCAAGGCCGCTTGCAGTTTCAATTACGGTGTCTGCGCCGCTACCCATACAAACAATAACATTTTCTGCGTCTTTTGCGCCATAATATTCAAATAGTCCATATTTTCTACCAGTTACTTCTGAAAATCTCCTAAGATTTTTTTCAAAAAGATTAGGGTATGCTGTGTAAAATGGAGAAATTGCTTCTCTATTTTGGAAATAAACATCTTCATTTTGAGCTGTACCGCGTTGGGTTGGCTTTGTTGGAGTTAATGCTCTTTTTCTAAAACGAGCAACCATGTCCATATTAACCATACCTTTAGCTTCATCTTCAGATAACAATTCAATAGTATTTAATTCATGGCTTGTTCTAAATCCGTCAAAAAAGTGAAGAGTAGGGATATTGCTATCTAGAGATGTGATAGAAGATATAAATGCCATGTCTTGAGTTTCTTGAACGTTTGATGCCGCTACCATTGCCCAACCAGTTTGACGCACTGCCATAACGTCACTATGATCACCAAAAATAGATAAAGCGTGTGTTGCAACCGATCTTGCAGCAACATGCATAGTGCAAGGAAGCAATTCACCTGCAATTTTGTACATATTTGGAATCATTAAAAGCAAGCCCTGGCTTGACGTGAATGTCGTAGCTAAAGCACCCGAAGTTAAAGCGCCATGAAGCGCACCAGCAGCTCCAGCTTCTGATTGCATTTCGGTTACACTTACTTTTTGTCCGAATAAATTTGTCTTACCCTTTGCGCTATAAGTGTCCATGGTTTCCGCCATAGGTGAAGATGGGGTGATAGGGTATATAAGTGCCATATCTGAAAGCATGTATGCCGAATTTGCTGCAGCGGTGTTGCCGTCGATTGTAATATATTTTTTCATAATTTCTCCTAATAATATCATTATAGGTTTATGTTAAATTTATGTCAAATTAAAAGTGATACATTATGTATCACTTTTTGTTGAATTATTAAATGTTAGATAAAAGTTGTTTTAATAGTTTTGGATTCTCTAATAATTTTGCAGCACCTGCGATGTCTGTTTTTATGTGCTCTGTTATGTGAACAGGTAAACCAAGCTTTGTTTGTAAATATTTTTCAATACCTGGTATACTTGTAAGTCCACCAAACACATATATTCCATCGTTGGTAATGTCACTAATAATGTCTGGAGGGCAGGCGGCTATAACGCTTTGAACAATCTCGATAACTTTGTCAAAGTAGTGGGTCATAATAGGGTAAAGCTCTTTTGAAGTTAAAGTGATTGATTTTGATTGCTTTGTTACAGCGTCAATTCCAAAGACTTCGGTTGATGCTAAATAATTTTCATGAAGGCTACAAATATCGTGTTTAATTCGTTCAGCTACACCTTCGCCTAAAATTATATTGTAGTCGTTAAATAATTGTTTTTCTATTGCTGTATTTATGTTTGTGCCGCCCATATCAACAGATACGCCGCTAATGATGCTATTCATGCTAATAGCTGCAACGTTTGTACAACCCCCGCCGATTGCTAGGCAAAGTTTGCCAACTGCTGAATCAATTTTAACGTTATCGCCGATTGCATCACAAAGAATTGCAGGCATTAGGATACAGTCGTTAATTCCAGCCCTAAAACATACTCTTTCATATGTCTTTTTTTCTTGAAGTGACAGGCCGATAGGAACGCAAACTATAGCTCTAATGTTTGGCTTAATTAATTTTCTTGGACATACTTTATGAATAAAATATTTTAGCATTGTAACAGCTAAATCATCATCAGTTATCACGCCTGCTGTGATAGGTGCAACAACGCTTGTGCCTTCACTAGTTCTCCCAAGCATACGTTCAGCTTCCGTGCCGACTGCTTTTATTTCTTTTGTATGAAGCGATCCAGACACGGCAACAAGGCTTGGTTCACGCAATACCATACCTTCATTTTCGCGATATATTATTGTCGATGTAGATCCCATTTTGATTGCGAGCATTATATTCATAATTTTCTCCTCTTGCAAGGTTAGTATATAACAAAATGATTGATACTTGCAAATAGATTAAATGACTTTGCGTTAATTTATTTATAAAAAGAGCAAATTATCGTATATTAAGTCATATTTCTCTTATTGCTGTTTTGGGGTAATATGTATAATTGCTTGTATGGGAAGAAAAATTTTAATTACTAGTGGAAAAGGTGGTGTTGGCAAAACAACAATAACTGCAGGGCTTGGCATGAGCCTTGCAAAACTGGGTGTGAGTGTGGTTATTGTTGATGGTGATATGGGGCTTAACAATCTAGATTCAATAATGAATATAGAATCTAAAGTTGAATATGACCTAAATGATTATTTAAGTGGAAAGTGTAGATTAAAGCAATGTTTGGTTGAAGATGAAAACTTTCCAAACCTTTATATTTTACCAGTTACAAGAGAAGGGCAAAAATCGCAATATTTAGAGAGTTTTAGTGTTCTTATTGATAAATTATCAAAAGTTTTTGATTATTGCCTGATTGATTGTCCTGCGGGCGTGGAAGCAAACTTTAAAATGGCATTAAGCGCGGTAAATGAGGCTATTGTGGTAGTTACTCCGCATTTGTCGTCATTAAGGGATTCGGATAAGGTTTTATCCATTCTAGACGGTGCAGGAGTTTGTGTTGCAGGTGTGGTTGCAAATAGACTTCGTGGTGATCTTGTTGTGTCTAAGCAAATGTTGTCACATATGGATATTGAAAGGTTGCTTGGAAGAAGGATAATAGCGTGCGTTCCAGAGAGCGATATAATAAACATTTATTCATCATTTAAATTTGATGCCGTTATTAAATCCGACATGCGGCTAGCTTTTGATTTTATGGCGGAAAACTTGCATAATGGAGATGCAAAAGAGTACGATTATTTAACAAAATATAAAGGATTTTTTGGTGGCATCAGAAGGTTATTGAAGAGGAAGGTTTAATGGAAAAAATCAATAGTAATATATTAAAGAAAACAGAAGATGTTTTGTTATTAGATAAAAAAATAAAGCATAATGGATTTTTGTGTATTTTGGAAAGGGATATTAAAAATTTACTAGATATATATTTTTCAATGGAGGGGTCAAAGCCTATAATAAAACTCTCAAAGGGTGGGCTCGGAACGTTAAATGTTACAGTAACTTTGGAAAATGTTAAGCCAAAAAAAGTTGGTATAAATGCTTAATTTGCTTTTTTGTGAATATAATTTAATATGAAAGTTGTAAAACCTTATCATAAACCCAAAGAAGTTGTTTTCTCAAGGAGGCAACTTTCAGGTTATTCTATTATTTTGTTAATACTTTTAACAATTTTTCCTTTGGTAAATACAAGCGGGAGTGTGGGAAACTTTACAAGGTCTGTGTTTTCATACTGGATAATGGCTGACAAAGATTTTGGAAAACTTAAATTTGTGAATTTTCAAGAAGAATCGAGTACTGTTATTTTATCTAGTAGTGTTTTAGAGTTTAAAGTGCCTTTTCCTGCAGCTGTTATTGAAAGGACAAAGAATGGCGAATGTAAAGTTTGTGGAAACTCGGACATGTTAAAAGCTGTTGCCTCGGGAAATGTGGTGGATATAAAGAAAGTAGGAAATGAAAAAATTATTACCATTGATCATGGTGATGGATTAAAATCTATATATCAATTCGACGGGCTTTTTTGTGTTAAAAAGGGGGATCGCGTAGATGGGGACTATATAGGTATAGCTAAACAAAAAAATATAATTTTAACAATAACGCGTGGAAACGATATTCTTAAAATTAATGGAATTTTAGGCGAGAGGCTTGATGTGACATTATGACAAAAGAAAAATATACAGCTTTTCGTATTAGTCCGTTCACTTTTTTGTTTGCTATTATTTGGTGGATAATGGGAAATGGCACCATGTTTATAGTTTATTTTGTTTGCTTGATATTACATGAAGAGGCGCACGCGTTTGTGGCAAAAAAATTGGGATACAAAACTGAAAAAATCCTTATTTCACCGCTTGGCGCGTCACTTTATGCCGACACTGATGAATTTACAAATAATGACGAGTTTAAAATAGCACTTGTTGGCCCATTGTTTAGTCTTAGCCTGTCATTTATTTGTGTTTGTATGTGGTGGATTTATCCTGAAAGCTATAACTATACGATGGATTTTTGCATGGCAAACTTTTCAATTTTTCTGCTAAATATTTTGCCCATATTTCCGCTTGACGGTGGGAGGGTTTTATCTTCTAAACTTTCTAGAAATTTATCGAGGAAAAATGTTGCAAAGATTGTTAACATTATAACGATAATTTTTTCAATCCTGCTCATTTTTTTGTCTATTATTTCTTTGTTTTTTAAGTTTAATTATACATTTGGTGTTGTTGGTTGTTTTTTAATTATATCCTTAGTTTCCGGAGGTAGGGAAAATTCTTACAAGAGAGTACTTAGCTTAAGTGTTAAACAAAGAAAGCTTAAAAGAGGACTTGTTAGAACCCAAATTATGGTAGTACAGTCTTTATCTCTTGCAAAAATATATTCAATGCTTGATCAAAATATTTACTATGAAATTTACGTTGTAGACGAAAATTTTAAAACATTGTTTGTGGTTGAAGAAGTGGATTTTATTGAACTTATAAAAATATATCCGCCAGCGACTGAAATTAAAGATACGCATATTGACAAAAGTCATTTTCACTGGTAAAATAATTGCACCATGGCAAACAAGATTAATCAATTTCTAAGAAAGGTTAAAGAGCCTACAAGGTATATCGGTGGGGAGTTTAATACTCCTGTTTTTGCTGAGAGCCAGAATAGGGTTAATTTTTGTATGTGCTATCCTGATATTTATGAGGTTGCAATGAGCAATCTTTATTTTAAAACTCTTTATCATGATGTAAACGATAGGAAAGGGTTTTCTGCTGAGAGATGCTTTGCCCCTGTCAGTGAAGATGGTAGCGTTTTGCAAAAAATGGGATTGTCGCTTTTTTCTATAGAAACAAAAACTCCTCTAAAAGATTTTGATTGTTTAGGTTTTTATTTTAAATATGAATTAGAATATACAACTTTTTTATATATGCTAGATTTGGCAGGAATAGCTTTGCGAAAATCTAAAAGAGATGCTTCTAGTCCACTTGTGTTTGGATCAGGAATTACAATGAGTAATGCGGAAGTATTAGCGGACTTTTTGGACTTTGCTATTATAGGCGATTTAGAGGGTGTATATATTGAGGTCCTTGATTGTTTGCGTTCTTCTAAACTCAATGGGCTTAGCAAATCGGAGACGCTTAAAACTCTTGCTAAAATTAATGGCGTATATGTGTTTAAAGATAAAAATTTTGAGTTCTCAGGTGCTAAAATTACAAACATTACTGGTGAAAGGGTAAAGCGTGCGTTTGTGGCAAATTTGGACAGGGCATATTTCCCGATGTCTATTCAGGTGCCATACCTTGGCTGCGGTAGAGCGGATATAGAAATTATGCGTGGTTGCTCTAAAGGTTGTAGGTTTTGCCAGGCTGGTTTTTTAAATAGACCTGTTCGTGAGCGTAGAATTTCTACACTTTTACTTCAAACTAGAGCGCTTATACAGGCTACAGGATATAATAAACTGGGGCTGGTGTCTTTAGCACCATGTGAATATTCAGATATTGATGGGCTTGTTCGTGGGCTTGATCCACTTTGCAAGGAAAAAAATGTAAAACTTTCACTTCCATCGCTAAATATTGAGGCTGAATCTGCGGAAGGGGAAGATGTGCTCTACTTTTCTCCAGAGGGAGGAAGTCAAAGACTTCGTGATATGATTAATAAGAACGTTAATAAAGCTCAAGCAGAGTCAACTCTTATTAGTGCTTTTAAACAAGGTTGCCACAAAGTTCAGATGAGTTTTATGATCGGCCTTCCAGGCGAAACAGCAGAGGATTTATTGGGTATTGTTGAACTTGTAAGGAAAACAAAAGAATTATTCGCTTTGCATAAATCTACTCAAAGCGATTTGAAGATCTATATTAAAGTTTCTACCTTTATACCTAAACCATTCACTCCATTCCAGTGGTGTGGATTCATGGGAAAAAATGCTATTTTAAAACGTGAAAAAATTTTAAGGATATTGCTTGCAGATGAAGGTGTCGATTATTATTTCTACGATATCAACGCAAGTGAAGTCGAGGCGATTTTGTCAAGAGGCGATAGGAGGCTCGGTGCACTCTTGGAGTTGGCATACAAGGCAGGTGCCAAATTTGATAATTGTAAAGAGCAGTTTAATTCAAAAGCTTACAGTGAAGCGTTTGAGATTTTAAATTTTCATAAGGGGTATTATCTTGGTGAAAAATCTTATGAAGACAATTTGCCTTGGGATTTGATTGATTACGGGGTAGATAAGGAATATCTTAAAATCGAGAATGAAAAATCTAAGAAAAATGGAACTACTCGAGATTGCAAACAGGGCTGTAACGGTTGTGGACTGGCAAAATTGGGGGTGTGCAAAAATGGTAGTAATTAAATATACAAAACTTGGATTTGGAGCGTTTATCGGCGAGCAAGAAATGTTTGATTCATGGGGAAGGGTTGCAAATAGAGCAGGCATAGAATTTGGAGAAGATTTTAGTTATAAATTATTTCACCCTGCAATACTTGGAGTTGAAAGTGAAAAAGAATATTTGGTAGTTAATACTTCATTAAAAGAAGATAAGGTAAAGAACAAAATTCAAGAGTTATTTCCTAGTTGGATAGAAGTTGTAGACTGTTATGAATGCAAAGATTTTTCAAATCTTGAGCAGTTTGCCACAAGAGATGTATTGCTTATAAAAGTGGACAGGTTAAAAGGGATAGAAAGTTCCGTGATAGATGTGTTTTCAAGTTTAAAAAATGAAAAAAAGATTATTGACTATACTGTTGAACAAGAAGGTGTAAAAGTGGCTGTAAGTTCGAAATTGTCGAATGCTATGTGTGACATAACAGGTGAAATTTTAAAGAAAAATGGTTGTGAAAATGACTTTACTATCACACGTAAAAAACTATTGTTAGAAACGATAGATGGATTAAAAGAAGTCGATAGTTATTTAGAAGAAAAATCAAAAGAATCGTACAACGATTAACTAAAGAGGAGAAATATATGAGAAGTTTTGAAATTATAGAAAGAGTTGGAGATCTTGGTATTGCTAGGTATCTCGACAATAAAAAATATACATTTGTTAATATGAAAACTGGAGATGTTGCATTCACTGAATTTGATAGCATAAAATATACATATACATATCCTTTTACTGAAGATGGAAAGGTGCTCCATTCAGAATACTATGATCTTTCGTATTTTGAAGTTGTTGAAAATGGACACTACAGCAAATTAAGCTCAACAGGTGATCTAATCATTTATGAAGATTTGTTTGAAGATGTGTATAAATCAATGGTTACCGATGGTTGTGAGGCTGCAATTAGAAATATTGATTTTAAAAACTTTGAGCCATCAAGTTGTAAATTTACTGACATAAAAGCCGCAATCAATGCTTATCTAAAAACCACTTGTAAGGTTATAAAAAATGTGGAAAAAGTTGATGAAAAAATCGCCGAATATTGTTCATACTATGATGAGGCAGTAATGAATGAGATTATTATTCAAAAACAACACGAATTCCAAATGTATGCTTTAAATATGAAAGGAGACGAGTTTGAAGTTGAAGATCCTGAAAATCCTACAACAAAACCTATCAATGTGATTGATATGACTTTTGACAAAGATATTGCAGCAGTTAAAAACAGTGAACCACAAATGTAAAAAGGGCAGATTTTTGCTCTTTTTTATTTTATAAAAAATGTTGACAATTTTGTATATGTGTGTTAGAATTTGAAACGTGCCACATGCAAAAGGTTCAAAAGGGACTTTTAGTTCACCTTCGCAGTGAGACTGGAGAGAGGAGGAAATATTATGTACGCTATTATCGAAGTCGGCGGAAAACAAGAAAAAGTAGAAGTAGGTAAATACTACTTAACAGAAAAAGTTAACGCTAATGTTGGCGAAACAATCGAATTTGATTGCTTGCTTGTTTCTGACGGTAAAAAAGTACAAACTGGCGCTAGTGTAGTTAAAGGCGTTAAGGTTGTTGCTGAAGTTTTAGAGCATGGTAAAGGCGAAAAAATTACTGTTTACAAGTATAAAGCGAAGAAAAATGAACGTAAAAAACAAGGTCATCGTCAACCATATTCTAAATTAAAGATTGTTTCTATTGGTTAATATTATGACAAAAGTAACAGTTTTTAAGAAAAATAATGAAATAACAGAAGTGGTGTGTGATGGTCACACATTTTATGGTGAGAAGGGCGAAGATATAGTTTGTGCAGCGCTTTCTAGCGTGGTTCAAACTGCAGTTTTAGGACTTATGACGGTTGCAGGTGTAAATGTTGACCTCGAGCGTGATGAAGAAAGAGGATTTTTGCATTTGACCCTTCCAGAAAACCTTACAGAAACTGAGCGCTTAAAAAGCAGTGTTATTTTAGATACGATGCTTATGGGTGTGTCAGATTTATATGAAGGTTTTTCAGATTTTATAGAATTGGAGGTAAAGAAGTAATGTTTATTCGTATTCAACTTTTTGCTCATAAGAAAGGTGGCGGTTCTTCAAAGAACGGTAGAGATTCTAACGCTCAAAGACTTGGCGTTAAGAAATATGCTGGTGAAAAAGTACTCGCTGGTAACATCTTAGTTCGTCAACGTGGAACAAAAGTCCATCCAGGAAACAATGTTGGCATCGGTGATGATGATACACTCTTTGCTAAGAAAGACGGTATTGTTAAATTTGAGAGATTAGGCAAAGATAAGAAAAAAGTATCAGTTTATTAAGCCAAATTTTGAGCATTCTAGTGCAGAAAAATAAAAACAATCCAGACAGTTATGTACACAAAGTACACGCCTGCCTGGATTTTTTTTATTGTGCTCATTATTTTATAAATTATCACATATATTTTGGTGAGGAGATTATTGATGGCTTTTTTGGAAGAGGTTTTTAATTGCTTTGGAAAGGGTGAGTGGCAGGTTCAGTTGACTTATCCAAAGGGACTTGCCATAAGTGGATATAAAAAAATTGTGGAACTTACAAATAATAGAATTGAGCTTAGCCTTCCACAAAAAAAGAAACTTATTGTTTGTGGTGAGGCACTTTCCATTTTAACTTTGGCAGAGAGTGAGATTTATTTGCGTGGCGCCATAACCTCTATGGAGATTGTATGAAAACAATCTATACTATTAAAATAACAGGACTTAACCTTGATAATCTCCTCAATATATTTTATTCAAAGAAAATAAAGATTTCTAATATATATCGCAAAAAAGATAATTCCAGAACAATGTTTCTTGATATTAGTAGGGTGGATTATGTTAGTGCTATGTCAGGCAGAGTATTCGATAAATTCGATGTTTGTGTGGTGCGTAAGCGTGGAATGGAAAATTTTTTATTTAGACTTTTTTCATTGTCTGGAGCATTGTTTGGAGTGTTTATTTCTTTGTTTGTAGGGTTTTCTATAAATTCTAAAATTTGGCATATTGATATTGATTTGCGTGGCGAAGAAAATATTGTGGTAAGGCAGGCTGTTGAAAATACGCTTAGCAAAAATAATATTAGCATAGGCTCAAATTTGGGCAATATTTCTCTATATGATTTGTCTCAAGACATTGTTTCAAGTAATGAAGAAATTGCCGCTGCCACTGTTGAAAAAAATGGAACTACTCTGCAAGTGAAGATTTATCTTGCCTCAAGCGTATATAAAACTGGTGATTTGGTTGCCACTAAGAATGGTGTGATCACAAGTGTATTAGTTGCAGCTGGAGAATCATTAGTCGAGGCTGGTGATGTTGTGAGTGAGGGGGATGCGTTATTGAAGGCTGACATGAGTGGTAATGCGGTGGGTACTGTTATGGCGAAAGTTTATTACATGAGTAGCATTGTATATAATGAAAACATTGAAAGATTAAAGCCTACTGGTAATGTAAAAAAGCAATCAGTATTAGAACTTTTTGGTATAAAGTTTGGCGTTAATAATCTGCCAGGATATAAATATTATGAGACAAAAGTTAATAAGATCTCTCCTTTTAAAAATTTTATCTTGCCCATATTTTCGACCGAGTACGAATATGTAGAAATGGCTAAAGTGGTGAAGTTTGTGCCCTTTGAAGAAGTGGAGGCTGATTTGAAAGAGCAGGCAAAATCGCTTGCTATGCAAAATATAAATTCTGCTTGCCAAATTATAAATATTGATTATACTATTAGAAGAGAGGGGAATATTGTTAAAGTGGATTGTTTTATTGAATCGCTTGAGAATATTGCAGGTTAATATGAAAGTATATTTTGTAGGTAAAAAACAAAGTTTGAAATTTAAAAGAATTGTAAAAAAGAGTGCGTTGCTTGCTACGACCATGTTGTCTCAGCCGACATCTATCTCTATTTGTGTTAACTTTGTAGATGATGAAGAAATAAGATTGCTAAATAAAGAAACTCGTAATGTTGACAAGGTTACGGATATTTTAAGTTTTCCAACATTTAATCTTAATCCAGGTGATGTGCTTGATGTGAACAGTGTGGAGGCTAAGGTTTGCGCGTTTAAAGGAGTTGTTCCTGTGGGTGATATGGCTATTAATATGGCTGAGCTTTATCGTCAATCAAAGGAGTATGGTGTAACAGTTGAGCAAGAACTTGCAAAACTTGTTATACATAGTATGCTGCACTTATTTGGATATGACCACATTAAAGATGAAGATTTTGCGGTAATGAAACCTTTAGAAGATGAAATTTTAAGTAAAATGACCAAATTGTAATATTTGGTCTTTTTCTTTGCGTGAAAGATGGCTTTTGTGTTACAATAGTATTATAAAGGAGAAAGTAATGGCGTTTAAAACTGGTTACATAGCTTTGCTTGGTAAGCCGAATACTGGTAAAAGTAGTTTGGTAAATGCGCTTGTTGGAGAAAAGGTTTCAATTACAAGCCCAAAACCACAAACAACAAGAAATAATATACTTGGAATAAGAACAACTGATTCGTGTCAGATGATTTTTATTGATACTCCGGGTATTCAAAGTGGGCAAACTGCACTAGGTAAATATATGAGCAAGTCTACAAGTAGTGCAAAAGAAGGTGTTGATTGTCTTCTAATTGTGCTTGATGCAAATAAGATTACAGAGTTTGATAAAAAACTTATTAAAAACAATGAAAATGCAGATTGTCCTGTATTTGTTGTAATTAACAAAATGGACTTAACTAGCTTTGAAAAGTTATATCCTGTGCTCTCTGAATTAAATAGCTTTAGTTATGTTAAACAATTCTTTGTATTATCTGCTTTAAAGAAAATGAAACTTGAGCCATTACTTAAGGCTATTGAAGAAGTTTTGCCTGAGGGTGAGGCTGAGTTTGAACCTGAGAGCTATACCGACAAAAGTATGAGGTTTGTGGCAAGTGAGGTTGTGCGTGAAAAATGCCTATTATTATTGCAAGAAGAGATTCCTCATGGTATTGCAATAGAAATTATTAAATATGAAGACAAAGGGAAAACGACAAACATTTACGCTGACATTATTTGTGATAATGCTAGACATAAGGGCATAATAATAGGAAAGAATGGACAAATGTTAAAGCGTATCGGTTCATATAGTAGGGAGGATCTTGAAAGAATTATTGGTGGAAAAGTAAATCTTGAATTGTATGTAAAAGTTAAAGAAAATTGGGCATCTGACCATGGAACATTAGCCGATCTTGGGTTTGACGAATAAAATATACAAAATGCGTCAGTAAATGGAGTTATCCGCGCGAAATTGTGGTAAAAATATAAATAGGAGGCAAAAGTTATGACAGATAAAGAATATCAAGAAAAAATGAAAAATTTAGAGCGAGTAAAACGTATTTCTTCTAAGCTGTTTCAAAAAACTGGACGAATTGCCTACTATGGGGCAGTTTGTGGTGCTAGAGATCTGCAGCGCGAATATTATAATGAAAGAAATAATGTAAACGAAAGAGAATAATGGAACAAATAAAATTACAAGGAATAGTTTTAAAGGTTGTAGATTATAAAGATAGTGATAAGCTTGTCACTATCTTTTCGCTTGAAAAGGGGATTGTCACTGCAAAACTTGTAGGGGTAAAAAAAGCAAAGGCAAAGCTTGCTTTTGCGGGTCAGCCTTTTTGTTTTGCTGAGTTTGTTTTAGCAGGTAAAAACGATTTTTACACAGTCACAGGTGCAACGAGCATCGATTGTTTTTTTGACCTCACGACGGATATTGATAAATATTATTTGGCTTTGACTTGTTTGGAACTTACAAGTAAGTCTCTTAGGGTTGGTGAGGTGTCGCCGGAACTTTTTGTGGCGCTAATAAAAACTCTTAACAATATTTGTTATAAAGAAGCAAGTGCTATGGCGGCAACAATTAAATATTTCTTACTTACTCTAAGTATTATAGGATATAAATTATCTTTTGAAAACTGCTCGGTTTGTGGTAAAGAGATGGTGGCAGCGGATTATTTTTCGTTCGTTTCAGGCGGCGTTGTGTGTGACAAATGCGACACAATGAATGCTTTTAATATCACAAAGGGTGAACTTGCAATTTTGAAAATAATAGACAAGACCGATGTTGAAAATATATCTAATCTTAAGTTTACTTCAAATGAAAATGTGAAGTATGTCTTGGAACTTATGTATAAAATGTTTGTTTACAAAACAGGGGAGAAACTTAACAGCTTTAAAATGTTTGTATAAATATTAATTTGATTAAAAAAAGGCTTGCGAGCACGTTTAAAGGTGTGTTATAATCACTTAGTGACAATAAAAAAAGGAGATAAAATAAGTATGTCAAACAAGAAATATGTTTATTTATTTAGTGAAGGCGATGCTTCAATGAGAAATCTTCTTGGTGGTAAGGGTGCTAACCTTGCTGAAATGACCAAACTTGGTCTTCCAGTACCTCAAGGATTTACAATTTCTACTGAAGCTTGTACTCAGTACTATGAGGACGGCAGACAAATCAATGATTCAATTCAAGCTGAAATCATGGAAAACATCGAAAAGATGGAAAAAATAACTGGCAAAAAATTTGGCGACAAGGAAAATCCATTACTTGTATCAGTTAGAAGTGGTGCACGTGCATCTATGCCTGGTATGATGGATACAATTCTTAACCTTGGTTTAAATGAGGAAGTTGTTGAAGTTATTGCTAAGAAAAGTGGTAACCCTAGATGGGCTTACGACTGTTATAGAAGATTCATTCAAATGTTCTCTGATGTTGTTATGGAAGTTGGTAAAAAATACTTCGAAAAACTCATTGATAAAATGAAAGAAGAAAAAGGTGTAGAGTTTGACCTTGATCTTACAGCTGAGGACTTGAAAGAACTTGCTAATCAGTTCAAAGCTGAATATAAAAATCAACTTGGAAAAGATTTTCCAAGCGATCCAAAAGAACAATTATTCGAAGCTGTTAAAGCTGTATTTAGAAGCTGGGATAACCCAAGAGCTAACATCTATCGTATGGATCATGATATCCCTTATAGCTGGGGTACAGCGGTTAACGTTCAAATGATGGCTTTCGGTAACATGGGTGAAACAAGTGGTACTGGTGTTGCGTTTACTCGTAACCCTGCAACTGGTGAAAAAGGTCTTATGGGTGAATTCTTAATGAACGCTCAAGGTGAAGACGTTGTTGCTGGTGTTCGTACACCTATGCCTATCGCTCAAATGAAGGAAATCATGCCTGAAGTTTATGATCAATTCTTAACAATTTGCAACACTTTAGAGAAACACTATCGTGATATGCAAGATATGGAGTTTACTATCGAGAATAAGAAACTTTACATGCTTCAAACTCGTAATGGTAAGAGAACTGCTGCTGCAGCTATCCGCATCGCTTGCGATTTAATTGATGAGGGAATGATTAGTGAAGAAGAAGCTGTTATGCAAATTGATGCTAAGAGCTTAGATATGCTTTTACACCCAACATTTGACGCGGCTGCTTTAAAAGCTGCTGATAAAAACAATGTTATCGGTAAAGGTATTGCTGCATCTCCTGGTGCTGCTACAGGTAAAGTTGTGTTTACAGCTGAAGAAGCTGCTAGCCGTGGTAAAAATAAAGAAAGAGTAATTCTTGTTCGCTTAGAGACATCTCCGGAAGATATTGAAGGTATGAAATATGCTCAAGGTATCTTAACAGTTCGTGGTGGACAAACATCTCACGCTGCCGTTGTTGCTCGTGGTATGGGTACTTGCTGCGTATCTGGTTGTGGCGATATTAAAATGGACGAAGAAAATAAACGCTTTACTCTTGGTGGCAAAACATATACAGAAGGGGATTGGATTTCTCTTGATGGTTCTACTGGTAAAATCTATGATGGCGAAATCAAGACAGTAGACGCTGATCCTAACAGTGGATACTTCGGAAGAATTATGAAACTTGCTGATAAGTTTAGAACTCTTGGAGTTAGAACTAATGCTGATAATCCAAAAGATGCTAAAAGAGCTGTTGAGCTTGGTGCTGAAGGTATCGGTCTTTGTCGTACAGAGCACATGTTCTTCGAACCAGACAGAATCGGTGCTTTCCGTGAAATGATTTGTTCAGACTCTATTGAAGAGCGTGAAACAGCTCTCGCAAAAATTGAGCCTATGCAACAAAGCGACTTTGAAGGACTCTTTGAGGCTCTTCAAGGTAACCCTGTTACAATTCGTTTCCTTGATCCACCACTACATGAGTTTGTTCCAACTGAAGAAGCTGATATCGCTGCTTTAGCTAAAGCAAAAGGTAAGTCTATTGCAGAAATTAAACAATACATCAAAGATCTTCATGAGTCTAACCCTATGATGGGTCATCGTGGTTGCCGTCTTTCTGTAACATATCCTGAAATTGCAGTAATGCAAACAAAGGCTGTTATAAAAGCTGCTATTGCTGTTTCTAAAGCACACCCTGACTGGAATATTGTTCCAGAAATCATGATTCCTCTTATTGGAGAAATTAAAGAGTTTAAGTTTGTTAAAGACATCGTTGTAAAAACAGCTGATAGTGTTATCGCTGAAGCTGGCGCTAACCTCAAGTATGAAGTTGGTACAATGATTGAAATTCCTCGTGCAGCATTAACTGCTGACGAGATAGCTGCAGAAGCTGAATTCTTCTGCTTTGGTACAAACGACCTTACTCAAATGGCATTCGGTTTCAGTCGTGATGATGCTGGTAAGTTCTTACCATCATACTATTCAAACAAAATTTACGAATCAGATCCATTTGCAAGACTTGACACTGTTGGTGTTGGTAAACTTATGGAAATGGCTGTAAATCTTGGTAAAGGCGCAAGAAAGAGTCTTCATTGCGGTATTTGTGGAGAACATGGTGGTGATCCTTCGTCAATCGAGTTCTGTCATAAAATCGGTCTTGATTTTGTTTCTTGCTCACCATTTAGGGTGCCTATTGCGAGACTTGCTGCTGCTCAATCAGCTATTAAGGCTAAAAAATAATCATTCTATTGCAGAAATTTAAAAAACCCAGACAGTTACATACGTCATTGTATGCGCCTGCCTGGGTTTTTCTTATTTCTTTCTATAATAATCAATTCTTGGCTTTAATATTTAAAACAATAATTATCTTTTTCACTCTAATAATTTCATATAGATAGTGTGGTATTTTTTTATTTTTTCTATAATAAATAGGTCTATGTAGAAAATGTGTACAAAACGAGGCAAAATGTAGAAAAATGCTAGAAAAAGTGGGTTTGTGCAAAGTGTACAAATTTGCAAAAATTTAGTTGTATTTTCATGATTATTTTTTTACGAAAAGTAAGGATTCAAATGTAGAAAGCTTAACAAAAAGTTTGCTTTTCTACATTTTATTTTTTTGTGAAACATTTGAAAAATTGTGAAACATTTTTGAGCAAAAATTATTTTAAAAAAACGTGGTTTTTTGTTTGACACGCCATTTGCATATTTGATACTATAATCGCAGTCGACCACAATATCTTGTGTTTCGACAAAAATAGTTATCACAATATATGGAATTTGTAAAAAATTAAAAAAGAGAACAGCTAGGAGGATAAAAAGTGAAAATTTCGGGCTTAAATAAACTTACTATACTTGATTTTCCTGGCAAGGTTGCTTGTATGATTTTTACCGAAGGCTGCAATTTTAGATGTCCGTGGTGTCATAATTCGGGTGTTGTAAATGGCAGGTGGGAGCTTATTCCTGAAAGTGAGATTTTTGCCTTTTTAGAAAAAAGAAAGGGAGTAATCGACGGTTTGGTTATCTCAGGCGGTGAACCTCTGCTTCAAAACGACCTTTTGCAATTTATGGCAAAGGTTAAAACAATGGGTTACCAAATTAAACTCGATACAAATGGCTTTTTAACGGATAAGTTAAAAGAAATAATGGAGCTTGGTTTGGTGGACTATGTGGCAATGGATATTAAAGGGGATCCAAAGAGATATTCTAACTTTATAGGATTGAATGGATTTTATCCAAATAATATCTTAAAAAGTATAGATCTCTTGGAAAACAGTAATGTTGAGCATGAGTTCCGAACAACTTGCATAAAGGGGCTTACAACAAAGGTTGACATTGAGGAAATTTCAAAGCTTATACCTAATGCAAAAAATTACTTCTTACAAAACTTCAAGGATTCAGGTGATCTTTTAGGCGATGAAAAATTTGAAAGTTTCTCGCCAAGCGAAATGAATGAGTTTTTAGAACTCGCAAAACAATATAATGGTAATATCGCTCTTCGTGGCGTATAACAACAAACCAAAGACAAAAAGGAGGCTAATAAAATGTTTAAGGTTAAAAAAAGAGATGGAAAAATTGTAGATTTCGAGGTTGGCAAAATCACTACAGCTATCGAGAAGGCGTTTGACGCAATAGGTAAGAATTATACTTTTGAAATTCTTAACCTCTTAGCACTTCGCGCTTCAAGCGATTTTGAAAAGAAGATTAAAGATGATGTTGTTAATATCGAAGATGTACAAGACAGCGTTGAAGTTGCGTTGATTGAAGCTGGTTATGCAGATGTTGCTAAAGCTTACATTCTTTATCGTAAACAACGCGAAAAGGTAAGAGAGGCTGAAAACACTCTTATCGACTATAAAAAGGTTGTAGATAACTACCTTAAAATCAATGACTGGAGGGTGAAAGAGAACTCTACGGTTACATATTCTGTTGGTGGTTTAATTTTATCTAACTCTGGTGCGATTACAGCAAACTACTGGCTTTCTGAAGCTTATGATGAAGAAATTGCTGAAGCTCATAGAAATGCAGATATTCATATTCATGACCTTTCTATGCTTACAGGATATTGTGCTGGTTGGTCACTCAAACAGTTAATTCAACAAGGCCTTGGCGGCATACCTGGAAAGATTAGTTCTGCGCCAGCTAGTCATTTATCTACACTTTGTAACCAAATGGTAAACTTCCTTGGAATTATGCAAAACGAATGGGCAGGTGCGCAAGCTTTCACGAGTTTTGATACATATCTCGCTCCATTTGTTAAAGTGGATAATCTTAATCAAAAACAAGTTAAACAATGTATTCAATCATTTGTATTTGGTGTAAACACACCATCTCGTTGGGGTACACAGGCTCCATTTACAAACATCACTCTTGACTGGACAGTTCCAAATGATCTTGCTGAACTTAACGCTATTGTTGGCGGCAAAGAAATGGATTTTAAGTACAAAGATTGTAAGAAAGAAATGGATATGATTAACAAAGCTTTCATCGAAATCATGATTGAAGGTGATGCTAACGGTCGCGGATTTCAATATCCTATTCCAACATATTCTATTACTCGTGACTTTGACTGGTCTGAAACCGAAAACAACAAACTCTTGTTTGAAATGACAAGTAAGTATGGTACTCCATATTTCTCTAACTATGTAAACAGTGATATGGAACCTAGCGATGTTAGAAGTATGTGTTGCAGACTTCGCTTAGACCTCCGTGAACTTAGAAAGAAAACAGGTGGTTACTTTGGTAGCGGTGAATCTACAGGTTCTATCGGTGTTGTTACTATCAATATGCCAAAGATTGCTTATCTTTCTAAAACTGAAGAAGAATTCTTTGAACGCCTTGATAAGCTTATGGATATTTCAGCTCGTTCTCTTGATGTTAAGAGAAAAGTTATTACACAATTATTAGATAACGGGCTATATCCATATACAAAACACTATCTTGGAACTTTCTCAAACCACTTCTCAACAATCGGTTTAGTTGGTATGAACGAGGCTGGTCTTAATGCTAAATGGATAGGCAAAGACATGACAAGTAAAGAAACTCAAGAGTTTTCTAAGAGAGTTCTTAATCACATGCGTGAAAGACTTTCAGATTACCAAGAGAAATATGGAGATTTATTTAACTTGGAGGCTACTCCTGCAGAAAGCACATCTTATAGATTTGCAAAACATGACAAGGCTAAATTCCCAGATATTATCACGGCTTCTGAGGGTGATACTCCATTCTATACAAACTCATCTCATTTGCCAGTAGGATATACTGAAGATTTATTTGAGGCTTTAGATGTTCAAGATGAACTTCAAACACTTTACACATCTGGTACTGTGTTCCACGCTTTCCTTGGCGAGAAACTTCCTGATTGGAAAGCTGCAGCAAATTTAGTTCGTAAGATTGCTGACAACTATAGACTCCCATACTATTCACTTTCTCCTATATACTCAATTTGTGCTGATCATGGTTATCTTGCAGGTGAACAATTTAATTGTCCACACTGTGGCAGGGAAACTGAAGTGTTTAGTAGAATTACTGGTTATTATCGTCCTGTTAAAAACTGGAATGATGGTAAAACTCAAGAATACAAACAAAGAAAGAGTTACTGCTTAGAGCGCTCAAATTTTAAGGAAAAGAAATGTGAATGTGGTCATGAAGAGGCGGTTGAAGTTGCAGCTCCAGTAAAAACTGAAAAAGAATATATTTTATTCGTATCTTCAACTTGTCCAAACTGCAAAATGGCTGAAAAATTCTTAGATAAAGCAGGTGTTAAGTATTCTAAAGTTGTTGCTAATGAAAACAAAGAAATGGCTGTTGAATATGGTGTAAATTCTGCTCCAACACTAATTGTTGAAGAAAATGGAACAAGAGAAAAAATTGTAAATGTATCTAATATTCGTGGATATATTGAAAAATAAGGATTAAATTATGTACGACGTTATAATAATAGGGGCTGGCCCTGCAGGGCTCACTAGTAGTATTTATTCTGCTAGAAGTGGCAAAAAGGTTTTAGTGATCGAGGGAAATTCAATCGGAGGGCAGATTGCGTCTAGCCCAAAGGTTGAAAATTTCCCAACACAAATGTCAATTTCTGGCATAGAGCTCGCTGATAAAATGTATGAGCAGGCTGATAATCTTGGTGTAGATTTTGAATTTGCCATGGTCACAAAAGTAGAAGATCTTGGTGATACAAAAAAGGTTACAACTGATAGAAATGAAACTTTTGAATCTAAATTTATTATTATTGCAACGGGGGCTTCTCATCGTAAACTCGGTATAGGTAGAGAAGAGGAGCTCACGGGCAAAGGTGTGGCATATTGTGCTGTATGTGATGGCGACTTTTATGCATCAAAACCTGTTGCAGTTGTTGGTGGGGGAAATTCTGCTCTTCAAAATGCAATTTATCTTTCTAAGATCTGTACCAAAGTTTATATTCTTCAAAACCTAGATTATTTGACAGGCGAACAAAAATTAATCGATGCTGTAAAAGCTTTAGATAACGTTGAGATTAGGCTTTCTACTACCGTTTCAAGATTAATAGGAAACGACAAACTTGAGATTGTTGAAGTTAATAATCACAACGGTAATACTGAAAATATTTTGGCTGAGGGTTTATTTGTGAGCATTGGTCAAATACCAGCAAGTAAGCCTTTTGAAGGATTAGTAGATATAAACGAGAGAGGGTATATCGTAGCAGGTGAAGATTGTAAAACCTCAAGACCTGGCATAATGGTGGCAGGGGACGTTAGAACTAAAGCTATTCGTCAGCTTACAACAGCTTGTGGTGACGGATCTGTAGCTTCAATCATGTCATAAAGTTTAGGTGTTATGTGTGACATAGGTCTTATGTCTGACATAATACTCAGATTCTATCGATGTTTCAGGCGGTTTATTAAATAAAAGAGCATGCTTAAGCCTGCTCTTTTTTCATGTTAAAAACGCTTGCTAAAATGTCTATAAATATATATACTTAAAGTATGACAGAAGAAAAATATGGTAAAGTTATAGCAATCACTGCTCTTAGAACAATTTTAATTATTGTAGGATTTATATGTTTGGTTTTATCCTACATTTTTATAATAAAACCAGATACTCTTTCAAGTACATATAGTAAGCTTGGTATGGGTAGGGCCGAGATTGCAACTTTCGAAGCTGTTTACAAAAAGAGCAACAGCAATTCAGACTTATATAATCTTATACAAAAGTGCTTAGAAAAAGATAATTACGATAAATCTAAAACTTACATAAAAGAACTATTTGCAAAAGATGATTTTAATAAGTTTGCAAGTGAGGTAAACGAGGTTAGTATTGCGTCCGCAAAAAAAAGTGAAGTTGCTTTCGTTGTAGATTTAGAAAGCTATTTAGAAAGTCAGCTCTTAGTTTGTGAATATAGACTTGGTAATAAAGACGTGGCAAAAACTATGGCTTTAAATGACTTAGATAAAACTGATAATAAATATTCTTTCTTGTTTGGCGTATATTATGATGAGGTTTTAACAGATTTATCGAAAACTGTTTCTGAAGCTAAAAATGATTTAATGGACATTTATAGATTTGATGGGGTGAAAGATAAAATTGACGCAAAGATTACAGCGTGTGATTATTTAAGTGAAAGCGATGAAAAGGCTAAAGTTGCTAAGCTTTACACAAAGATGAAAATTATGAATTATAAACGCAATTTAGTTTCCTTTATTTATGGTCAATCTTCAAGTGAAGTTGAAAGCATTACGTCTGAAATTAATACGCTTAAAACTGAATATAATAATTTGATAAAATAGCAATAAAAAAAGAGCTCTAGAAAGAGCTCTTTTGTTTTATTAAAATTGTGTTTTTTCGTTAACGTAAGCGATGATTTCGTCTAATGTCTTGCGCTCTTGCTTCATTGTGTCACGGTCACGGACTGTCAATGTGTCGTGTTCCAAACTGTCAAAGTCAACTGTTACGCAGAGTGTGGTACCGATTTCGTCTTCTCTTCTATATCTTTTACCGATTGAACCAGCTTCATCGTAATCACACATGAAATGTTTAGCAAGTTCGCTATAAACTTCATTTGCTTTTTCACTTAAGTTCTTGTAAAATTAAATTAAAAAGGATAAATAAGCGAAATAAATTATTGACAGAATTTAAATGTGGTGTTAGGATTTAGTAAACGGATAATTGGAGGCTTTATTAGTAAGATTGGAGGAGATATGAAGAAATATCAAGTACAGATAATTTCATGTTTGTATTGTGATTTAGAGGCTGAAGCTCTAACTAAAACGCTTGAGATGTTTGATTGTGATGTTATTAAATCAAGAGTTGGTTGTGCGGATGATTTTATTTCTTTAGTAAATGGTACTAATATTTATGAAAATACAAATTTAATTATTATATGTGCTCATGGTGATGATGATCTTGGTGTTAATAGTTTAATCGCTTCTTCAATGCCATCGGCTCCGAATAATTATGAAACGATTGATTTTTCTAGTAAAGAGTTGTGTGGAGAGTTGCCTAATATTCCAGTTATTTGTTTGGGTTGTTGGACAAGTAGAGAGGATTTTGTAAAGGTCTTTTTACAAAATGGCTGCAATCCATACATAGCGCCTAAAGATGTTATAGATTCAAGAGATGCGATGCTATTTATGACCTTGCTTCTATATCAACACTTTGTGAAAGATCTATCTATAAAAAAAAGCTTTCAACTTGCCAATAATAGTATTCAAGGATTTTTATTTTTTGAAAAGGAGAAATTAGTATGAAAAAAATAAAACAAATTGCATTAGATAATTTAATTGACAATAGTCGTTTCTCTAAAGGAGATGGCTGGAAAAAGGGCATTAAATCTAATAAGAATGAAAAATAATTATTATCAATTGGATAGCAATATTTTAGTTAGACTTGAGTATTTTGGCGGATTGATAGTGGATTTTAGAACAAATTATTACTATCAAATACCAACACATGATGCTATTGTTTTGTTATGTTTAAAATATAATAATGATCTTAAGGAAATAAAACGTAGTATTAAAGATGTTTTTAATATATCTTCGAATTTTAATGCTAGAAACTATGAAGAGTATGGGTTCATAGCGCCTAGCATTAAGAGGGATGATGATTTAATACCTATACTTTCTTTATTAAAAAACAATTATGATAGGTGTAAAAAATTAAATTGTTTATACGCACCTATTAGTGTTACAATTTATCCTACATACGCATGTCAAGCAAAGTGTGAATTTTGTTATGTAAGAAAGTATTGTGATAACAAACTAGAGTTTATGACATTTGAACAAGTTTGCTCAATTATTGATTATTGTGAACAAGCAAAAGTTCCTTTTGTATCTTTGCTTGGTGGTGAACCTTTAATGCTTCCATATATTTGTGATTTACTTGATTACATGGGGACTAAAAGTATAAGATTCACAGTAACAACAAATGCTTACTTATTAAATGAGGAAATTGCAAACAGAATAAAGAAATATAAAAATATAGGATTATCTATTTCTTTACAAAGCGTTGATGGTTATCATACAAATATTACAGGATTAGATGTTGAGCGTGTTATAAATAATATCCGCAAGGTTGGTAAGTATTGCAAAATAAATACAGTGTGGTATAAACAATCTAAGAAGCAGCTTGAAGAGTTAATGATCTTTTTGGATAAAGAGCAAATAAAGGCAGCTTCACTTTCTATTTATAATAATATTTATGACGATGTTGATGTTCAAATTAAAAATTTTGTAGATTTTGGAAAGATCCACGATAAATTACAACAATTTATTATCGATAATGGATTAGATGTTTATTTGAGAGCTGAAGGTTGTTTACAATATTTGCATTATGGAAAAATAAAACGCGTACCTAAAACTGGCGTTGAAAAAATATTCTCTAAGTGTGAGGCAGGGCAGCTTAAGTTAGAGATTTTACCTAGTGGTGATGTAATAGGGTGTACTGCCTTGCATAATGATTTTATTAGTGGTAACGTATTTGAAAAACCGATGCTAAATATTTGGCAATATGATAATAAATTAAACCATTTACGAAACGTTGTAATTAAAGATAATAAATGTAAAAAATGTAAGTATGTTAACTTTTGCAATGGTGGATGTCCGGCAATTAGATATATAAAAAATAAAAATTATGAAGAAGAGAGGGATTTAAGATGTATTGTGAAAAAATAAGTTTTAAAAACTTTAAAGACTTTGAAAAAAATGTTAAAGATTTTTTTGTTGATGAGTTATGGGTGAATACAGAACTTTTTGATTCTATGATGAATGAAAGAGTACATGATCAAGTTGTTGATATGTTAAACTTTTTTAAAACTGATAGATCTCCTACTGAAGTTGAGCAATATTTAATAATGTTGCGAGATAAGAGTAAAAAGGCAATCGACATGTCTAGATCTCTTGAAAAATTAGATGAAAGGTGGTTGATGGCTCGTGAGGCGTATGCATACTATGGATTGGGTGAGGTTATTACTGAAGGATCTATTTATAGTGAAGCAATTGCAGATGAACTCAAATCAGTTTTTGGCGAAAACTATCTTGAAGAATTGGCAAAATTAGATAAACTAAATCCCTCAAAACTTACTAAATTTACTCAAAAATTAGACAACATTGAAAATATAAATTCGCAGATAGTAAAAAAATACTTGCTGTTAAAAGATTGGCAAGATAATCAAAATATTTATCACAATTCGTATCTGTATCCTATTTTCTGTGCGTGTAGGGATGAGTTTAAAGAGTTTTATACAGATAAATATGGGGAATTAGATTGCGGTTCTCGTGAACTTCTTGTTTTATATAATTTACGAAAAAGTCCTGTTATTGATATTGATACTTTGGCTTGTCTTGTAGAAGTTGGTATGGAATCTGAGTTGGCTTCTGTAGTTGGTGGTAAAAATTACGGATTAGCAGTTTTAAGAAGTTATAATAAAAATATTCCAAAGACCCTTGTTTTGCCTATATCTAATAGTAGCGTTGAACTTGTTTTATCTAAGCTAGATAAAAATAAAACGTATGCAATAAGAAGTTCTGCAACTTCTGAAGATGGTGAAAAAAATTCTTTTGCAGGTATGTTTGATAGCTGTTTAGATGTTAAATTTGAAAATGTGTTAGAGAAAATTGAGATTGTCAAAAATTCTTGTATAAATCCAAGAGTTTTGTCTTATATAAAACAATTCAACTTAAACAAACCTGAGATGGCAATTGTTGTTCAAGAGTTTATCAAGGCAGATTATTCTGGGGTTTGGTTAGGACAATCTTCAGATACCGGTATTCTTGAATGGATTGAGGGGTGCGGAGACAAATTGGTGTCTGGAAAAGTAACTCCAACGACAGAGAAAGTTGATTTACGCACAAAAACTGGAATTAAAGCGAGTAATGAACTAGTTGGTAAAATATTGCTTGACTATCAAAAGGAAATGGGAAAGATTTGTGACTTTGAATGGTGTATAAGAAATGGAGAATTTTATATGCTACAATTTCGTCCAGTAACTGAAATTGTTGAAGAAATGCAAGACGATGCTGAATACAATATTTCAGGAACACCAGCATCAAAAGGTATTGCTGAAGGCAAAGTTTGTTATTTGGAAGATGTAGAAGATATAGAATCTTTTGAAAAGGGTGCTATTCTAGCCACTTTCTATACGGATCCAGATTGGGTCGAAGCTATGGTAAATGCAAAAGCTATAGTAACTTCCGAAGGTGGATTTTTATGTCATACAGCCATAATTGCTAGGGAACTTGGTATACCTTGTATTACTGGTATTGGAGATGATAACCTTGAGTTGCTTTCAAATGCGGAGAATATAATTGTTAATGGTTCTACTGGTGGAATTGAGATTTTATCTAAAAAAAAAGAGATAATTGAGGATAATGAAAATGAGCCAGACATGGAGTATTAACAGAATTGCATATTGTAATGAAAATTTGGTGTTGGAACATTCTTTATTAAAAATAAAAACCGGTGCTTTATCAGATTTATATGGTGGCGAGATGCATCTGCTTGAACACATTGTGGCGGAAATTGTTAGCAGTAAACTTAATGAGAAAAATTTTATTTTTGAATGGAATGCATATACAGAATATTCTGCAACATATTTTGAGTTTGCATATTATCCTAAAGATTCTGAACAAATTCAGGATTTGATTATTGAAACTATATTTTCAATAACCTGTAAAGATATTGAAAATATGTTAGAGCAACAGAAAAAAATTATAAAAGAAGAAATATCTTTTTATCAAGCAAAAGAAACTGATAAACTGTATGAAGAGTTGCTTAAAAGTATGTTTCAAGAAATTCAGAAAAATGAGTTGGGAACATATATTAGTTTAGAAAAAATAACAAGCGAACATTTATACCACATGTATAAACAGTACTATAATGTTTTAAATTGCGACTTTTCTGTATATGGGAAAAAAAGTGAGAATTCATTTGATGTTTGTGGATTAGCAATTAATAATTATCAAAATTTGATGTATTCTATAAAAAAAGAAGCAGTCTTTTTAAAAAAGTTAACAAAAAAAGATAGTGTACTTTTGATGTTTGGTATAAAGTTAGATTCCAAGGTGAGTGAAAACCCGTTCTTTAAACACTATGTTGATTATTATTTTGGAACAGACAAATCTTTTATGTGGACAAAGCTAAGACAGGAAATGAATCTAATTTATAGCTTTAATGCTGGGTATAGGAGGGTTTTAGATAATGATATAATTGTCATATGTCTCCAGTGCAAAACGAATAAGGAAAAGTATGTAATAGATATTGTAAATCAGTTTCTTAGCAAATTTAATATTACTAGTGATATGGTTAAAATAGATTTTAATAATATAATATTTAATTTTATATTCAATCTATCAGAAGATGATATTCCTAGAATGATAATTGAGGATCAAACATCTATAAAACTCATAGAAGAAATAAAAAAGAGCTCTAAGTAAGAGCTCTTTTGTTTTGATTAAAATTGTATTTTTTCATTAACATATGCAATGATCTCGTCTATTGTCATACGTTCTTGCTTCATTGTGTCACGGTCACGGATTGTGAATGTGTCATTTTCTAAGCTGTCAAAGTCAACTGTTACGCAGAATGGGGTACCGATTTCATCTTCTCTTCTATATCTTTTACCGATTGAGCCAGCTTCATCATAGTCACACATAAAGTGTTTTGCAAGCTCGCTATAAACTTTGTTTGCTTTTTCGCTTAAGTTCTTTTGAAGTGGGAGAACTGCTACTTTGTATGGAGCGATTGCAGGGTGGAGGTGCATTACAACTCTTGTGTCGCCGCCTTCTAAAACTTCTTCGTCATAAGCTTCACAAAGAATAGCAAGTGTTAATCTATCCGCACCGATTGAATATTCAACGATGGTTGGAATATATTTTTCGTTTGATACAGGATCAGTGTAAAGCATAGATTTTCCACTGTATTCTTGGTGACGGCCAAGGTCGTGTGTGCTTCTGTGGTGAATACCATTTAATTCTTGCCAGCCGATAGGGAACTTAAATTGAATATCACAAGCAGCCTTTGCATAGAAAGCAAGTTTGTCATGGTCGTGGAAACGCAAATTTTCTTCCTTTAATCCGATATCGTTTGCGAACTTCCAAGCATCTGCTTTTCTTTGCTCATACATTGCCATTGAATCTTCGTCTTTAACATAAGTTTGAAGTTCCATTTGTTCAAACTCGATTGTTCTAAAGAGGAAGTTACCTGGAGTGATTTCGTTTCTAAATGCTTTACCAACTTGGGCGATAGCAAAAGGAACTTTGGCACGTGCACTTCTTTGAACGTTTAAAAAGTTCACATATTCACCTTGAGCAGTCTCAGGGCGAAGATAAACAGTGTCTTTATCTGTATCGATTGTGCCACGGCTTGTTTCAAACATGAGTTTGAATTGACGGATAGGTGTCCAGTCCATTTTTCCACAGTTAGGGCATTTAACTTGATGCTCTGCGATATATTGTTCCATTTCTTCGTTTGTCATTGCGTCTGGAACAACGCTGCCTTTTGAATGGTTTTCAATTAAATTGTCTGCTCTGTGTCTAGTTTTACAATTCTTACAGTCCATTTTTGGATCAGAGAAACCAGCAACGTGACCAGATGCTTCCCAAACCTTTGGATTCATTAAAATTGCAGCGTCTACGCCATAAGTATTTTTATTCTCTTGTACAAATCTTTTCCACCAAGCTTTTTTAATATTATTTTTAAGTTCTACGCCCACTGGACCAAAATCCCAAGTGTTTGCAAATCCACCATAAACTTCACTTCCAGGGAATACAAATCCACGTGATTTGCAAAGGTTAATAACTTTGTCCATTGTTGCTTTTTCGCTCATAATTTTTCTCCTTACGATTATAGCTACAATATTACAACAGATGGTATTTTTTGTCAATTACTTTGCCTATTTTGTTTACATTTTGGTTTATACTGAATATACTTATTATGGAGAAAAAACATGTTAGAACTAAGAAATATAAAAAAATATTATCAAATGAGTGCAGACAGTGTTGTAAAGGCGCTTGATGATGTTTCTCTTACAATTAATGATGGTGAGTTTGTGTCAATCATAGGCCCATCGGGATCGGGTAAGAGTACGCTTATGAATATCATCGGTTGCTTGGATAAGGCAACGTCTGGCGAGTACTATGTAGATGGTGTGCAAATTAGCAAATTTTCTGAAAATGCCCTTGCTGCTTTACGCAATAAAAAGATAGGATTTATTTTTCAAGGCTTTAATTTGCTTTCTAAAATAAACGCTTATGAAAACGTAGAACTTCCACTTGTATATCAGGGCTTGAAACACTCTGAACGCAAGAAACGCGTAGAAGAAGCTCTTAGTGCTGTGGGAATGCTTGATCGCGCAAAACATAAACCAACCGAGCTTTCTGGTGGTCAGCAACAGCGTGTTGCTATCGCACGCGCCTTAGCTACGCACCCATCTGTAATCTTGGCTGATGAGCCTACAGGAAACCTTGATTCAAAGACCGGTAGTGAAGTTATGGAAATTTTGACACGTTTGAATAAAGAACTTGGCACAACAATTATTCTCATTACTCACGATGCAGACGTTGCTAGCCATGCTAATCGTATTATTAAAATACACGATGGAAAGGTTGCAGGAGACGAAATAAAGAAAGGTCGCAAGAAAAAAGTGAAGAGGGAGGAGGTTTAATATGCTTGGTAATGCAATAAAAATGGCGTTTAAATCCCTTTGGACTTCAAAGATGCGTACTTTTCTTACAATGCTGGGTGTTATTATTGGTGTTACAACTGTAGCGCTTTTAACCACAGTGTCTAACGGCGCAACACAGTCTATTATGGATGCTCTTGGCAGAGAAAGCAGAATGATTACACTTCTAACTTCAAGCACAAAGAAATCATTTACCTTGACTGAGTTAAATGCTCTTGCTAGTGGTCTTGAAAAAAACGAAGCAAATGGCACATTTACCTATACAGCAGTTGCGAAAGGAGATGTGGTAATTGAAAAATCTTCTCACAAAATAAATGGAGAATTTAATGGAGAAGCTTTAGTGTTTAGAATTGGTTCTACGGTCAATGCTGTAGATGATAAGTTTGTTGAGCTTCGAGATTTGAAAGTAGATGGACGTTTTGCTCAAGCTGCAGATGAGTGTGTAGTTGATAGGGAATTTATAAATGCATTTCTTAAAGGGAAATCAGATAGTGAGGTTTTAAATAGTACAGTTTTTCTTGGTGGAAAAATTGCGACGTATAACTATTCTTTTAAATCTAAAGTTAAAGCCGATATCGAAGAGTTTCATAAAGAACTTGTGAAAATGCTTGATGAAAAAGGGTATACAGGCGAGATTCCTGAATATGATGAATCTTTAATAATTGAAGATGGCGAGTATTTTGTTTATGAGTCTTATGTAGACCCTATTGAAAGTCTTGACCCAGATTCTCTTCTTACTCGTGTCTATAACCATATTGATGGTTTAGATTATGAGTTTGCCGAAGGTTATTCTGTTACAATCGATGAAACATTTGAAGGTGGTAAAGATTATGAAATAGTTGGAATTTTAGTAGAAGAAGATGCTGCGCTCATGGGCTCAGGTGATACTCAATCAAACATGGGGCAAGTGGGTGGTAACATAGGCGCACTTATAGAATATAGTAAACGTAAACAAGGTAATGTTTATGTTACGTTTAGTGATGATAATGCTCACTTCTTCGAGAAAGATGTTATTGAAGATGTACAACTTAATGGTGCATACTTTCTTTTTGATAGTGAAGATGTGATTGATGCTGCTTCTATAAATATGGGGCTAGGCATGATGAACTTAGGTTTTCCTAACTTGTTTGAAGATTTTATGATTATACCTATGAAAACCGTTTCTCAAATTATGGGTGCAACTATGGATATTTTAACAATTATGCTTACAGTAATTGCTTCGATATCTCTCATAATCGGTGGTATAGGCATTATGAATATTATGCTTGTTGCTGTAACCGAACGTACTCGTGAGATAGGTATTAGAAAAGCTATCGGTGCTAAAAAATCTAGTATTAGACTTCAATTCTTAATCGAGGCTTTGATTGTAAGTTTAATAGGCGGCGGAATAGGCCTTTTTATATCGTTTATCGGTTCGCTTATCATAGGCTCTGTTATGGGAATAGCTCTTGCAATGCCTCTTTGGGTTATTGCGATGAGTCTTGGATTCTGTGTTCTTATCGGCGTTATATTTGGTATGTATCCAGCAATCAAGGCTTCTAACCTTATGCCTATTGACGCACTTCGCCATGACTAAAGATTTATTTTTATATAATACTTGGGAGAGCGGCTGTTTATTTGTTTTATATCAATAAACTTTGCTTTTTCAAGATCGCGCAGTAGCATTAATGCTCTGCGCTTTTTTATGTCGAGAATGGGTAAGTCTTGAACAATTTTGTTGCAGGTTATTAGCCAGTATGTGTTGCCGTTTTGATCTAATTTTCTTGAGGCTCTTCCGCTTGCGAAAAATTGTATTAAGTAATCTAGTAAGAATAGATGATTTAGCTTTAATCCCTTTTTAATAACTCGTTTTTGCATAATATCAAAGCTGTCAAATTTTAATAGTTCACGCATATTGCCTCCTTTACATGGTTAGTTTATCACGACTCATATTTTTTGACTTTTTTAAGTGACAGTTTTTAAAACACTAGTAAATTATGAAACAATAGGTTATAATAAAACTGTATGGCAAAGGAAAAACAAGAGAAAAAATTTGAGATTGTTTCTAAGTATAAGCCTACTGGTGACCAGCCACAAGCTATAGATAGCTTAGTGCAAGGGTTAAATGACGGACTTAGAACACAGGTGTTGCTCGGTGTTACTGGATCGGGTAAAACTTTTACTATGGCTAATATTATACAGCGAGTTCAAAGACCTACGCTGATTATTGCTCACAATAAAACCTTAGCAGCTCAGCTTTGTAATGAGCTCCGTGAAATTTTTCCAAATAACAGTGTTAATTATTTTGTTTCTTACTATGATTACTATCAACCTGAGGCTTATATTGTAAGCTCAGATACATATATTGAGAAAGAACTTTCAATCAATGATGAAATCGATAAACTCAGGCACGCTGCGACGTGTTCACTTTTTGAAAGAAAAGATGTTATAATTGTTGCTTCGGTGTCTTGTATATATGGTCTTGGTGAGCCTGAAATGTATAAAAAAAGTGTTATTTCGCTCGCACCAGGGTTTACTCTTTCAAGAGAGGAATTGATATCTAGACTGGTGGAAAATCAATATAAAAGAAACGATTTTGCTTTTACTCGTGGTACGTTTAGAGTGCGTGGTGACACAGTGGATATATTCCCAGCCGACATGAGTGAAAAGGCTATTAGAGTTGAATTGTTTGGCGATGAAATTGACGCTCTCAGTGAAATAGAAGTTGTTTCTGGGAAAAAGACTGCTTCTCTTTCGCATTTTGCAGTTTATCCAGCAACACATTATGTTGTTGGTGGAAAAGAGGGTATGGAGCGTATCCTTGAAGAAATGCAAAGCGATATGGAAAAAGAAGTTAAAGCTTTTGAAGAACGTGGAAAATTGATTGAGGCACAAAGACTTCGTGAGAGAGTTTCTTATGATATTGAGATGATTCGTGAAATGGGTTATACAAACGGTATTGAAAACTATTCAAGATATTTTGATGGTAGAAGACCGGGTGATACACCATATACCTTATTTGATTATTTTCCAGACGATATGTTATTACTAATAGATGAAAGTCATATAACCATACCGCAGATTCGTGCGATGTATAACGGCGATAGGGCAAGAAAAGACAATTTGGTTGGTTATGGTTTTAGGCTTAAAAGTGCTTATGATAATAGACCTCTTGAGTTTGATGAGTTTGAACGCAAGTGGAGTCAGCTTATTTGTGTTTCTGCAACACCGGGACCTTACGAAATGCAGCGCGCGGACAATGTAGCTGAGCAAATAATTCGTCCTACAGGCTTAATAGATCCTAAAATAGTTGTTAAGCCTAGCAAAAACCAGATTGATGATTTAATGAGTGAAATAAATAAAACAATTGAGTCTGGTGGTAGGGCGCTTGTTACTACATTGACCAAGAAAATGGCTGAGAGTTTATCTCAATACTTGCTTGAGCGTGGCATAAAAACAACATATCTTCATAGTGAAATTGTTGCTCTTGAAAGGCTTGACATTATAAATAAGTTAAGGTCGGGTGAAACGGACGTTATTGTGGGCATTAATTTGCTTCGTGAGGGGCTTGATTTGCCTGAGGTTAAACTTGTTGCAATACTAGATGCTGATAAAGAAGGATTCCTCAGAAGTGAGGGTGCTTTGATCCAGACTATCGGTAGGGCGGCACGAAACGCAGAAGGCAGAGTTATAATGTATGCTGATACTATGACTGATTCGATGAAAAATGCAATCAGTGAAACTGAGCGAAGACGTGAAATTCAAAAAGCGTATAATAAAGAGCATGGAATTACGCCTCAAACGATTATAAAAGGAATAAAAAATTCGCTTGTAATCACAACACCTATTACTGAAAAATATGGTAAACTTACTGAAAAAGAACGCAAGGCAAAAGTGGCGGAGTATGAGAGACTTATGAAGGCTGCTGTTGAAAAACTTGATTTCGAGTCGGCTATTGTGTATCGTGATAAAATTACAAAACTAGGAGAAAAGAATGGAAAATAGTATCAAGATCTTTGGTGCGAAGGAGAATAACTTAAAAAATATTGACGTGGAGATTCCTCGTAATAAGTTAGTTGTGTTTACTGGACTTTCAGGTTCGGGAAAATCATCGCTAGCTTTTGACACACTCTTTGCTGAGTGTCAGCGAAAGTTTATGGAGTCACTTTCAAGCTATGCGCGTCAATTCTTGGGCATGATGAAAAAACCAGATGTTACTAAAATTGTAGGTACCTCGCCAGCTATTGCTATAGATCAAAAAACAACTTCTTCTAATCCTAGGTCTACAGTTGGAACAATTACTGAAATCTATGATTATCTTAGATTATTATATGCGTCAATAGGTAGACCTTACTGTGTAAATTGTGGCAAAGAGATTACTTCTATATCCATTGATAATGTTGTAGATAAAGTTAAATCAGATTGTTTGGGTAAGAAAATTATTATTATGGCACCAGTTGTACGCAATCGTAAAGGTGAGTATGTTAAACAGTTAGAGGGTTATAGAAAATCAGGATTTGTTAGAGTCAGGGTAGATGGCGAGGATAGATTGCTGGAAGAAGATATCGTGCTTGACAAGCAGAAAAAACACACGATTGAAGTGGTTGTTGATAGGCTTATAGGAAAGGAAGATATGGATTCTCGACTTACAAGCTCTATTGAAACAGCTGTGCGTTTGGCTGACGGTTTAGTGCTAGTTTCTATTGATGGCGTTGACAATTTATATTCAACAAAGCACGCTTGCTCTGAATGTGGATTTGCTTTCCCAGAGCTTTCACCAAGAATGTTCTCTTTTAATACACCATTCGGTGCTTGTCCAGAATGTACGGGGCTTGGTAGCAGTTTGGAAGTTGACGAAAAACTTATAATGCCAAATATGGAACTTTCTATTAATCAAGGCGGCGTGAAAGTTCATGGATTTGGTGATGGCAGCTTTGCAAAAATGTATTTTAGGGCGCTTTCAAAGAAATATAAATTTAGTCTAGACACTCCACTTAAGGATTTGCCTAATGAAATTATAGATATTATTCTTTATGGAAATGACGGCGAAAAACTTGATCTTAGTTATGAGTCTAAAAATTTCAGCGGAAGTTATAAAGGTTCGTTTGAGGGTGTCGTTAATATAATAAAACGTAGATACCGTGAATCGTCTAGCGATTATGCCAAAGCTGAAATGGAAAAAGTTATGATAAACAGACCTTGCAAAGCCTGCAAGGGAAGAAGATTGAATACTACTGCGCTTTCTGTTAAAATAGGAGGCTTAAATATTGCTGAACTTTGCGATTTGAGTGTTATTAAAATTTCTGCATTCTTTGACGAATTAAAGCTTACAAGCAAGGAGACAAAGATTGCAAGCACTCTTCTTCGTGAAATAAACGAACGAATTAAGTTTTTGGTAGATGTGGGGCTTGGATACTTAACACTCTCACGTTCTAGTGGTACGCTTTCTGGTGGCGAAGCACAACGCATTAGACTCGCATCGCAAATAGGTAGCGGTCTCGTTGGTGTACTGTATGTTCTTGATGAGCCAAGTATAGGTCTTCACCCAAGGGATACGGCAAAACTTATTAAATCACTTAAAAAATTGCGTGATTTAGGAAATACTGTTGTCATAGTTGAACATGATGAGGAAACTATTAGACAAGCAGATTACATCGTAGATATAGGACCTAAAGCGGGTGTACACGGTGGAAAAGTTGTTGCAGCTGGAACGCTTAAAGATATTATGAGCAATCCAAAGTCTTTAACCGGAAAATATTTATCTGGTGAGCTTGCTATAGATATTCCTCAAAATAGGCGTAAACCAGGTGAAAAATGGCTTAGTATTATTGATGCATCGCAAAACAATTTAAAACACGTAAATGTCGAAATTCCACTTGGTTTATTTACTGCTGTTACCGGCATTTCTGGATCGGGTAAGAGTAGTCTTATTAATGAATGTTTATATCCAGTGCTTGCAAATAGGTTGAACAGGGCTAGAGTCCCAGAGGGAAAAGTTGCTGAAGTTTGTGGCATTGAACACTTAGACAAAGTGGTTGTAATTGACCAAACACCTATAGGTAGAACTCCGAGAAGTAACCCTGCAACATATACTGGCGTGTTTACAGCAATTCGTGAACTTTTCGCTTCAACTCCTGATGCGAAAGAAAGAGGATATACTCCAGGTAGATTTTCGTTTAATGTAGCTGGTGGTAGATGTGAAGATTGTGGTGGTGATGGCTTGCATAAGATTGAAATGCATTTTATGCCAGATGTGTATGTAACCTGCGAAACTTGTGGCGGAAAGAGATATAATAGGGAGACGCTAGAAGTAAAATATAAAGGAAAAAACATAAGCGACGTCCTAGATATGACCATTGAGGAGGCATTGACATTCTTTGAGAATTTGCCAAGTATTAGAAACAAAATTCAAGCATTATTTGATGTTGGTCTTGGATATATAAAGCTTGGTCAGCCTGCCACAACATTATCAGGCGGTGAGGCTCAAAGGGTTAAGCTTGCAACTGAGCTTTCAAAGCGTGCAACTGGTAAAACTATATACATATTAGATGAGCCAACAACTGGATTGCATTCATACGACGTACAAAAATTGATTAATATTCTACAAAAGCTAGTAAATACAGGAAACACGGTACTTGTAATCGAACACAATACTGATGTTATTAAAGTCGTAGACTATATTATTGATCTTGGTCCAGAAGGTGGGGATAAAGGCGGCAAAATTGTGGCAAAAGGTTCACCTGAAGAAATTGCGAAAGTTAAATCTAGTAGTACGGGCGAAGTATTACGTTCAATTTTAAAGTAAAAGTATAAAATGCTACCAAAGTGGGTAGCATTTTTTATATGGCAATTATGTTACTTAGGTCGGTGATAATATATATTTTAGTATTGCTCGTAATTCGTTTTATGGGTAAGCGTCAAGTAGGGGAAATGCAGCCTTTTGAGCTCGTGATAACCCTTATTATTGCTGACCTTGCTTGTATTCCTATGAGTGAAATATCTGTGCCTTTATTTCATGGAATAGTTCCTATTCTATCATTGATGATTTTACACTTTATTATTTGTTTTGTTTCAAGGAAAAGTATTAAGTTTAGGTATCTCATTTCAGGTAGACCTGCTATTGTTATAACTCCAAATGGAATCAATTTTAAGGAACTTCAAAAACTCAATATGACCATTGATGATTTGATTGAAGCAATGCGTGGAGCAGGGTATTTTAAAGTGGAAGAAATTGCCTATGCAATCATTGAAACTAATGGAAGTATGTGTGTTTTGCCAAAGGCTGGTAATACGCCTGTAACTCGCGAAGACCTGAAAATATCGAGCATTGACAGTGCTATGTCTGTCAATATAGTCCTTGATGGAGTGCTTTTAAAGGAGAATGTTAAACTTGCAAAAGTTGATGAAAAATTCTTTGATGAATGTTACAGGAAAGCGAATATAAAAAACTATAAGGATATACTATTACTAGCCATTGATAATAATGGTGATTGCTTTTTGCAGCCAAAAAATGATAGTGGATATATAACCTTTTCGTATAAAAATTATACGGGAGGTGAAAACTGGTGAAAAGATGGATAATAATTATTTCCATTGTTTTGATATTGATTGCTGGTTGCATATTTGAAGGTGTATATACGAATAAATCCTTTGACTATCTAGAAGAACGTTTAGAGGTTGTGGCTTTAACGCTTACAAAAGACAAGGAAAAAATTGACACTCCTGAAAATATTAAACTTGTTAAAGACTTGCATCAAGAGTGGCATGAAAGATTGAAGTTTTTAAGAGCATTTATTTGGCATTCAAGCAACAAAGATATTGAAATAGGGCTAGCACGCGCTGAACAATATATTATTGAAAACAATTATACCGAGGCTGTTGTTGAAATTTATTCACTTATTCATTATTCAAAGCATTATTCGGACGATTTTAGGGTTTCGTTGGAAAATATTTTTTAAATCGTTTAGGAAGAATGGCGTCTATTCTAATTAAATCAAATACGAGGGACAATAGGAAAAGTCCTAGAACAGAGAAGAAGCCTGCAATTAGGCAGCTAATAAACTGACTCATTATGTGAATTAGGCAATTATACAAGAGTCGTGTTATAAGACTTACTGGAAGTGAAATGGCAATTAAGACAAGTAGTTTTTTTGAAATACCCTCTGGATAAACATTTCGCTTTTTCATCATGCGGAAGTTTAATATTGTTGGGATAATGTATAGGCAAGTCATACCAAGAATAAGTGCGTCCGTGCCTAAGTATTTAGGTATAAAATATATGCAAAATATTAATACTATAGCACCGACAACATAGTTTTTTAAAGATTTTATTTCTAGTCCCACAGCGTTAAGAATAGAAGATGTTATTTGTGAGAGCCCTGCGGGAATCATGATAAATGCGGCGCGTCCTATATAGTATCCTGCACGATTGCTAGCAAAGATTATATTACCGATAGGTTCTCCAAGTGCCATAAAACCAGGGAAGAGTAAAAAAGATATAAACATTGCCACAATGGTTGTGGTCTTCACCTGTAATTGCAGGCTTGAAAAATCTTTAATAGATGTCTTGTCGTCTATGTTGTTTGTTTGCTTTGAAATTTCAGGAATTACGGCTACTGCTACGCTAGAAATCAATGTGCCAGAAATCATAAGCATAGGTAGTGCCATGCCCATGATTACACCAAACTCAGCCAAGGCCTCGCTTTCGCTAAAACCATAGAGCATGAGTCTAGCAGGGATTAAGAGTGCAATTATGCATTGAACAGCTGACGAGATGGTGCGGACTGCGGTGATGGGTGAGCTTTTCTTCAATAGAGAAAAGGTCTTTTTGTCAGGCCTTGATGTTTTGTTTCCAAGCGCGTAGTACATTATTGTAACAAATATACTGCTAAGGACAGTGCTTATGGTGAGGGATAATCCAGCTTTCGCGCCGCTAGTCAAAGATGATGTAAATGCAAACAATATAAAAATAAAAACAATTCTTATTACTTGTTCAAGAAACTCGGAGAAACTAATTATAAAAAAGTTTTGTGTGCCCCAAAGTGCGCCACGAAATACGGCGTATATGCTTGAAAATACGAGAGCGGGGAGTAGATATAATAGTACATCACCAGTGCCTTCGAGGCCGCTGATTTTGTCAAATATTTTTGGATAAAGGTAAAACACGACACAAGTAAAAATAGAGATGATAAGAGCAATCACCATGCCCCCAGATACGGTCTTGGCTTGTTCTTTTTTATTTCCTGATTCATAGGCGACATTTCGTGAAACAATCACTGGTAAACCGCTTGCAACAAGTGTCATTAAAACACCAAAAACTGCCATTGCTATTTGATATGTACCTAGTTCTTCGGGGGAAAGAGCTCTAGATAAAACAATACGCAAAACAAACCCAAGTGCGCGGGTTAACACACTGAAAAATGTTACACAAAAAAAGGCTTTCAGGATTTTTTTCATATTAAATATTACGAGATGCTAGACAGTTTTATGAAATATATTTGCTTTTTAGTTTGGTTTTAGTATAAAATAAAAGTCGAGGAGAACAACTAATGAAAATACAAATAGAAATCAAAGAAGTTAAAACTAGACGCGATTTTAAAAAATTTGTGCGTTTCCCAAACGAAATATATAAAGATTATCCAAACTATGTACCTCCGATTGAACTTGATGAATACAATCTAACAAATCCTAAGAAAAATGCAAGTTTTGAAGAGTCTGAGGCCGTTTATTATTTGGCTTACAAACAAGGCAAAATTGTAGGACGTATTGCTGGTATTATTTCTCACCCATATAATGAGAAAAATAATAGCAAGTATGCTAGATTTTCTAGGTTTGAATGTATTGACGATCAAGAAGTTGCAGATGCTTTAATAAAAACGGTAGAGAAATGGGCAAAAGACAAAGGTATGGATACTGTTCATGGACCACTTGGCTTTAATGACCTTGAGCGTGAAGGTCTTATGACTGAAGGCTTTGAATATATGGGAACATTCCAAGGCTCATTTAATCCGCCATACTATGCTAAACTTATTGAAAACAATGGTTACAGTGTTGATTGCAGGTGGGTAGAATGGAGAATACCTGTACCAGAAACCGTAAATGAAAGAGTTGTAAGAGTCGCAAAAATTGTTGAAACTAGATATGGTTTTTATGAAAAGAAATTCAAGAATAAAAGAGAAGTTATAAAGAAGTATGGTAAAGCTTTCTTTCATTTACTCGATGAATGTTACAAAGACTTGTATGGCACAATTCCTTTCAATGACAAGCTGATTGATCAAACAATAGGCCTTTTCAATTTGGTGCTTGATACCGATTATATTAGTCTTGTTTTTAATAAAAATGACGAACTTATAGGTTTTGGTCTAGGATACCCATCTCTTGCAGAGGCTATGAGTAAATCTAAAGGAAGATTTATGCCTTTTGGTTGGTTACGCATGCTTAAGGCTATAAATAAACCAAAGGTTTTAGAGCTTGCTTTAATTGCTGTTAAACCTGAATATCAGAAGATGGGTGTAACGGCGATTATTATTAACAATATGCTATCACGCATGATTGAAAATAAAATTATATATGCAGATACTGGAAGTCAGCTTGAAACAAATACTGCGGCTATTGCCAGCCTTGATATGCTTGAAAGAAAATTAATTCGTAAGAAAGTTTGTTATATCAAAAAACTTAAATAGGCATAAAAAAGAAGTGGTGTTACCACTTCTTTTTATTTGTTTATTATACGAAACCGCCTTTGTCTGCGTCGTTTTTAGCTTTGCGTTTAGATACTGGTTTGCCGTCTTTATTGTATGTTATAATATCAGCTTTGTTTGTACCAACTACGCGTTTTTTGATAGGGTGTTTCTTAGCAAATGTTGCTACAAGTGCAACAACGATTGCTGCAACTAATAGAAGACTTGATAGTATATAGAAGAATATTGCAAGTGTTCCATTGTTGTCTTCAGGCTCCGGAGTTGATTTTTCTTTCTCTTCAGCCTCAACATAGTAATCTTTGATATAGTTTTCAGCGTCTTCAGTTACGCCATTGATAGCTGCTGTGTATGCCGCTTCGTCAGCAAGCTTTGTAAGTGCAATGTCTGCAATGAGTGCATAACCTTTACCTGTAAGCTCAAAACCTACATAAGTGCTTGGAATGGTATTGGTAGAACTTGTGCGAATGTATACGCTGTATGTTCTAAATCCATCGTCTTCATTTTTTGTACTATCTTTTGTTGTGTCAACATTTGAGATTGCGATAGCAAGTGAGTTGATTTTTATTGTCAATCCTTTGCCATCTTCAAGCTGAGATGTTTTAACTTTGAATGTTAATGTATAGAATGAAGATTTTGATAGAGAATGAACAATGTTAGGTGTTATGGTTGAAACCATTTCACTTGAAGTGTTTTCAATGAAAAGCACTTTATTTGAAATGTTATCATTTGGTGTAAGGTCGTCGATTGAGAGTGTTTGACCACCAGCTGTTGTGAATGTTTTATTTGTGAAGATGATATCAACAGTTCCTTGTACGGTTTCGTCTTTTTCATCTAATTCTTCTAGTTTGTAATTAAGAGATTCGTAGCGGTCAGTTGTAATTTCTTTTCCATATTCAGTGAATGATTCACTCATGAAATCGAGGAAGTATGTATTTACGCCAGGATTTTTCATTGCTTCTGCGAATTGTTCGTCATCACTCTTTATAACAGGTTTATTATCTGCCTCTTTTATGTCAGCGATTATAATATGGCGAACATCTTTAACAAACATTGTGCCTTCAAGTTCAGTGAATGCGAGTTTAAATTTTAAGCTTCTGTCTGTGTCGTCAACGCGAACATAGATGGCATAAGTTGTCCAAGTTCCTTTTGTGTTGAAACTATGATCAATGGTTGTTGTTACAATTTCATCTGATCCAAGACCAAGTGATGCAACAACTTTGCCGCTTGCATTAGCGTCAGCATAAACACTAAAGAATATTTTGTATACAGTTGAAGATTTTAAGGTGAATGATGCAGAAGTCATTGTAAACACAGAATCTGCATCTGGAGCATAGATGGCGTAAACATTTGTTCTAGCAGATGATAGGTTAGGGTTGGTTACGCCGCCGATAACTGAGCTATCCCATTGTTCAGTTGTAGCTGAACCATTTACCCAAGTATCGATTGTTGTAGGAACAATACCTTTAACAATAGACTTTGTATTGTCTGATCCAAAAGTCCAGTTGCTTGAAGTTGGGGTGGCGTATGGTGCAGATTGAGATGAGATATCATCGTTTGTTTCAATAGTTGTAAAGAAACCGTTTGTGATGCCTGATGCTGGCATGCTAGTGCTTAGTGCAAGATCAATTTGTTTTGTTGAACCGCCACTTGAGTATGCACTAGAAGAAATTTGTTCAACTTTAATATTGTCCACATAAATTGTACTCTTGCTATCTGCGAGGATTGCAAGGTATGCATTGTAATCATGATATGCATTGCCCTTTACATAGAATATAACTTCCATCCAGTTATTTGTAGCGTCACTAGTAGTTTGATGTGGTTTGATTGGTTGAGCTTTGATGATATGAGAATCGCCAGTACCTATTTTAATATCAGAATACATTTTAACTGTGGCAGAAGCGTTCTCGTCAGTTGCTTTTAGCCACAAGCTTACTCGATAGTATCCGAGTTGATTTATTTTAATTGCGTTTGTAGAATATCCAAGAGATAGGGAGGCTGATGAGTTAACCAGTTTTAAAATATAGTTATTAGGATTAAATGTGTCTGGCGCAGGAACTACAGGATCTGTACCTGTTTGAAACTCTTCCGACTCTTTAACAACATCTTGTGAAATTTTAGATGTTGCAGCTGTATAAGCTTTCACATATTCGTTATATTTTCCAGCTGTAAGTGTTGTTGTGGAATCGTCTGCCGTGTTTAATGGAATATATGATGTCCATTTGGTTTTTGATTCCTCAGTAAAGTCTGAGTCTTTTCTATAAAGAGAAGATAGTGTTGTTGAGTTGAAATCCTCATTCATAGCACCGTTTACAACAGAACCTTCAACTTCAATCCTTGGAGAGTATGCTGAAACAGTTGCATCAGTGCTTGTGTACATGTATCCGTCAACTTTGTTGTCTGAAAGGATAGCGTTTAAAACCTCTGCAGAGTCGTCAGCTTTTTTATTTTCGCCATCTATAGGGTCAGTTCCATTGATTGTTCTTTGATTGAAGTCGGTTTGGTTGATTGTCTTTACAACAATATCATCAAGAATTGCGAAACCTGTGTGTGAAGCATTTTCTGAAAGCTTAGAAGATGTGCCGAGGTAATAATAAATATTAGCGGTTGTTGGGTCTTTACCATCGCTCTTACCTGCAATGAAGATTGTGTAAAAATGCCATTTGCTTTCTGTTTCGATTTCCTCAGTTGCCTTATAGTTTGTGCCTTTGATTTGAATTTCAGCTTTTGTGCCAACAGGGGTGAATGCCCAGAATGTTACAACATAGTAAGCGTTGTTGTTTATTTTAAAGTTTGGGCTTTTGAAGCCATAATAAATATCGACATCGTGTGTCTTTTCAACATATTTCTTTAAATATGCGTTGTACTCGTTAGAACCATAAGTTTCCTCAACAGTTTGTTTTTCTTCAGCTGTAAGTTCACTATATTGATCTCTATTAGATGAAGAAATTGTTGTAGGATCGAAAAGGCGCACCCACTTTGTGGCAGATACCTTTAATGCTTTATAATTGCCACTTTCTTCAGCAAGAGTTTGTGATTCAAAAGAAACAAAGTTTTCTTTGTCAAATACAACTTTATTATTTTCTTTCACTGTTTGTGTTTGAACAGATGGGGCGTTGTTTGCACTGATATATAATGCAACATTGCCAGCTTTGTCATTAGTGGTTGTGTTTTTAATTGAAACACCATCATACTTTGTTGCAGGGAGAAGTGATGCGTCTAAGGTTGATGTTGCAAGATTAAGTTTGTAATTAGAATCCTTAAAAGGTTTATCATCTGTAGCTAGAAAGTTCGTGTCAACAGACCATGATGACGAAGTTTCGAAATCAAAAGATGTGTATTTTTCAGCCTTATAATCGGCAAAAGCAAACATTGAAACAAGTCCGCTTGTTAAGCCAAAAAAGTTAGAAAACACAAGAGTGATTGCAATCACGCCACTAAAAAGTATTTTTTTGAGTTTTTGTTTAGATGTCGTTTTCATTATTAGCTCCTATATTAATATATAATATAGAGTATAACGCACCCGTATATGAAAAATCAATCTTTTATCTCTTGTTTTTTTGCGATTTTTACATTTTTTGAGAAAAGACGAGTAAACTATAAATATGGAAAAGTGGAAAATTGTACTTTATTCAATAGTTGGTGGTGTGTTAATCGGCTTTATAAATGGTTTTCTTGGGGCAGGCGGCGGAATGTTGCTTGTGCCTTTTTTAACTTTTTTTCTTAAGATTGAAGCAAGGCGTGCTCACGCAACGGCTATTTTTATAATTTTGCCTATTTGTATAACGAGCGCAATTTTTTATCTTATTCGTGGAATCTTTGATTTTTCAATTTTTTTACCTGGCGCTATCGGCACAATTATAGGTGGGCTTGTGGGCACAATTTTATTATGTAAACTAAAAAATAATGTAATTACCGCAATTTTCAGTTTTCTTCTAGTGGGTGCTGGGCTTTATATGGGAATAGGAGGGATTTTGTTATGATGTGGCTTTATGTTGGGCTCCTTGCCATTTTGAGTGGAGTGTTTGCTGGTATGGGAATGGGTGGCGGCACGCTTTTAATACCTTTCTTAACGCTTATTTTAGGCGTACCGCAAAAGATTGCGCAAATCACTAATCTATTAGCGTTCGTTCCTATGGCGATTGTTACATTTTTCATATATTTAAAAAAGAAAATGATAGACTTTTCATATTCGTGGATAATTATCATTGCTGCGTGTGTGACGAGTGCAACGGGTTCGCTTTTAATGTTTGGCGCATCGAGCAAGCTTTTAAAAATATGTTTTGGGTTCTTCATTGCTGGAATAGGCGTGTTTACCTTTATACAATCCATAAGAAAAAAATCTAAATAAAAATTTGGCAAAGTGGCTTAATCGTTTTACATCGCTTTTGGTTTTTGTTATTATATTAATATAAAACAAATAAAAGTGAGCGATTATGAGTTTTTTAAATGTTAGGGGAATAAGACTCCCAGATAAGAAAAAAGAAACACGCGATGTTCCTGTTATTGAAATTCGTCCAGAGGAAACATACTCTGTGCCACTTGTAATGGGAAATCATAATGAGTGTGAGCCAACAGTGAGTGTTGGGGATAGTGTTGCAGAGGGAACTGTTATTGCTAGGCCAGTGGATAGGCTTAGCCCTTTTGTTTTTTCTCCAGTAAGCGGCATTGTTCGTGATATTGTTGTTAAAAATAACAGCCTTGGCTCGCCATGCAAGCATATTATAATTGAAGCGGACAAGGAGAGTCGTAGGGTTGTGCTTGCTAAACTTCCAGACATGAGTGGGGAATCTATTTTTGAAAGAATAGTTGAGTCTGGAATGATTGACAACTTTGGAAAAAAACTCCCAAGTTTTGTTAAATATATAAATGCAAACGGTTTTAAGATAAATAAACTTGTTATAAATGCAACCGAAATGGATTCATATATTACAAGCAATGAAGTGTTGTTTATGCTTAACAAAAATGATGTTTTTGAGGGTGCTAAACTATTTGCTTCTGTGCTTGGTGCTGCAAAAATTGAATTTATTGTTACAACCAAACAGCCAGAGCTTTACAATATGATAAAAAAAGAGATTCGTGAACGTAACAAAAACTTTTCTTGTCAATTTTCTGTTAGAAAAATTGAAGCTATTTATCCTTTTGAACATGATAGACTTATTACTTATTACTTGACTGGTAAAAAACTTTTAGCTGGCTCACCGCCAAGTGATGCAGGTGTTGTAATTGAGTCTGTTCAAAACTGTTATGATATTTCTAAAGCTGTGTACGAGAACAAGCCTGTAACATCAAGAATTATAACTGTTTCAGGGAATAATATAATAAGAAAAGCCAACTACATAGTTAAAAATGGTACAAGTTTCAGACACATTCTAGAGGTTGTTGGAACGATTAATCCTGGCGATGCATTTAAGATTATTGAGGGTGGTGTTATGACAGGCATAGCACAAGATAATATCGACAGTTCAGTGGGATTATCGACCAGATCTATAACATTCCTCAGCCGCGATGAGTTCCTTCGTGAAACTGAAAAAGTTTGTGTAAATTGCGGTCAATGTATTAGACATTGTCCTGTACTTATCAATCCAAAAGAAATTGATAAAGCTTGTGAAGAAGGCGATAAAGTTAAAGCTCTCAAGTGTGGCATAATGGCATGCATTGATTGCGGTTGCTGTAGTTATATTTGTCCATCTAAAAGATATATAGCTCAACGACTTAGCTGTATGCAGGAAGAAATAAGAAAAGGGGGTAAAATATAATGAAAAAACAACTTTTCTTAGTTACTGACGGACCTCATATTACAAAAAATTATCATTCAACACTTATTATGCTTATGGTGATTTTATCACTAGTGCCTGCTATTGTTGCAGCTGCTATAAATTTTGGTGCATGGGCTCTTTTGATTTTAGTTGTATCAGTTGCAAGTTTTTATGGCTTTGATGTGGCTTTTAGCTATTTGTTTTATAAAAAGTTTGATTTTACTGACATTTCAAGCGTGCTCTCGGGAATTATCTTCGGTATGACAATGCCTGTTAGTGTGCCTCTTTATTATCCAGTAATAGGTGCAGCGTTTTCAATTCTTTTTATAAAGATGCTTTTTGGTGGCACGGGTAAGAATTTGTTTAACCCAGCTGCTTCTGCTAGGGTATTGTTAGGCGTGCTTTTTGCTGGTTTTAGTTTATCTTTATTTACACTTACTAAGGATAGTGCTTTTATGCTTAGTCCTATAACTTACTTTGCAGAAGGGGATTATTCAGCGTATACTCTTACTTCTATGTTCTTAGGTTCTGTTCCTGGTGGTATCGGCACAACATCTATCCTTTGTCTTTTTATAGGTGCTATTTGGCTTATTGCTGCCAAGATTGTAGATTATAAAATTCCACTATTTTCTATAATCGGATTTGTTGTTATTACAGTTGTGTTCAAAGGAACAATCGCAATTTTGCCACTCATGATGACTGGTTCGTTCTTCTTTGCTGCAACTTATATGGCGACTGACTATGTTACATCTCCATCGACTGAGTGGGGTGCGGTTTTCTATGGTTTAATATTTGGTGTGCTTGCAGCACTCTTTAGAGTGTTTGGTGTGCTAGGCGAAACTGGCGTGTTTGTAGCGCTACTTTTGGCAAATAGTTTAGCACCACTCCTTGATAGAATGTTTATGGCAAGACCTATAGGTTGGAGGTAGATTATGCGTAAATATGTAAATTTTATATTTCTCATAAGTTTATCAATTTGTCCGCTTATCACTGTTATTGATAGCTTGCAAATGGGGCTTTGTTTTGGACTAACGCTTAGTGTTGTGTTCTTTATGCTTGTAAACTTTATTTTTGGACTTGAGAAAATTGCAAACAAAGACGTTAGAACCTTTGTATATGCTGTGCTCAGTGCAGGTTTTATTATAATGATTAAGTTTATTGCTAGCAAGATTGCTGTACCGGTTATTTCATCATTTGGTGAAAGATTAGATATTTCTATAGTTTCATTATTACTTCTTGGTTTTTATCCTATCTATAACGACACAAAACTTACAACTGAGGATTATGCTGAACGCACATTTAATATTGGCTTTATCTTCCTTTTAGCATCAGTAGTATATGGTCTTATAATTGAAGTATTAGCGTATGGTAACATTTGGGGCGTTGATCTTGGCTTTGCTGGGTTTGAAATTGCTAGACAGCCTTTTGCTGGGCTCTTTATTATAGCTATCGTTACAACTATTGCTAACATGATTCGTGTAGTCTTGATTAACCGTAAAAAACAATATAACTTATTAATTGACAAATACACTCTTCAAATCAAAACTATAATCGATGCGAAGAAAAAAGGAGGCAAATAATGGTTAAAGAGATTTTAATGATTTTATTTGCTTGTGTTGTTACTAATAATATTTGTTGTGCGCAGGGTATAGGTGTGTTAGAGGTGCAAAATCCAAAGAGAAATGCTGGGTATGTTGCTTTTGTTTCTATTGCAATCACATTACTTGCAACTCTTACAGCACTTGCGTATTACTACCTTGAAAACTTACTACTTGCAAAATTTGACTTGGGATTTTTAAAGATATTTGTTTTAACTGTTATCGTTGGAATTTTAGCATTTATTGTTAGTGGTATCGCAAAAAAGGTAAACAAAGAGGTTACATTCCTTTTTGACCAAAACTACTCATTCCTTGCAATAATCGCGGTTACTGTAGGGATATTGCTTCTTATTGATTTTAGTGCATCAATCTTGACAGTGCTATTATCTGCTGCATTTTATGGTTTAGGCTTTACAATCATTAACTTTATGTTCTATGCATTTGAAGAGAGAATGCAGGTTAGAAATATTAATGTAGTGTTTAGATCTTTGCCTATTATACTATTCACACTTTCATTCATAGGAATGCTTTTCTATGCAATTTCTATGTATCTAATTTAGGAGGACGGAATGGATTTACTTTATCAAATTTTAATAATTGTGGGATTGATAGTTGTTGTAATTGCTGCAACTCTTATTATTTCTTGGCAAGTGGGCAAGAGAAAAGGGATACCTGCAGATGTCGACTATGTCAATAAACTTTTGCCAGGAATTGATTGTGGTAGATGTGGCTCTAAAACTTGTTTGGAGTTTGCAAAAAGAGTTTCTTCTCGCACATCTGAAGCCGCAAGTTGTCCATTAATTGATAGTGAAAGTCACCGAAAGATAAATAAGGGGTTTAAAAAGAATCCTGATAACAAACCACACCTTACTGCTGTTGTCAAATGTAAAGGTGGTTGTAAATGCACTGATAAATATCATTATGTGGGTGCATCTTCTTGTTGGTGCGTAAACAAACTTCATGATGGTAATAAAAATTGCCCAGTTGCGTGCCTTGGTTGTGGCGACTGTATTAAAAAATGTAGATTTGGTGCGTTATCTATAAGCAATCGCGGTACTGCCGTTGTTGACCCAGCTAAATGTGTTGGTTGTGGAATGTGTGTAAGTGCTTGCCCAAACAATCTTATTGAGCTTGTACCTTATGGTAAAAAAGTTGAGCCTATTTGTTCATATACTGGAAACGATAAATTTGTTTATGACAGTTGTGAAGTAGCATGCATTCATTGTAATAAATGCGTAAGGGCTTGTCCTAACGGTGCTATTAAAAACGTGGAAGGAAAGATTGAAATTGACGAGAAACTTTGTATACATTGTAACAAATGCGTATTTGCTTGTCCTCGTAAGGTAATATCTAGAATATAAAAAACAAAAGAGAACGTAGTTCTCTTTTTTTATTAAAAATTTTGCCGATAAAAATTAAAAAGAAAATATCAAAAATCTATTGTGAATTAACCTGGGGGTATGTTATACTACAGTCAAGATAGATTCTTGACTTGAAGTAGGAGAGTATTATATGAACGAAAAAATTGCATGCCTCATGATGGAAACTTATTCTGTTAAAATGGTTATATGTAACGCTTCTCAAGGTAACTTTTTTGTTACAAGTGACAGTGAATTTGGTGAAATCAATCTTGGTCTTGAAGATGGCTCTGACTATTTTCTTAAAAAACCTCAGATTGATTTAACACTTTCTGTTCTCAAAAACTTTCGTAAACTTTGTGATATGCATGGCGTTAATAGAACATTTGCTGTAGCAAACTTCTCAGATTCAGATAAACCTAAAAATATTTACAGCTTTTTTGATGAGGTCTATGCAACCTGCGGCTTTAAGTTTAATATTTTAACTGATGATGAGCAACAATCATTAGTATTTTCGGGATTATCTAATGCTTATGATATTCATAAGGCTGTTGTGTTCCATGTTAATTCTGAGAGCATCAATATCGTTCAATACAACCGCAGAAATGTGTTAAACTCTACAACTTTGCACTTTGGTCCTATGACTCTTGCAAATATGTACGCTGATAATGCGGATAAAGATGCGGCTAGAAGCAAAATGGAAAAATACATAAAAACTCAATTAGATGATGTTGAGTGGCTTGGTGAAATTCCTGAGGAAATGGAACTCGCTTGTAGCGGTAGGGTGTTTACTGATATTACAAAAATGGTTAGAAAATATAAGAAATATCCATTAAAGAAAGATGATGGATATGAACTTAGTTTCCAAGACAGCGATGCTATCTTAAAGCAGTTGTCTGAATTGTCTCTTGATAAAGCTAAAAAGATCAAAGGTATTGAAGAACCTCGTGCAGACGTGTTTGTTGCAGGTTTGATCCTTTCAAACTGCATTGCTGAAAAGATGAATCGTATGAAATGTACAATTGTGGAAAACGCCTTAAGAACAGGGATTTTCTACAAAGAAATTATACCTACGACTCTTGAAAAACCACTTTCAGATGTTTTGGGTTATTCACTCCTTGCACAAAATAATTTCTACGATTATGGCGATGCAAAACATAACGAGCAAGTATACAATTTATCTATACTTTTATTCAAACAACTTCGTGTGTTACACAAACTCCCAAGAGGATATGTTAAAGTTTTACGTATTGCTTCATTTATGCATGATGCTGGTAAGAGAATTAATTATGAAAACCATGCGGACCTCGCTTACACAGTAATTACAGGATCTGATATCAAAGGCGCGAGTCACCGTGATATTGTGCTTGCTGGTTTTGCTGCAGCTCTTCATGAGGGCGGCGATTTGCAATCTACAGAGTGGGTGAAATACAAAGACTTACTTGTTGATGAAGATATCGATGCTGTTAGAAAGCTTGGAGTTGTTTTGCGCTTAGCTGAGGCTTTTGATAGAACTAAAAAGAATGTAATAGTAGATATAAACTGTGATATTCTAGGTGATTCAGTTATTATGAAAACAATAACAGAGGGTGACAATTCATTTGAAATTCAAAAAGCCCTTGAGTGCTCTAAAGACTTTGAAAAATACTTCCATAAGAAACTCGAAATTATATAATAAAAAACCCCAGTTGTCGCTGGGGTTTTATTTTTTATTTCTTACGTTTTTATCAATTTTGTATTTATAAAAGAAACCATATTTTTTTCTTGCATCGTCTTCGGCGTTTTCGTAGCGTGCTACGTTAGTGTGCAGGGTGTATGCAAAATCACGTTCTTTGCGGTATTTTCTCTGCAATCGAGATAGCTTTCTAATAGTAAATTGTTGTGCATCGCGCTCGATCGCTTGGTTGTTGTACATAACGCGGTCTTCTCTAGAAGAAAAATAGTTTTGCCAGTTCTTTTGCCATCTTTTTTGCTTGAACTGATACCATTTTAATTTCTTATTCACAACGGCGAACTGGCTTGCGTGTCTGCCTTCATGAATGATCGTTTCTAGGGCATGAAATCTCATCTCTGGATTATATATCAAGTCCTCGTGTATATAAATTAGTTGTTTACCTTTTGTTGAGGCAAACATGCCAAGACTTTTCCATGTTGGGTCGTCATAAACCCTGACCTCGATTGCGTCACGATTTTGCTGGCGAGCAAGTTTGTTTTCAAGTGCCTGTAAAACCTTTAACCGATAATCGGGTGTGAGTTTGTTCCATTTTTTGTATTTGAATTTGCTATAAATAAAAAACATAAATTCCACCTATAGATATAGAATACATTTTTTTTATAAATTTGTCTATTATTTTAAAGTGTAATTTGTTTACAAAAATCTTGGCGTTTGGTACAATGATATTATGAAGTATGTAGTCTTAGACGATAGAATTCTTATAGAAAAACATGAGGATTTCGACGCAAAACAAATTTTGGAGAGTGGGCAGATCTTCAGATATGGAAAATCCGCCGATTTTTGGTGGTGCGCAAGTGGGGATAAGTTTGCTAAAATCTATGAAAAGCAAGATGCTATCGAGATTAAAACAGCGTCGCCTGCATACTTTGAAGAGTTTTTTGATTTAAAAACTGATTATTCCAAAATAAAAAGGAAACTTTCACAAGATCCTTTTATGGCTAAGGTTGTGTCTTTTTGTCCTGGTATTAGGATTTTAAAGCGTGAAAAACAGGATACCATAATCGAGTTTATTATTTCTGCAAATAATAACATATCAAGAATAAAGAAAATTGTGGACACACTTTGTGTTAAACTTGGTGAAAACAAAGGGGAGTATTACGCTTTCCCAACACTAAAAAAACTATCAGAGCAGACCTTAGAATTTTTTAACAGTCTTGGCGCTGGGTATAGGGGTGAATATCTATACAAGTCAGTTCAGATACTAAAAAACTTGGACATTGAGAATCTTAGCAGGTTAAGTTCAGACGAACTTAAAAAGTTTCTTATAGATATGCCAGGAATCGGGCCTAAGGTTGCCAGTTGTATTATGCTATTTGGTTTTAATCGAGGAGAATGTTTCCCAGTGGATACTTGGATAGAAAAGGTATACCGCGAAAACTTTGGTGGCAAATTGAAATCGCGCACAGCTATAACTGAATATTTTGAGACAAAATTTGGTAAAAATTCGGGTATTGCTCAACAGTTTTTGTTCTATGCTAAACGAGAGAATATATTAAAATAAATTTTAAAATGGGTATTGAAAAAATCTATAATGTATGTTAGAATGTACGTGCTACCCAAAAGGAGTGGTTATGTTTAATGCTTTTGTAAGTCTATTTGCCGGAATGAACGCGTTAACGATTGTGACATTTGTTTTGACAAACGCTTGTTTTATTCTTTGGATTTTCTTTAGAAGGTTTAAGTTTTTGCCTTTTATCGGAATCATCGGAATTTTGCTAACTATATTGTTTAGACTACAGGCGGGATATGCAAATGGCAATGAGCCTCTTTTATTTACATTTTGGACAACGTTATTAGTTGTGGGGCTTTACATAATCGCAAATTTCACAGTAAAAACCATATATAACTACAATCGAAACAAAAAAAGCAGAGTTGGTTATATGCACAAGACCGAAATTAAGCTCAATAAAAAGGGCACACCAGATTTTGAGGATATGCTTGGAAAGACTGGTATTTGTAAAACTGACCTGAGACCTACAGGTAAAGTTGATTTTGGTGACAAGGTGCTTGATTGTATCGCAAATAAGGGATACATATATGCTGGCTTAAAAGTTAAGGTTGTAAAAATTGAGGGATATAAGATTGTGGTAGCTAAAAGAAAATAGGAGGCATATTTATGTCAAACTTACTACTTTCAATTAGCGTTGGTGGAATTGTTGCTCTTTCTGTGCTTGGTGCAGCTATTATTGCAACAATCGTTGTTATTTTATGCTTAGTGCCACTTCGTTTGTGGTTTAGGGCGCTTATGAGTAGCGCGCATATACCTATGACAAAACTTGTCGGCATGAAAATGCGTAAGGTAAATGTTACTAATATCGTTTTGAATTATATCACTGCTAAAAAGGCAGGTTTAAATATTACTCTTGAAGAACTCGAAACTCACTCTATGGCAGGTGGGGACATTGAACGTGTTGTAAAAGCTTTGGTTTCTGCAACAAGTGCAAACTTTGATTTGTCTATACAAACAGCTAAAGCTATCGACCTTGCAGGTCGTGACGTTTATCAGGCTGTTAGAACTTCAGTTGTTCCTAAAATTATAGAAACCCCAGAAATTTGCGCAATGGCTAAAGATGGTATCGAATTAAAAGTTAAAGCAAAAGTTACTGTTACATCAAATATGCACATGCAGATATCTGGTGCTGGTGAGGAGACTATAATTGCAAGGGTTGGTGAGGGTATCGTTACAGCCGTTGGTTCTGCGGCAAATCACAAAATGGTAATTGAAAGCCCAGACATTATATCTAACACAGTGCTTAGTAAGGGGCTTGATAGTGGCACAGCGTATGAAATTGTGTCAATCGACATTGCATCTGTTGATGTTGGTAGAAATATAGGTGCCGAGCTTGATATTGCTGAGGCTGAGGCCGAAAAGAGAATTGCTCAGTCTAAAGCTGAAGAACGTAAATGTATGGCTATTGCTGCTGAAAACGAGATGAAAGCAAAAGTTCAAGAAATGAGAGCATTAGTTGTTCAAGCTGAAGCTGAAGTTCCTAAAGCTCTTGCACGTGCCCTTGACTCTGGTAAGCTTTCAGCTATGGATTATTATGAATTGCAAAATCTAAAAGCAGATACTGCTATGAGAGCGGCTCTAGGTGCAGATGCTGAAAAACAAGATTCATCTGATGGTGACGGCGGAGGAAAACCTCCTCGTCCATTCTTTCCAGGCCGTTTTGGTGGAAATAATTAATGACAACATTTATTCTTATTTTAATAATTACTTGTGGTTGCCTTGGCGCTTGCTGGGCAATTTTTCATGTGAAAAAACAAAAGAAGAATAAGGGTAACGCTGAAGTTGTTGAAACAAAGGCGGAGCCTGAAGCCACTGAAGACAAAAATGAAATAAAAGAGGATATAAAGCTTACTAAAAATAGTAAATTTAAAATTGTTAAGACTGCTACTCTTGCGCCAAAGATCGAGCGTGTGTTCCAAAAAGAAGAACACGAAACAGAAGAGGAGCCTGTGGTGACAATTAGGAATACTGAAGTAAAACCAAAAAAAGCTGTGGGTGGAGATGCTGCAAAAAGTATAGAAAGAGTCTTTTCTGGCAAAAAAGAAAGTGAAGAAGTAAAAGAAGAGATCAAATGTGAGCATAATGTAAAAACTGAACCTAAAAGAACTCCAAGTATAAGTGATAGAATAGAGTTTAGAAATCATTTAGATGAGATTTATAAAGGTTTCGCTACCGGCGTAAAAAATAATTCGAATGTGGCATCTGAGATTGAAAAGTTGCAAAATGAGGAAATGGTAAAAAATGTAAGCACAACATTTTCTGATGTTAGAAGATCTAGTATGTTTGCAACATACTTTAATCAAGTCCAAATGGGTGACACTGAAGATAAAAAATCCAAAAAAATTAACATGAAAGATGTTGTTTTGGCTGATACAATCATGAATAGACCACGACTTTCAAAAAATTTTAAAAAAGTTGAGAAAAAATAAAGGATTTTCAAAATCTTTTACGAATATTAGAAGTGTATGAACTTTTTTGGGGGTAAACTTTGACTAACGGTTTTCCAAATGGTTTTATTGATGAACTAAAAGCAAAGAATGATATTGTGTCTGTTGTTTCAAGATATGTAACTCTTGAACGTAAAGGCAGAACTTTTTGGGGGAGATGTCCTTTCCATGGTGAAAAGACTCCCTCTTTTGCTGTAAACGAAAATGATCAGTTTTATCATTGTTTTGGTTGCCATGTGGGTGGTGATGTAGTTAAGTTTGTGCAGGAAATAGAATCGATAGATTTTATGGACGCAATTAATCTTCTTGCTGAATGGGCGCACATGGAAGTGCCAAAGCTTAATCCAACTGATAATATTGCAATAGAAAAAAAGAAAAAGCAGAAAGAACGTTTGCAAAATTTAATGCGTGACGCTGCTGTGTATTATAATAAAAATTTAGCACTTGACGTGGCAAAACCTGCTAAAGATTATTTGGTTAAAAGACATGTAAATTCAGCCGTTGCGACAAAGTTTGGTTTAGGATATTCTCTCGGGTTTAATGAAGTTATTGAGCATTTATCAAAACTAGGTTACTCTTTAGACGAGATGCTTTCTGCAGGAGTAGTTAAACAAAATGGTTCAGGCAGATACTATGATGCAGTTGCTGGCAGACTTGTATTTCCAGTAGTGGATATTTATGGTAAAGTTATAGCCTTTTGTGGCAGAAGTTTGGATCAGAATGTGTCATTTGCAAAATATTTAAACACGGCTGAGACGCCTATTTTTAGTAAGGGTAAAACCCTTTTCGGTATAAACTTAGTTAAGAAGAAAAAACAAATTGAGCCTGTTGACTATATGATTGTTGTTGAGGGACACATGGACGTTGTATCTCTCCACAAGGCGGGGTTTGATACTGCAGTCGCAAGTATGGGTACAGCCTTAACTGAGGATCAGGCAAAACTCATTAAACGTATGTCGGATAGAGTCTTTATTTGTTATGATGGGGATTCTGCGGGTAAAAAAGCAACTCTTCGCGGCTTAGATATTTTGAAAAAGAATGGACTAGATGTTAAGGTTGTTTCAATGCCTGAAGGTATGGATCCAGATGATGTTATAAATAAGTATGGCGACGCAGGTTACAAAAAATGCTTAGATAGAGCCTTGCCGCTCGTTGAGTTTAAACTTAAGTATTTACAAAAATTATATGATATGACCTCGCATGATGGAAAAGCTAAATACTTAGAAGATGCGTTAACAGTGCTTAAAGATTTAAGTGAGGTTGAATGTGAAGTTTATATTGATTTAGTTTCTAAACTTAGTGATTGCAATAAAGATTTTATACGCAGACATTTAACCGGAAAAGCCGATGTTCAACCACAAGCGAATAAGGCGAAAGTTATTCCTGTTGAGGCGGAAAAGGTTATAGATTCAGGCTTGGTTAAAGCTGAAAAGACAATTCTATCTTGTATGGTGCACGCAAAACCATTTGTGGTAGATCAGGGTAATTTGGCGAGTCTTTTTACTGAAGATAGACGCGAATTCTATGAATTCTTGTATAATGCATTGAAAAACACTGTTGACTCTAAATCTCTTGTGCAAGAGTTTTACAATAAATTTAGCTCAGAATACAGTGATTCTGCTAGCGAAATTGTGAATTATTTATTAATATCGGGTCAAGAACAGTTCGATGGATTGGCATACAAAGATTCCATTTGGAAATTAGTTAATAATTACTATAAAAAACAAATAGATGAACTGAATAATGAAATTCAAGTGACAAGTGATACGTCAAAACGCAGAGAATTAGCTGGTAAAGTAAAAGAAATTTTGGAAAAAATAAAAAATAAAAAGGTGGAAATTATATGATAAAACCTGAAAAATTAGATTTAGAGATTCAAAAAATAATTGAGATCGGTAAAAAGAAAGGCGAACTTTCTATGGACGAAGTTGCCGAGCGCTTTTCAAAACTCAATATTGATGAAGTTGATGAAATATTAAACCGCATTCAAGAGGCTGGTGTAACTCTTATTGAAAACAACGATCTTGACACCGATGCAGATATTGAAAGTTTGCTTACAAGTGAAGCAACCGACGACCCTGTTAAAATCTATTTAAAGGATATCGGTAAAGTTCCACTTTTGACAATGCAAGAGGAAAAAGAACTTGCTATACGTATGAAAGAAGGCGACGAAGATGCTAAAAGCAAACTTTCAGAAGCTAACTTACGTTTGGTAGTATCTATTGCTAAACGTTATGTTGGTAGAGGATTGTTATTTCTTGACCTTATCCAAGAAGGAAACTTTGGTTTGATGAAGGCTGTTGAAAAGTTTGACTATACAAAGCAGTTTAGATTTTCAACTTATGCTACTTGGTGGATTAGACAATCAATAACCCGTGCTATAGCTGACCAGGCAAGAGTAATTCGTATTCCTGTGCACATGGTTGAAACAATCAACAAACAAACAAGAATATCAAGACAACTCATGCAAAGATTTGGTCGTGAACCAACAACTGAAGAAATTGCAAAGGAAATGGGTGTTTCTGAAGAAAAAGTTAGAGACATACAAAAGATATCTCAAGATACAGTTTCACTTGATACGCCTGTTGGTGAAGAGGAAGATAGTAATCTTGGCACATTTATTCAAGACGAAACAGCAGCATCTCCAAGTGAGTCAGCTACAGTCATAATGTTAAAAGAACAGCTTTTGGAAGTTCTTAACACATTAACTCCACGTGAACAAAAAGTAATCATGCTTCGTTATGGTATTGACGATGGCCACCCAAGAACTCTTGAGGAGGTTGGTCGTGAATTTAATGTAACTCGTGAAAGAATACGTCAGATTGAGGCTAAAGCTCTTAAAAAATTAAGACACCCTTCAAGAAGTAAAAGATTACGTGATTTCTTAGAGGATTAAGATGATAAAGAGCAAACGCTTGGAAAAAATTAATGACCTTATACCTCGTAGTAATTGTGTAATAGATGTTGGTTGTGACCATGGCTACCTTGAGGAACTATTAATTAAGAGTGGAAAAGTGAAAAAGGTGATAGCTACTGATATAAGTAGTAAAAGTTTGCAAAAAACTGAAGTTAGGGCGAAAAAACTTAACATTTTGGACAAAATAGAACTTATATGTTGTGATGGATTACGTTTTAAAGGTCAAAGTAAGTCAAACCTCGCAATTATTGCTGGTATAGGCGGAATTGAAACTGTGGACATAATAAAGAATAATACAATCAAAGAAGTAGATGAGTTTATTTTGTTACCAGTTCAAAATGCTGTTTATGTAAGAGATTATTTAATTAAGAACAATTATAAAATAATTCACGATGAAACAATTTTTGAAAAAGGAAAGTTTTATAGTTTAATTTATTGTAAAAAATCAGATAGGTCAAACTGGGACAATAAATATTTTGGACTTACCGACCTAAAAGAAAGAGGCGAGGATTTTCAAAAATTTGTTGAAAGAGAACTTAAAAATCTTAAATTTTTAGACAACCCAAAACTTTTTGGTAAAAATCTATTTGAAAAACAAGAATATAGAAAAATGCTATTAAAAATAAAAGGAGAATAGTTATGCAAGATATTTTAAAGTATCAAGATGTTGATTATAAAATCAAAAAAATAGAAGGCGAAATTCTTTCAAGTGAAAGTAGACAGAACGCTGGTAAGATGCAGCAATATTTAAAAGACTCACAAAATAAAATTATGCAACTTGAAAATTCAAGTGGAAAAGTTGTAGAAACTTATAAAAAGGCAACAAAATTATATAATGATTTTGTGGATAAACTTTCAGAGTTAAATAAAAAAATTGAAGGTTCAACTTTAGAAAATATTGACGGTTTAAAAGAATTAGTTAGTAAATATTATGATATTCTATCTAAGCTTGAAAGAGAAATTTCAAGTTTATCAAATCAAATAAACAATATTAATAAAGATTTTGATAATGTAATGAAAAATGCAAGAACTGCGAGAAAAAATCTCGAGGTTTACAAAGAAGAATATAGCAAATTAAAGTCTTCAAAAGAGCCTGAAATTGCAGCACTTAAAAAAGAACTCGAGAACTTAAAAGCAAAAGTGAATCCAGAATTATTAAAAAAATATTTGGCTAAAAAAGAAGGCAAATTTCCTGTGTTTGTACCAGAAAAAGATGGTAGATGTGGTGGGTGTCGTATGGAGATACCGGGTAGTAAATTAAATGAATTAACAAGTGGTGGACACATTGAATGTGAGAACTGTGGAAGGGTAATCTATAAGAAGTAAAAGAAAAAATCTAATGGTAACATTAGGTTTTTTTATTGTTCATTTTTTGATAGCTAGACGCATAAAGTTTTATATGAAAAAGATTTTTAATGCAAGTCTTCTTATACTTAGTAGTATCATAGGCGTTGGTTTTATTAGTGGCAAAGAAATATATTCCTTTTATGCAAGGTTTGGTCTGTCGGGACTTATTTTTGGAATGATAACGGGAGTGTTATTTGCTTTTTGTATAGTGTATTTTTTGAACAATTCAAAAAACATTGAAGATATTTTTTATAAAGAAAAAACGCAAAATTGTGAAAAATTAAATGAAAAATGTTATCAAAACGATAAAAATATTAAAATTAGTGCAATTTTTGAAAAAATGCTAAAAGTGATTTATGTAATTATTTCTGCGGTGATGATAAGTGGGTTTAGGTCGTTGTTTTTAAATTTTTTACCAGCGTTTATTGTTGAAATTTTGATATTTGTTATGCTTTTTGTTTTGATATTTGCACTGCAAAAAGAGATTAAAGGAATTGCTGTAATTTCGAAAATTTTTATGCTTGTATTTTTTATTGTCTTTGCTGTAGTGTTTTTCTCAAATACTAGCTTGCTTACTTTGCGTTATGTTAGTGGTGTAAACAATTTATATTGTTTGTGTTTGGTTTTGTTTTATGTTTCGATGAATATTTTTACTTGTTTTACTCTTTTAATAAAGGTGGGGAAAAGTCTTAATAAAAAACAATCAATAATTACTGGTGTAGTTTGTGGTTTTTTTATTTCAATTTTTATAGTTTTAAGTGTTCTTTTGTTATCTTTGTCTAGTGATTCTGTTGATATGCCTATACTTGATATTAGTGGAAGTGGTGTGGTTGGAACCGTTTATGTTTTAGTTGTTGTTTTAGGGTTGGTCACTACGCTTTTTTCTACATTGTATGGAGCAGTGATTGTTGGTGGAAAGAATGGCATAAAAACTAGAGGATATGTTATATATTTTAGTTACATTCTTTCAAGTTTTGGGTTTTCATCACTTATAAATTCTGTGTACCCTTTACTAGGTTTTTTTACAATGCTTACGTTGATTGTTATTGTTCTTGTTGTTAAAAACCGCAAAATGTGTAAGAATTAAGTAGAAAAACACATATTTTTTGATTAAATGACATATTTTTCTAAAGTTTGCCTCACACTAAAATTGACATGGTTTTTTGAGTGAATTGCAAGCAAAAATGGGTGATAATAGAGCTTATAAAAAATAAAATATTTTTTTAATTTAAAACCTATAAATCGTTTGGAAAATTTTGCCTATTTTGTTAGAATATTATTATATTAATATAATATCGGGCAAAGTCTGCTCAAAAGATTAGGTGTAACAAATGGCAAAAAGAATTAGAAAATCAACAAAGATAACAATAATATCCGTAGTGGTAGCACTAGTTGTGGTACTTGCAACTGTGTTAGCTGTACTTTTAACAAGAAACAACAAAGACTTTTTGACAGCAAGTCAAAGAGAATTTTTTGCTGCATTGCATTATAAAAACGCCTATTCATCTAATCTTGAAAATAAGAGCTTAAACCTTGGCTCTGCAACCTTTGATAGTGTGGTAACTGTTTATGAAAATTATGCTGTTGTAAAAGAAGGTGGCACCTATAAAATTCTTTCAATGAAGGAAGGTTACGCGGGTGAAAATACCGAACTTACTTTTGATGGCGTTGTTGCGATTGAAAATGATATCGTGGTTATAAAGTACAGTGACAATTATTTTGTATACAAAATCAATTATGACAGTTCGGTTATAACAGAAACACTCCTTTATGGAGGTATTAGCCATGCTAAACTTTCAGGTGGTATTTTGACACTCTATTACGATGCTCAAAAATTGCTTAAAGTTATTGATATCAACAATGATGATGTTCTTTTAGAAGAAAACAATGTCGTTGAATATTCAGTAAACAAAACGGGTATATCATTTGACAAAATTACTGTTAGTGCAGATAAAACTGAAGCTTGTCTCACATCAAATGTTTATCTTTTTGATAATGGCGTACTTACGATTTATAAAAGTATTGAAACTGAGGCAACTGTAACGCTTAGCACAACAAGATATTTTATTGATGATGTTTATGTTAGCCTTGAAGATATAAACTTGCTTAGACTTAGCGGGAACTATTTACTAACACAGAACTTTGAGGTTGTGTCAAGTATAGATGCAGATGTTGTTATAGGTACCAAAAATTATAAAATAACACAATCTGTTGAGTCACTAGTCACAAACAAAGAACTGAAACTTACGAGCAGTTTATACTTTGACTCTATCAAGACCGATGTTGATGGTTATGTATCGTTAATAGGTGATAAAATTTCAGCTGATAAACAAATTGATTTTGACGATAGAACTGTGTATTACTATAATGAGAATTTTGAACTCTTAATTAGTTATGATTATGATGACTTTGGCGACTTATTAGATTACAAACAGGGTTTAGCTATCGCAAAAAATGGATTTATTGATGTTCTTGGAAAAGGCAACAGTGCAATAAATACAAAACTTGAAAGTCTAAATATTAATACGATTATTTTATCAAGTGATGAAAATATTGTGTTTGCAAAGAATGCAAGCCAAGTTTATGTTGTTAACATTAAAGATGCTAAAGTTTCTCAAATTTCAACTAAAGCAACAACGCTTGTTAATGGATATATGTTTGTTGAAAAAATAAGTAATGGAGTAAGCAAATATTTTCTTGTAAACGCAAATGGAAAGTTAAAAGAAGTATCAAATATTTCAACTGATGAAAATTTGATTGCTTATAGCAAACTTTCTACTGGATATTACTTTCAAACCATTGATGCAGAAAAAGTTCGTTTAGTTAAATATGATGGCAGTGTATTAGTTGACAATGTTGAGGTGGACACCATTGGATATAGTTTAAGCAGTGATAAATCAACTGTTATTTTAACCGTGCAGAATGCTGACGGGGTTAAAGTTTTACGCAGCACTCTTCCAAAAGATGCTTTACTTCCAAATACTATTGATGAGATTATGATATACGGATTGACTGGTACAAATGTAAGTCAAAATATTCCAGTATTTTCTTCAAGGAGTGGTACTGAAGATATATCAGTACAACGTATGGGCACAAATTACACTTCAGATGATGCAGGCATAGAGATCAAAACAACCGGCACAAACATTGTTGTTGAAAGTTATGCAAAATATTTAATGACAAATATAAAACTAAGTCAATACAATGACATGAATGGCCTAGTTGTTGATTATATTACCGATACGACAATCGCACCTGTAGATGTTGTTTCTTCTGAAAACTCTTTTGACGAATTAGGTGCTAAATTTGTTGAAATAACTAAAGAAGATAGGACATACTACGATGCGACTATTAACTACACTATGCGTGCACGTAATCTTAAGTATGAAATGCAAAATAATGAGACTGTAACTGTTAAGTTTGCAAAAATTTACTATACAGATGTGTACAGTGAGACTACGATTTACAATGAAAATCCTATAGAGGCGTCAGCAAAAAGAGGATATATTTTTGACGGTTATTTCTTGAGTTATAATTCAGTTGATTATAGAGTGACAACAGGTACTATGCTTAATATCGATGATGGTATTAAAGGAGTTTTAATGCCAACAAACTCTGAAGATGATAACATTGAAACTGTTTATTCATTAAAGCCTATATTTACGCCTATTACATATGGTGTAAAATACATAGCGACTCCTAGTGATTCAAGTTTGTATCCTGGTCTGGCAGTTAATGGCAATAATGAAATACTTGATACAAAAGCCTATACTTATGACGCAGAGCAAGCTCTCTATGGTGAAACTTTCTATAGTACTGGTTTAACTCAAATAGGTTGGACAACATCATCTACTGGTACAACTGTAGAGTATGAACTCGGTGAAAATGTTACGGATCTTTCTTACGAAAACGGTGATATAGTAAACTTGTATGCAGTTTGGGCATACAATACTTATAAAATAATTTTTAATGCAAATATAAATTCTGGTGAAAGCGTTTTTGAAGATAATGGATATAGTTATACTCAAAGAAATCAAACTATAACCATGTTAGACTCAGAATTAAGTGTGCCAAAATTATACGCATTCTCAGAGGAACTTGGGTATATGGACATGATTGCTTGGTCTGCGTATAGTGATGGATTGTATCCATTTGTAATAGGTAAAGAATTCTTTGACGAAGTGGAAAATGGATCAGTTTATACTAAAAATCTTGTTTCAGATGAGGGGGAAACAAGGGAGTATGAAGTGTTTGTATTTGCGATATATAATCGTGAAAATCCTATAACAGCAAACTTTACATATAGCAGTACACTTGAGACTGGTGGATTAGATGCTAGTGTCTATAAAGCCTTTAATCTTTCATCGGGCGATGTGTATGAAATGCTAAAGCCGATTGAATCGATTACGTGTTATGGCGAAGGTTACACAAATATTGTAAGCGTTGAGGCTCAAACTTTAAACAACATCAAATACGGAAGCAATATTGAGTTTGTTTTAGATGTAAATTCAAATGCTGCGTATATCAAAGAAATAGTGTTAAGTTATTATGTCAACAGCGAACTCAAAAACTTAACTGTTACAGGCTCTTTTGATCAGACTACTGGCGTTGTGACTTATACTGGGGACGTGGATAATGAATATGTTGCGGTTGTAACATCTGCAGATGATGGCAAGGTTGTTATCAAACTAAAATCAGTTAAACCAAACTTTAATCTTAATAATAAAACTTATACGCTTGGTGATGTGAGTGCCGTAGTTTCTTTGAAAGAATATAATAAAGTATCTGCAAAACTTAACGGTAGCGATAAGAATGTTTCTTATATTGTAATGCCAACAGCAACGGGCGATTATTCTTATTCAGATAAAGTGTTCTATGGCAGAGCTTTTGATGTAACACTTGACGCTCCTAACTACAATGTTTTTAAATCAGTTACTATAAATGGCACTGCTTATGATTTAACATTTTTATATACTGCCGACCGCAATGATTTATTTATCAGTAATCTAATAGGCGATAAAGAGGGTGGAAGTATCTTTTACAATAAATATGAAATTGACGGATTAACTGTTAAAATAGGTTTTGACGGAACAAAATTTTATATAAAAATTTCAGGTCAAATTACTAAAGATATAAAAATAGATGCTGTGGCAGAAGAGGTATCATCTTCTGTGTCTATAAAGGGTACAAATAATAGTGGAGACAAAAATGGAATCTCGTTTAGTGGTTTAACATTAGACACATTTAAACCTAATAACCGACAAACGGTAATCTTTAATATGGTAAACGGCTATAGAATTAAGCAAATCAACTTAACTTATGATAGCGTAGAAATAGAAGGGTTTAAAATTTTTGATTATGACAACTGGAAATGGGATCAAAATAAAGGCTATTATACATCAAGTGAATCATATGAAAGTGGTTATATTTCAACTAATTCATCATTAAAGAATACTAATATTCAAGCTTCTTCAGATGGTACTAGTATTACACTTGCAAGAATTTGGTTTGATCTTGAAATTGAAGTTGTCTATGAACGTGTAGTAGATATCGTTATTGATATTGATGATTCCTCAAGGGTTAATATTTATGATCAGAATAGTAATGTTCTTGTTGGTGAATATATAAATGGTAAATATAAACTAAGAATTGTTGGAAATGAAGATATTACAGATATTGAAGCTATAACAACTGTGGGTGATGAAATTTATTACATAAACAATGTAGAAATTCCAGAAGGTATGGCTGCTGCAACAGTGACGAACAAAGTGTCTGCAACATGGAACTCGTATGACACATCTTACATTGCTCTTGAAATAGGAAAATTTGCTATTACAATGAATGTAACAACCTATCTTGGAAAAGGTGGTGACAGTTTTGATGAAGAACATTTGAGAGATGCTGGCAATTATTATACCAAGGATTATATTTCATTTAGTTATGGTGTTGATTCTGTTCTAAACAACAAAACTTATGGCGGTTTAAATCCTGAAAATTCAAAAGTAAGCATTTCGTATGATAGCAAGATATTTACTATGACTATGAAGGATACTAATGGTGCTTATAAGGGGTACCTTGCTTACAAATATTTGTTGAAAGATTCAAACGGTGTTGTTATTCAGGAACTCAGTGATATATCTGCAGAGGCAACAATGACATTTGAACTTACAAATGAAATGATTGAGTCTTTTAATAATAGATACATGTTAGAGATTTATTTTAAAGCTATTGAGTATGATGTTGAATATGTCGCAGGTACATTTGATGTTGATGGTGATAGAGGAAATGTAACTGGCGGAACGGTTTCTAAAACTCATCATATATTTAATGTTAGTCAAAATGTTTCTTCGCAAAGATTTTCAAGACCTGGCTGGGAACAGACAGGTTGGGTAAGTGAAGTATACACTATAACCAGAGATGGGAAATCTGCAGAAGTTGTAGCTGATAAAAATCTTACTAATGAAAACGGTGCAACAGTGACACTTTATGCAGCATGGAAGACAAAGTCTTATACTGTTAGTTATCTATATAATTATGGAACGGGCTCAAGCGAAGCAGAAACTGAATATAATGGCTCAGAAACTGTTAAATACTTATTTAATTGTGACGATTTACAAAAAATAAACAGAGATGGTTATAAGTTCTTAGGCTGGTTTACTGGTCCAAATAATGGTGATAAAAAAGTAAATGATAAAGTATTTTCATTTGACATATATACTGAATTAGTAAATGCAGGTCGTTTAAATACGGATTCTTCCACAATAGAACTTACAGCACAATGGGAAATGGTTACTTACATTGTAAAATTCAATTTTAATGATGCTGATGAAAACGGCTCTAGCACTGCAACTCTTAAAACAGGAAACTTGGATTTCACCGTTGCATTTGATACTGCTTTTGGAATGCTTCCAACGCTAGAAAGAACAGGTTATGATTTTGTGGGTTGGGCGCCAACTACTGCTGGTGACTTAATTATAACTTCTAATTCTACAGTGCTAGATAAAACTCTTTTTGATAGCCTTACAGGTGATAATAAAGACGAAAAAGAGGGTGCCAACTTAGATCTATTTGCTATATGGTCAAAGCAACAGTTTACTATAATATTTGATTTAAACAATACCGGATTACCAGGATACGGACTTTCAGATAATGGATTTAGTGCTACGCCAAGTCCGATTACTTTAAGGTTTGATGAGAAGTTTAGTGCTACCGACCTTCCAACAGTATCTTCTAATGGATATGAGTTTAAAGGTTGGTACATCTATCCTGTATTTTCAGAAAATGCAGTTTCAGGAATTCCTTGCACAAAAGATACAGTTTTAGACATGAGCATTTGGAACTCGTTATATATAGAAAAAGACGGAATGGTTAAGTTGTCTGACACTTACGAGAATGGCGACGAATCAACATATAAATTTAAAATATTTGCTTACTGGCAAATTAATACTTATACTGTTTCAGTTCCATCTACTAGTGCGGGCGCAGAGTATGTGACATCGGTAAAATACGAGAGTGGTAAAGATGTTGATGATGTAAAAGGAGTGGCGCAAGGGGCAACTGGATCAACAGAAGTAAATTATGGTGACTTTGCCATAATTGATTTGGTGCCTGAAAATGGTACATATATAAATAAAATAACATTCAACTATGGTGATTCAAAAACTCTTCAATATACAATAAACTGGAATAGTTCTAATAGAACGATTAACATTGAGAATGAACATTCAACATTAAATAATTCAAACAAAGTTGATTTTGTTGAAAATATTATGTTCATAAAGAGTGATTATTCAGAAAAAATTAATATCAGAATAATTATTTCTTTTGTTAAAACAAATATAATTATCGAAGCTGAATCTGAGACTCAGATGTATGAAGTTCGTTTTACTGATGAAGTTGAAAATGAAACATTGTTTACGACATTGGTTGAATATTCTAAAAGTATAGATACTAGATTGTTTGTTTATCCATATAGAAAAGGATATATATTTGAAAAATACAATTTAGAGAATAAGAATGGTGAAACTGTGTCTAATGTCTACTACATAGATAAAGCCATTTATTATGACACAACAATTATATTAACATATACATCTAGTCCAACACAAAAGGTTAATTTTTATGTGTGGAAAGAATCGGAGTATGTGCTAGAAAGTGTAATTTCAGAAAATTATATATTGTCATCTGCAACGGAAAGTACAAATAATTTTTCGATTGACGAAAGCTTAGTGCCTATTGTAGACGCTAATGGAATAAGTGTTACTATGGGCAATGGCGAACAACTGAATGTAGTTGGATTTACATATGGTGGTGTTTTGCTTACACTCCCAGCCAAGAATGCAAACCATTGGCCAGCCGACACTTATCTTGCAGGTTACATCATTGCAGATAGCGCCCCAGCTAGCGGGTACTATACCGCTAACATGACTGGTAGTGTTACAAATATATCTAGCCACACAAAATATACTAATAGCTTTATGGTGGAAGAAGAGATTAATCTTTATGCATACTATGACAAACCAGTATTTGCTTTTGTATCAGATAGTGAGATCGATAGCACTGCAGAGTTCTCAGTTGAAGGATATACAACGGCTGATGTTGTATATAAATATGTAAGTCAAGACGGGTTAAATGCTATATTAACAACCTACAGCGCAAACAAAGATTTAGCCTCTGCTGTAAATCAGCATTATGATAAATTAAGTTCAACGACAGATTCAACTTATATCTATAAAATAGCATATGTTAATGGAACAAAAAATGGTGTAACATATATTTATCAAGTGGCGACCACTTGCTATAACATATTTACAGGTGAAATAATTGCAATATAATTTATTTGACAATGTAATCAAAAATTGATAAAATCAAACTTAGAAAAAGAGGATAATTTATGAAAAAAATTTTAAAAGTTTTTAGTTCATTATGTTTAGTATTAGTTGTTGGCGCTGCTGTGCTTTTATCTGGTTGCGCTAAAAAGTACAATGTCAACGTTCAAGCAACTGTTGGTGGTGGAGTTTATGCGCGTGGAACAAATAGTGTTTCAGTAATCGGAGATAATGAGGTTGAACAAGGTAAAGATTTTCAAATCAGTATTGAGGCAAACCCAGGTTACTATATTCAAAAGTTAACTGTTAATGGTAAAGCTGTAGATATTTCTACTTGGGCAGCTGATAGTGATGGTTATGTGACTAGACATGTTTATGCTGTAAGCAAGGTTGAAGAAGATAAAAATGTTGTTATAACTTTTGGCGCAAAGATTAAAAATATAAAATTTGTCTTTGTAAATAGTTCTTATGCTTCAATCGCTAATGAATCTTACTTAGAGTATAAGGTTCCTTGTCATAAAGACTTTAACTTGTTTAAGTTTGATTTCGATGGCACAGGTGCAGGTGAAGCTGAAGATATTTTCTATATGAAAAGACCTGATGCATCATACGTGGCTTTATCAAAATTTGCCCTTAACAGCGTTAACGGTACACTTTATGTAAAATTAAAAGATGGTTACACTGGTACTGGTGTTATGGATCAAATTCAATCAGATCTTGATGCTATTATTACAGCCGTTGAAGGTTGTGAGAGAATATATCCTGCAGCATAATAAAAAACAAGGCAAACTGCCTTGTTTTTTTATTGTGTGATTTTTATTGAAGATGTTTTATTACGCCAAGAGAGGCGATTGCTCCATCGCTTGTAGCGGTAACTATTTGACGAAAATTTTTTTCTCTGCAGTCTCCGGCTGCAAAAACGCCTGGAACGCTAGTCAACATATTCTCGTCAGTTTTTATATATCCGCCATCGGTAAGATTGATTTTGCCATTAAGCAGTAAAGTATCGGGCGTTCTTCCTATGGCTACAAATATTGCAGATACTGATAATGATTTGTTTTTATTTGTAAGCTTGTTGGTAATGGTAATGCTTTCAACATTTGTGTTTCCGTTAATTTCGCTTACTGTGGAGTTGAGTACAAATTCAACTTTGCCTGTTTTTTCAAGATTTCTTACTTGGGCTTCTAAGACTTTGTCTGCTCTAAATGCGTCACGTCTATGGATTAAATATACTTTTTTGCACATATTCGCAAGGTATAAACAGTCGGTAAATGCGGAATTTCCGCCACCAACAACAGCAACAGTTTTACCCGAATAAAGGGCACCATCACAGGTTGCGCAATAGCTAACTCCGCGACCTATAAACTTTTGTTCGCCGTTACATTCAACTTGCTTGCTTGATGCGCCAAGAGCAAGAATTATAGTCTTTGCTTTTAAAGTGCCATTGTATATTTTAAGAGTTTTAATAACTTTGTCTAATTCGTAATCTAAAACATCGGTTTGCATAATTTCTACGCCAAGTGATTCCACTTGGTTTTTCATTGCAAGAGATAACTCAACGCCATCTATTTTGCTAAAGCCGGGATAGTTTTCAATGAGTGGGGTGTTGACCATTTGACCGCCAGGAATGTTGCGCTCTAGTACCAAAATATCCGCATTTGCTCGCTTTAAATATATTGCGGCAGTAAGTCCTGCAGGGCCGCCGCCAACAATTATTGTATCATAAATTTTTTCCATAATTTTCTCCTATATCTATTATAATGTTTTCCATTATTTGAGGCAATCAAAATTAAATATTAAAAAGTGTCATAAATAAATTGACAAGATTTAATTTAGAGTTTATCATAGAAGTGTGAGGTTTGACTTTCTTTGACCATTGTCAAACAAAAGGAGTTAATAAGGAGTTAATATGGCAAATATAAGTGATATTATTGAACAGTTTATTTTAAAAACCATGGGGGACGACGCTGAAGTAGATATTTCTCGTAATGAACTAGCCAACTTTTTCCGTTGTGCTCCTAGTCAGATTAATTATGTATTAGAAACTAGGTTTACTATTGATCGTGGATTTGTAAAAGAGAGTCATCGTGGTGGTAGTGGGTATATTCGTCTTACAAAAATCAATGTTGACGAAGATAATTATGTTAACAATTTGATTCTAGAGAGTGTGGGAGATGAATTATCCATGAAGCGTTTAACTCAAATAACTGAGAAGCTTGTAAGTGAAGAAATTTTGACTGAAAAGGAAAGAATGTTAATTCTATCTGGGCTTTCAGATGAGTCACTTGCTATGCCGCTTACAATTCGTGATAGCATTAGAGCTAGATCTTTTAAGAACATTTTGACAAGCCTTTTAAAGGAGAGTAAATAATGTACACACCTTTTGATAATGCTGTGCATGATTTATATAAAATGAAAGATGTTATTGATAACGATTCAAGGCAACAAAAACGCAAAACTTGTGCTTTTTGTAAGACTGAACAAGAGGATTATGAAGACACTTATTTTGTGGGTTGCCCTGCTTGCTATAACACCTTTAACGACGAAATAAAAAAAGCGTGCATGAGTGTTCATGGAGCAAACAAGCATACGGGAAAGATTCCTGAAAGATATAAGACCATGGCTGGTAAACAAGCAGAGATTATGCAGCTCGAAGCTCAAAAACAGCGCGCTGCAGAAAAGGAAGATTATGAACTTGCAAACCTTTTAAAGAAGAAAATTGCAAAACTTAAAGGAGAAATTTATGGCTGCTGATTTTAGTTCGATTGTAATGAGTAGCCGCATTAGGCTCGCTAGGTGTTTGGCAAAAATGCCATTCCCATCAAGGCTTTCTGATGAAAAGGGTGCAGAGGTTTTAAATTCTATTAATAACGCATTGAAAAATTTAAACCTAACTTTATACAAGTGCAAAAATTTGCCTGAACTCGATAGTGAACTTTTACGTGAAAAGCATTTAATTTCAAAAGATTTGCTTGAGCGCAGAGAAATGAGTGGAGTGCTTTTGTCTAGCGATGAAACTATTGCTATTATGATTAATGAGGAAGACCATATAAGAGAGCAATGTATAATGCCGGGCTTATCATTAAACAAAGCTTATGATAAGCTGAACAAAATAGATGATGAACTGTTAAGTAAAATAGATATAGCTTTTGACTCAGACTTAGGGTTTTTAAATAGCTGTATTACAAATGTTGGAACGGGTATGCGTGCTTCAGTTATGTTATTTCTTCCAGCTTTAACAATGCTTGGTGAGATGAATGCACACATAAATGCACTTTCAAACCAAGGGTTTACTGTACGCGGTGTTTATGGTGAGGGCAGTGGAAGTCAAGGTTATATGTATCAGGTTTCCAACAGTAGATGTTTAGGACTTGGCGAAAGAGAAATAATTAATGGTGTAGACCTTAGCGTTCGAAGATTATGTTCCCTTGAAATTGCGGCGAGGGAAAGATTGCTCGAGAGTGCACATGATGAAATCTATGACAAAGTCAGCAGAAGTTATGGCGTTTTGACAAACTGCTATATGCTTGGTGCGGACGAGTTTATGCGTCTTGCAGGCGAGGTTAAGATAGGTTTAGCGCTTGGGCTCTTAAAATTTAAAGATAATTTCATTATTGATAAACTTATTTTCAAATGTATGCCTTCAAGTTTAACCAAGATTGCGGGCAAGACTATGAATGAAATTGAAACAAATAAATTCCGTGCAGAGTATGTGCGAGGATTTTTATCAGAGAATAGAATTATAAGGAGATAAAGGTATGTTTAATTATCCGATGAGTGAAAACGTAAAAGAAGCAATGCAGGCAGCAGCTAATATGGCGTATAAGACTGGACAAAACCAGATCGGAACAGAGCATCTGCTTTATGGATTAGCAAAGGCTGAAGGCTCGGTTGCTAGTCAAATTCTTATTATGTTTGGTGCAACTCCTGAAAAAATAGCAGACATTTTAAAACATTCATCATTTGCGCCAGCGCTTTCTGGTAGAGTAAATATGACATATAGTGATAAAGTGTCAACAATACTCAGACGTTCAGCCAGCATAGCTTATGAGGTGAGGTCATCTTATATTGTAACCGAACACGTGCTTTATAGTATGTTGTATGATTCAGGCTCAACAGCTGTTGGAATTCTTAGGGGTAGCTTAAAAATTGATATTAAGAAAATGGCTCAAAGAGTGCTTGCTGAAATAAATGGTGAGGACGTTGAGGCATACAATACTGATGTTGTTAATAATTATGAGGACAGTAAATCGAAAACAGATGAAAAACAATCAAACAAGGTGAATGCTAATTTGCCTGAAGCTCTTCGTGACATGGGTATTGATCTTACTAATCGTGCAAAAATGGGCAAAATGGACCCTATTATCGGCAGAGATAAGGAGACGAAAAGGCTCATTGAAATCCTTTGCAGAAAGACTAAAAATAATCCTGTTTTAATCGGTGAGGCGGGCGTTGGTAAGAGTGCTGTTGTCGAAGGCTTGGCTCAGGCTGTTGTTAAAGGTGAAGTGCCTTTTGAACTTCAAGGTAAGACTATTTTCTCGCTTGAAATCGGTTCGCTTATGGCTGGCACTAAATATCGCGGAAGCATGGAAGAAAAACTTAAAAAAGCAATAGAGGCTATTATCGGTGCGAAGAATATTATCGTGTTTATAGATGAAATTCACATGTTGGCTCAAGCCGGAAAACAAGAGGGTGAGGTTAGCCCTGGAGATATGTTAAAACCATATCTTGCGCGTGGCGAACTTCAAACAATAGGTGCGACAACAACTGAAGAGTATAGGAAATATATCGAAAAAGACAAGGCGTTAGAACGTAGATTCCAACCTATAATTGTGGATCAACCAAGTGAAGAAGATACTATTGCAATTTTAAAAGGTATTAGACCATCGTATGAGAAATTCCATAAAATAAAGATTTCGGACGATGCTATTGTTGCTGCTGTTAATCTTTCTGTTAGATATATTATGGATAGGTCACTTCCAGACAAAGCGATAGACTTAATCGACGAAGCGTCAAGTAGGGCAAAAATTAATGCATCATATAAATCATCAGATATAAAGCAGCTTGAAGATAAGCTGGCTCAGGTTCAAAACCAAAAGAAACAGGCGTTAACTCGCAGGGATTATGACTTAGCTGCAGAGTATGGGTCAGAGGAAGATGAGGTGTTGCGTCAGATTGAAATTGAAAAGACAAAATCTGAGGGGCAGGATAATAGCGGCGAAATTACAGCTGAAGATGTTGCAAAAGTTGTTTCTATGTGGACTAAAATTCCTGTTGATAAACTCACCGAAAGTGAAAAGAATAAACTCATGAACTTAGAACAAATTTTGCATAAGCGCGTAATAGGTCAAAACGAGGCGGTGTTTGCTGTGTCAAAAGCAATTCGCAGAGCAAGGGCTGGACTTAAAGATCCAAAACGTCCTATCGGCTCGTTTATTTTCCTTGGACATACGGGTGTGGGTAAAACTGAGCTTACAAAAGCGCTTGCTGAGGCATTGTTTGACGATGAAAACATGGTTATTCGTTTAGACATGAGTGAATATATGGAATCGCATTCAGTTGCTAAACTTATCGGAGCTCCTCCTGGATACGTGGGTTTTGATGAGGCTGGACAATTAACAGAACAAGTGCGCAGAAAACCATATTCAGTTGTGCTCTTTGACGAGATTGAAAAAGCGCACCCTGATGTGTTTAATATTTTACTTCAAGTACTTGATGATGGTCGTCTCACCGACTCTCAAGGGCGAACTGTTAGCTTTAAGAACACAATCATTATTTTAACTAGCAATGTTGGTGTGGCTGAGCTTCCAAAGAATACTAGAACACTTGGCTTTGGTGCAGACGATGAAAATGAGAAATCAAACGAGCGTGAACTTTTAATGAAAGCGCTGCAGTCAAAGTTTAAACCGGAATTTTTAAACCGTATTGATTCGGTGATTATCTTTGATAAACTTTCAAAAGATGATATTGTGAAAATTGCAAACATTATGATTGCTGCTCTCAACCGTAAACTAGAAAGTAAGGGTATAACTCTTAAATTTACAAAAGGCGCTATGGAACAGATTTTTGAAAAAGGATACAGTGCGACTTATGGCGCAAGACCATTAAAGAGGTTTATTGAACAGAATATTGAAGACGGTTTGGCTGAAGAAATTTTGATGGGCAGAGTGTCTGATAATTCGACGGTAACAGTAAGCTTTACAAATGGAAAATTTGTCTTTACTGCAAAATAAAGTTGCATGGGATATTTTAAATTTGATATAATAAAAGTGGGAAGAATATTGTTGTAATAATTTTGTTAGATAAACAAGATGGTTAAAACAATTTTTCTAAACAGGGAGGCAAAAATATGAAAATAGAAATTTTAGAGAGAGAATATAAGGCAAAAGATAGATTAGTAGATCTAATCGAAAAGAAATTAAACAGATTTGATAAATTCTTAAGCGATGAAGCTGTTGCAAAAGTGGTTTTATCAAACAAGAAAGATAGATATAAAATGGAAATCACTGTTAAAGATCGTGGTCTTTATGTAAGAAGTGAAGTTGAAACTGATAATATGTACGCTAACCTTGATTTGTGCTTAGCTAAAATGGAGCGTCAGATTGTTAAATACTCTGACAAAATTATTGATAAGAAGAGAAACTTTGATGTACGTGAACTTGATTTCTTTGATATTCTTCCAACATTTAAGAAACCAGAGATTACAAAACGTAAACACTATGAATTAACACCTATGACTGAAATGGAAGCTATTGAGCAGCTTGATTTAATAGGAAACACATTCTATGCTTTCATTGATGTAAAAACACAAAAGGTAGCAATTGTCTATAAACGTGACGATGGCGATTATGGTATAATTAATACATCTTATTAAAATTAAGCCCTGCGGACTCGCAGGGCTTTTTGTTTGGCTATTTTTTGTAGAGTTTTATTAATTCATTTATCCAGGTTTTATCTGGAGTGTTGGTTGTAATGGTTGGCGCCGTGTCGGTCTCGCTGTAAATGGGTGATAAATATATTACAACCCCAAGACGGGTTTGATTTACCGGCACTTGTTCATAAAAAGATATATGGTCACTGTAACCAGGTTTGTAAACAAGCAAAGTTATGTCACCCCAAGTGCGTTTTAAACTATTGTCAAAATTTTCATTTCGCAATATTGGAACTTGTAGTGTATCAGATAGTCCATTTTTGTTTGTTGAAAAATACTCATGAGTTTCGATTAAGCAAATTTTAGCGTTATCAATCGGTTTATTTGTTCCTTTCTCAAGCACAGTTATTACAATCTTACCAAAGCGATCATTTGCCGCAACAATAGATGTGTTGTTTGGTGCGAGCATTAAAGCGAAAAAAATGTTTAAAATTAAAAGCACAATTACGGGTAAACACTTTAAAAATTTTTTCATAATAAATTATATTTTTATAAATGCTTTATTATGAGAGAGGAATTTGATATAATATTGTTATGGAAATCGAATGTCGAAATTTATCTTTTGGATACATTAAACAGCCTTTACTTTTTTGTGGGGTTAATTTTTCGTTGGGAAGTGGAAAGAGGGCAATTCTAATCTCACCAAAAGACCATGGTAAAACATCTTTTTTAAAAGTGCTTTGTGGACTTGAGGATTTGTATTTTGGAAACATCTTGTTTGATAAAATAAATCTAAAAGCGACCTCTTTAAAAGATATTGATTCAAGCTTAATATTAAACCCGCCAGTTTTAGAAAATAGGAAAACGGTGCTTGAAAACCTTTTAAAAGTGTATTATACAAAAGAGAAAATATTGCTTGGTAGAACGCTAAAATGTAAAGAGCGAAAAATTGTAAAAAATGCAAAAAATGAAGAAATTGTTGAAAAAATGGCAATTTTATTGCCAAAAATTGATACAAATTGCAAAATTCACAAATTAATCGAGGCTGAGAGGCTCGATGTAAATATCGTTCGTTCATTACTTAAAAACCCACATAATGTTTTTATTGATGATATAGATAAAATTGAAAATTCGTCCTTGCTAAAAAGTTTAATTGAGAAAAAAACACTTTTTGCCACTGCAACAAAGCCTGTGGATTTTGGGTTTGATTTTGATAAGGTTTTTTATTTGTCTTTTGGTAAATTTTATAAATATAATTCATATCAGGAATTGAAAAAGGATAGGGTTAACTTGTCTGTTTGTTATATGTTTGATGACCTTGTAAAAGTTAACGCTAAACTCGTGCTAGATGAGTCTGGTTTCATAGTTTATGTTGATGATAAAAAATATAAGTTCACTGATAATGTGTTCAAAAAACTCGAAAAACTTAAGATGGAACTGTATGATGAGAGTGAGGTTGTGTTTGTGCACGAGCAGAGTGAGCAGAATATTTTTGATCTATTAGATAAGGGTGATGTAAATATGTATGAAACTCTTACCGAGGAAAAAATATTTTAACTTAAAATCTATTGCTTTTTATATGTAAATTTTGTACAATATGTACTAAGGTGATTTATATGGGACAAAAACAAAAGAGTAATAATACAGCATTTAAAAAAGTAGTTGATGGTATATTTTCTTTACTCAGTGGCGATCAAAAGATTGAGATATTGAAAAAACATTTATCTGAGGATCTGATTGACGTGTTTGAAGATAAAGAACTTATCTTTAGTGTTGAATCATTTTTAAAGAACAATCTTAATGTTTCAGAAACAAGCAGAAATGCATTTATGCATCGCAATACATTGTTATATCGTATTGAAAAAATACATAGATTAACAAAATTTAACATTAGAAATTTTGAAGATGCTGTTGCTGTAAAGCTTTTGTATATTATTTACAAGGAATGTTATAGGAAATTGTGATTAAAACAAGAGATGTTGTAAAATATTTAGAAGAGATGTTTCCAGAGGCTGTGTGTGAGCTGAGTTTTAAGTCTCCGTTTGAGCTTTTGGTTGCTGTTATATTGTCTGCGCAGTGTACAGACAAGAGGGTTAATGTGGTAACAGAAGAGTTGTTTAAAAAATATTCCACTCCAGCTGACTTTGCTGCGCTTAGGCAGGAAGATCTTGAAAAAGAAATTTATTCTTGTGGGTTTTATAGAAACAAGGCGAAAAATATTATAGCTGCAAGTAAAGACTTGGTCTCAAAGTTTAATGGAATTGTTCCAAGTACTGAAGAAGAACTTATGAGTCTAGCTGGTGTTGGTATGAAGACGGCAAAGGTTGTGCTCGCTGTTGCTTTTAATAAACCAGCCATTGCAGTTGACACACATGTTGGCCGAATAGCAAGAAGACTTGGTTTGACGATGGAAAAAGATCCAGACAAGGTTAGTCTTGAACTTGAGCAATTATTTGATAAAAAAGACTGGTCTGACTTGCATTATAGAATGGTACTCTTTGGAAGATATAAATGTAAATCTCAGAGTCCTGATTGTGAAGGTTGTAAGTTTAGTAAAAACTGCAATTTTATAAAAAAATAAATGAAAAACTAATAAAAAGTGGGTGATTTTATGTATTTAGACCGCGTAAAAATAAGTATTAAAGCAGGAAATGGAGGTAATGGTAAGACCTCTTTTCATACTGAAAAATTTGTTCGTGATGGAGGTCCTGATGGTGGCGATGGTGGCAATGGTGGCTCTATTGTTTTTGTTGCGACTAAAGATTTGGATAGCTTAATTGATTTTAGATTTACAAAAAAATTCAAAGCTGAAAATGGTGAAAATGGTGGCTCTAAAAATTGTACTGGTAAGAGCGGTAAGGATTTAATTATTCGCGTACCTTGCGGCACTGTTATTCGTGACACTGAATCTAATAATGTTATAGCTGATATGTTCTATGATGGTGATAAAAAGGTTGTGCTTTATGGCGGCGAAGGCGGAAAAGGTAATGCTAGATTTAAGTCTTCTAGACGTCAAGCACCAGCATTCTCTCAAACAGGTCAATTAACTGAAGAAAAACAGGTAACACTTGAGCTAAAAACTATTGCAGATGTTGGACTAGTTGGTTTTCCAAATGTTGGTAAAAGTACAATTCTTTCAATGCTTACTGCTGCGCGTCCAAAGATTGCAAACTATCACTTTACAACGCTTACTCCAAACATCGGTGTTGCCAAAGTTTATGATCAATCATTTGCGATTGCAGATATTCCAGGATTAATTGAAGGTGCAAGTGAGGGGGTTGGTTTAGGGCATTATTTCCTTCGTCATGTTGAGCGTACTAGACTTTTGCTACATGTAGTAGATATTTCAGGTAGCGAGGACCGCGACCCATATAACGATTATAAAGTAATAAACTCTGAACTTAAAAAATATGGTAAGGAAGTCTCAAGCCTTCCACAAATTGTTGTTTTAAACAAGATTGATTTAGATATAAATGGCAACGCTAAAAAGTTTAAAGCTCGTTTAGCAAGGCTTAAAAATAGTCCAGAAGTGATTGAAATTTCTGCGGTTTCTAATACAAACCTTGATGTGTTACTTAAAACTGTTGCTGAAAAACTTAAAACACTTCCGCCAAGAAAACCTCTTGAGTTTGAACCATTTGAATACACTCGTCCTGATCCAAATCGTTATGAAATTTCACGCGATGATGATGGTGCCTTTGTTGTATCTGGCGGATTTATTGATGAACTTGTTCGTAATATTGTGCTTTCTGACCCAACAAGTTTTGCATATTTCCAAAAGGTTATGAAAGAAAAGGGAATTATTAAATCTCTTAAGCAACGCGGCATGAAACAAGGCTCTGTTGTTCGAATAAAAGATACAGAATTTACTTATGAAGAATAGAAAAGTTCACGGAAACGTCCGTGAACTTTTGTTTTTGTATTTTGTTTTACAATGAATGCGCTTTTGTATTATAATATAAGTAGGGGTGTAAGTTATGAAAAAGATAATTAAAACTTTGGTATTATTGTTTATTTTCTTGCTCCCAACAGCGGTCTTGTTCGCTGGTTGTGGCGGAAGTGATATAGACGATGGTGAGATGATGTCTCTTGTAGTTACATCAAAGTCGAGTGCTATGCGCATAAATGACTATAACGAAATAAACCTTGAGCATGGTCAGGTGTATATTATTGATATAAATTCTTTTAAATATTATGCTGGCTACCAGAAAGGTAAAAAAGAGATAAATGATACAAGTAAAATAACTTTTAGCACGTCATTCCCATCGGGTGAGGTTGCGCCACTTGGAAATTATGAACTCTATATTTCCTATGGCAATTATAGCAATTATTACACAATTAAAATTAATAAAGTAGTGGCAAAACCTGTTGCTAGTCAAACATCATTTATATATAGTGGCGAAGAGCAGATTCCTGAAATTACGGGCATTCAAGATGAATATATGTATGAAATGGGGTATTCTGTAGGCGCAGATGTTTCTTGTGACTATTTTAAGCAATTTTTCTTAAGAGAAAATTGTATGTGGAGCGATGGTTCTACTGAGCCATATTATCTCGGCTGGGAAATTTTGCCTTATGAAATTCCAACTCCTACATATACTACAATTACATATAACCCATATGATTCATGGAGCTATCCAGGTGAACACCTTGAAAATGTAAGCGATTATGAAGATATTCCAAATTTTTCATTAGAAATATATGACAACATTATACACTTTGGTGAAAGTCTAAATAGTGTAGGAGCACATACGGTATATTGTGAGATTTTAAGTCCAAACTATTGTTTTGCTGGAGGCGAAAGAAGAGTTGCGGGCGAATTTAAAATCAATGTGCTGTATATTGAGATTCCAGAATTTATAAAGGAATACACATATTCAAATGGTGGGCATAATGTGCAGTTTGTTGATGGTTGGCCATCGCATGTAACTACGATTGGTGATGTCTATCAGACTGAACTTGGTACGCACTATACATTATTTGAAGTTAGCGACCCGGGAAATGTTTTGTGGGAAGATATTGAAGATTTTGAAGTAGGCGAGCAGATTGTAGAGAATGTAATAAAAGTAAGCGACTCTCAAATTAAGATTGTTTGGGAAATAGTTCCTATTAAAATTAAAAGACCAACCCTCATTCAAAAAGAAATTGTTTTCGATCATTCTTCCCATTCGCCACTTTTATATGAAAGTAATGAGGGCATGGAGTTTAATTATAACGATAAAGGTTTTGGTTTTGGTAACGACACCCAGTATGATGCAGGCGAATACAGGGTTGAAGTAAGACTTAACTATGGATATGTTTGGAGCGATACAGAAACAAGTGAAAACTTAATATTTGATTGGAAAATTATAAAAGCAAATTTAGTTGCACCGGGAGAAGGTCAAACTGGTTTTGATGAATGGCGAGTGCCAGGCGTTGTAAGTGCTAAAAACACGTTTGATGTTTCCAAAATCTATTTGCCATTTGGCTTTGATTTTTCGACATTTTCAAGCACGGCAGAACTAGAGGCCGCAATTGGTGAAAGTGTATCCTTTATAGATAATAAATTCACAGATTCAAATGGAATTATTTGGGTTAGGGATATAAGTGATGGTATAAAGATTTCGCAGACATTTGATTTAAGCGGAAAGAGTGTTGGTGATACGCAAGCGGCTTACGCTACATATTATTCAACAAGCAATAATTATTTTGATAAAAAAGATATTATTTTTAATATAGATATTGCAGAAAAAGGTTCGCAGTGGATTGATTTTATTTGGGACGACCCAAATGCTCCAGATGTTGATTGGATTTATGGTGATGTATTCATGTTTGACGAAGAAAACTTGTTTGTAAGAAGTGGCGATGGATATAAGTTGCAATATAAATTTATAAATACGGACAACTCTGGTGAAAACTTTACATATTATCATAACAGTACAGATACTTGGGTTAACGTTGGCGAATATACTGTGTATCTTGAATTGGAAGAAAGTTCAGACTATAAGTATTATTCAAAGTTTGTAAGTTATAATGTTAATGTCGGTAAAAAGATTTTAACGGCTGAAAACGTGGCAGGGGTGTCTGCTGGTAAGATTTATAGGCTTGATGAGTTGAAAGATAGCTTGTTTGATGGACAAGTTATGCATAATGGTAAAACAGTCGAAGGAACATTTAATTGGACAAATCCATTTTTCAAGCCAAGTTTAAACGATAGTAATGTTACAGAATTTGAATATACATTTACACCAACAAACACTGACAATTATTCGCAGTATAAATCTACAACAAAGATTACAATTGAGCGTTCAGTTGTAAGGGCAGAAATTTTCCCAACTCTTGGAAGAGTTGCAAATGGATACGGCAAAGATTTCTTCTTTGAGGGGGACAACTGGGCGGATATAATAATAAATTCACTTAACGCACGAGCAAGGGATAAGAATAATTATATTATTGATGGTACTTGGTCGCTTATTATCCCTGAAGGCAAGACTGTTGTAGATGATGAGTTTGCTCTTAAATTCTCGCCAGAAAATCAAACATATTATCAAGATTGCATTTTCTATAATTTGTACGGCCAGCTTGATAGCTATTATAAAATCAAAGATGTTTGTTACAAGGGCGCAGAGCCAGAGTTTGTTGTAAATTATGACGGTAAACTTTATTATCATATACAATATGCCGCAGTTACATATACAAACCATGTTGCAGAGTTTAATTTTGAATATGACATTGAAAACTTTACAATCAATGAGATTGATGGCGGATATACTCTCACATTCCTTGGACACACTTCGTCAGCCACATATAATTATTCAAACTTTGTAGAAGTTACAACCGAATATGATTTACTAAACTATGTATTGTATCACTATGATGTTTCTCTCGACACGTCAACGATTTTAATCGTTAATGGAGACATTGTTGTTAACGACGCAATACTTGGAAGTGATAGATATTGCCTTGATATCTTTAGAATGTTTATTCCAGAAGGTTCGTCTTTAAGTTTTGAGTCTACAGTGTATTTGCAAAAAGATAATGATTTAATTGGCGAAAATATTTTTGCAGAAAATGCTGTAATTCATAACTTGGCACATACATTCTATAATTTTGGTACACTCAAATTTTATGATGTTTATGGAAACATGGAACTTATAAACTACAATACAACTACGATTGACAGATATTGCCTAGATTATTTGTCTATGTATAATGCAAAAGATGGCGTAGTGAATGTAAATCTTTGTGAAAATATTCAATATCGCACTGAATATAGGTCATTTGGTAGTTTTGAAAATCATGGTACTTTTAATTATATTTATCATATTGAGACACCGGATAGCGAACTTAAAGATAGTGTGAATGAAAATGAATTGTTCAGATTCCGCATTGAAAAGAAATCAATTAATACAGGAACACTTAATGGTTTATTTGAAATAGCTGAAGCCGACTTCTTCTTGAACTCTGGCACGCAAATATCTCCGTTTGTTAATATATATTATAAAAATTCAAGCGGCGATAAAACATATAAGTATGTTCGCAGTATAGTTAGAGATGAAACTATTGCAGAGAGCGATATGGGTAAGTTTGAAATTCGAGCAGAAACAGTTGCCGACTTGGTGCTAGCATTTAAAATGAATTATGACTTAGAAAGAAGTGAACGTGTTATTATAAAAGTTATGAACGACATTGATATTTCTGATCAAGAAGAATGGTTCTATGATTTTAATGTGTCAGGAAGTAAACACATGGCAACTCTACTTGTAAGAGAAAACTGTCAGCTTATTATTCTAGAAGGTGCAACTCTTACTCTTGGTAATTTTAAATTAGGTCTACAATACAACAATTATCAGGAAAATAAAGGAAAACTTATAAACTATGGAAAAATAGTAGGCGATATTGTTTGTGAGGCAAATAAATATAGCACATTTACAGAAACATACTATCAGCTTGATTATGTTTCAGGTGATGGTGAGTTTGAAGGTGTTATTTGGAAAAAAGACGATTACTTTGCTTGGAAAAACTCACAAGAATAAGAGGACTTAGTCCTCTTTTTTATTGCTGTTTTTTCAAAACTATTGACTTATTAGGTGTGAATGCTTTACTATATATACGTATAAGTATATATAAATATATAAGGGAGAAGGGTATGATTACTTCAAAACAAAGGGCGGAGCTTCGTGCTGCCGCAAATGGTTTAGAGCCAAGTGTGCAAATAGGTCAAGGTGGACTTACTGAAAATGTTATTCTTCAAGTTGAGATGAATCTTTCATCTAAAGAACTAGTAAAAATCGATTGCTTGAAAAATAGCGATGTTGAGCCAAAGGCTGTGGCTGAGGCTTTTGCAGAAGCACTTAAGGCTGATGTGGTTAGCGTTATAGGTAGAAAAGTTACACTTTACAAATTTTCTAGCAAGGCTAAAAAACATTATTTAATGAGTGAAGAAAACAAGAAAAAGGCGGAAAAGAAAAATGAAAAACAAACTAAGCGCAATAGAAAATAGTTTTGCTGAAGATATTGTAAAAATTGCATCTTCAAGCGAGCTTGAGGAAATTAGATTAAAGTACCTTGGAAAGAAGGGTTTAATAAATGATATTATGGCAGACTTTAGGCTCCTTCCAAATGAAGAAAAACGCGAAATGGGTGCATTAGTCAATTCCGTGAAAAACAAGATTGAGAAAAAACTAGCAGCAGCTAAAGAAGAAATTGGTCTTAAAGAAATTATGGCTAAGCTTGAAAAAGAAGAACCTTATGATTTTTCGGTACCAGCTGATACAAAGACTGGTTCGCTTCACCCAAGAACAATTTTACAAAAACAAATTGAAGATGTGTTTGTTTCTATGGGCTTTGTTATCGAGGACGGCCCAGAGGTTGAAACTGAGTATAATAACTTTGACGCAGTTAACGTTCCAGCAAGCCACCCAGCACGTGATGTGCAAGATACTTTTTGGCTTGAAAATGGTCAAGTTTTAAAAACACAAACTTCTGCTTCACAAAATAGAATTTTAAAAACTTATGGTCCAAAATGTAGAGTACTTTTCCCAGGTCGTTGTTTTAGAAACGAGGCGGTGGACAATGGTCATGAAAACACTTTCTTCCAAGTAGAAGGTGTCGTTGTTGATGAAAACGTTTCAGTTGCAAACCTTATATATTTTATGAAAGAAATGCTTAAAGGTGTTTTCAAGAAAGACATTAATGTGCGTCTTCGTCCGGGATACTTCCCATTTACTGAGCCATCTTTTGAGCTTGACGCTAGCTGTCCATTCTGTGGCGGCAAAGGCTGTGCTACTTGTGGTGGCAGCGGTTGGATTGAGCTTTGCCCATGCGGTATGATTCACCCTAACGTGCTCAGAGAGGGCGGCGTTGACCCAGACAAATATAACGGGTTCGCTTTCGGTCTTGGCTTCGATAGACTTGTTATGATTAAGTCTGGTCTAAAAGATATTAGAGTACTTACAAGCGGCAATGTTCAAGTATTAAAACAATTTGGAACTAAAATGTAGGAGGCGAGGAAAATGAAAATTTCAATTAACTGGATTAAAGAATTTGTAGATTTAAGCGGTATTGATGAAAAACTCTTGACTGAAAGATTTAACCTTGCTACCGCTGAGATTGAAGAAGTTGAATATAAAGGTAAGGATACAACAAATGTTGTATTTGGTAAAATTTTGCAAGTAGAAAATGTGGAAAATTCAGATCACTTGCATAAACTTTTAGTTGATGTTGGAGATGAGAAACTTCAAATAGTTTGTGGTGCTCCAAATGTTAGAGTGGGAATGAAAACTTGTGTTGCCAAAGTTGGTGGTAGTGTTTGTGGACATAAAATCGGTGCGGCTAAACTCGCTGGCATAGAATCATTTGGTATGTGTTGCTCTGAGGCAGAACTTGGTCTTGGCGCAGACGATGAAGGTATTATGGATCTTGAGGGTGAATATACACTCGGTCAAGATATTAAAGAGGTTTGGCCTGTTGACGATATTGTTTTCGAGGTTGATAATAAATCTCTTACAAACCGCCCTGATCTTTGGGGCCACTATGGAATGGCACGTGAGTTTTCTGTAATTTTCAATAGACCACTTAAACCTATTGAAACACTTGATCTTTCTAAGTTTGATGGTTTAAAAAAGATTGATATTAATGTAGAGGCTGAAGGCTGCTATCGTTATAGTGGAATTACTGCTGGCAACATCACAGTTAAAAAATCACCTATGGCCATGAAGATTAGGCTTAATTATTGTGGCATGCGTGATATTAACCTCTTGGCTGATATTACAAACTATACCATGCTTGAAGTGGGCGAGCCTATGCACGCTTTCGATAACGAAATTGTTAAAGGTATTAATGTTATTAAAGCTAAGAAAGGCGATAAAATGATCACTCTCGAGGGTGAAGAGCATGAAGTGCCAGAAAATGCAGTCCTTATTTCTGATGAAAACAAGGTTCCTTGTGCTATCGCTGGAATCAAAGGTGGACTGAAGTCTGGTATTTCAGACAATACATCTAGCGTTCTTTTTGAGGCTGCTGTATTTGATCCTGTTTCAATTAGAAAAACAAGCAAGGCAATCGGTCTTGCTACTGATGCAAGTCAACGCTATGAGAAAACTCTTGACCCAGAGATTACTCTTATTGCTCTTGGCAGAATTTTAAAGACATTGTCTGAAATAGATAGTGGTATAGTTGTAACAAGTTCGCTCTCTGACTGTTACACTAAAAAATATTCACCTGTAACTATCGAGACAACTGCAGAGTTTATTTCAAAAAGAATCGGTAAGATAGTAAGCGAAGAAGAAATAGTTAAAATATTAACAGGTTTGGGTTTTGCTGTTTCAAAGAAAGGGGAAACATTGATTGTTTTAGTTCCATCATACCGTGCAACAAAAGATGTGTCAATGCGTGAAGATTTGGTTGAAGAAGTGGCAAGAATTATAGGTTATGATAATATTGTTCCTACAAAGCTTAAAATGGAAGTTGAGCCAGTATCTCAAAACAATGCAATCAACTATGAATATGAGGTTAAAAAGATTCTTGCTGAAAAGTATAATGCAAACGAAGTTCATTCATATTTCTGGAATTTTAGCGATTTTAATAAAGAGTATGGGATCGAAACAAAAAGTTATTTAAAACTTTTGGATAGCAGCAATTCAGGTCACTCAGGACTACGTAGTGAGCTTATCCCATCACTTTTAAGATTTTATGTGCAAAATAAAGGTTATTCAAACAATGTTCGCTTATTTGAGATTGCTAGAACTGTAACTGGCTTAGATGAGAACAATCTTGCCATTGAGGAAAAACATTTAGCAGTAATCCTCGCATCTAATGAAAAGAGTGAATTTGAACTTTTAGACGAAGCTAAAAGAGTTGTTTTTGACTTAACGGGAACAGTTGCTGGTGCAAGTTTCATAGAGCTTTCAGGAAAACCTACAGCTACATATATGCACCCTATAAATAGCGCAAACATTGTAGCTGTTCATGATGTCGGTGAGTTTGGATTTGTTGGTAGCTTAAACCCTGTTATAGCTGGAAAAATGGATAAAAAATACAAGGTTATATTGATTGATATTAACTTTGATAAGTTCGTAAAACTTCGTTTTATTTCTAAAAAAGCCAAAGAAGTTTCTAAATTCCCAACAGTTGAGTTTGATCTAAGCTTTGTGGTGGATATTAAAACAAAGTATGCTGATGTATTAAAGATTTTACAAAAGAGCAAATCAAAGATATTGAAGAGCATTAATTTAGTTGATATATATAAAAATGAAGAACAACTCCAAGGTAAAAAGAGCATGACATTTAGATTTGTTTTAGGCGCCATGGATAGAACACTTGAGTCTGCAGAAACCGATGGTTATAGAGAAGCTGTAATTGCAAATGCAAAAATGTCTGGTCTTGAAATCAGAGGGTAAATTTTGTGAATAAAATTGAGCATAATAAAAAATTTATTAAAGATTTTATTTTAAAATATACAAATCCCGGTAAATATTGTGCACCTAATGAAGATGATATTTTGAAATTTGCTGATATTATTGTTAATAACAATCCATATATTAATTTGGGTGTTATTAACAAAATCAATGTTGAAATAGAAAATGAAAAAGAAGGCAATGTACGTGGTAGATTTTATCCTGCGAGAAAGAAAGTTGTTTTAAATAAAACGATATTTGAAGATCCTTGTGATTATAATCTTAGAAAAATGCTAAGGATCTATTTCATGAACTACAACATTGTATTCAACACCAAATGTTTTTAATCGAAGAAGATAATGTGTATAGGAACAAATTAGAAAATAGTCAAAAATTTTATTGTGGAACAAAGAAATATATTCCAGATGCTGTTAAGGTGTATACGTTTTTGTATGACGAATATATTTGTAAAAATTTTGGCAAAATGGGGCAGGAGAATCTTGTAAAATTTGAAAAAGATGTAAAATTTGCACTTTATAGCAATTTATATATGGAACGCGATGCTAGAATTTGTGGGTGTGCATATACAAAAAAATTTTTTGAAAATTTATTGAAAGCTGAGGATTTAACTGAGGATTTTAAGGCAAATATAAAACACAATTTATGTTATGCAAAAAAAGAGTTTAATGAAGAAAAAGAAAAAAATAAAAAAGAAATTGAGTTTTTAGATAAATGCTTTAATATGAGTTGTGAAGAGTTATTTGGAAATTTGGAAAATAAGTTGCTAAAATTTGCTGCACAATTAAAAGGAGCGAGTGCGGAGGATTTTCAAAAATCAAAAGATGCTTTTTGGGCAATGTTTACACGCTTAGCTATGACAAATGATGCAGATAAATTAAAAGAGTACTATAAGCATATAATAAAAAATCCTTTAAAAATATCTGCACGTGGCGAAGAAAAAATAGTCCTTAAAAAGCTTTTAAGTGAAGAGTATCCCGCATTTACAATGTTTTTTTCAAGTGCTTTAGGGTATAAAATGAAAGAAATCGATAAAAAAGAAAGGCTTGAAATTTCTAATGAAATATTAAATTTTGCACTTGGAAGAAGTGATGTGTGTGAAGCACAATTAAAAAATATTTTAACAGATGATGATATGCTTGTGTTTCAAAATAGACAATGTGATAAATCAAAGCATGAAATCAATGAGGAAGAAAATAAAAACAACTAGCTATTGCTAGTTGTTTTTTGATTGTAATAAATAAGATTGTTTGATTTCAGCTTTAGGCTCGGACATAGCAAAGCATATAATTGAAAGAATTAGTGACAAACTCGCAAAAATTAAATAGTATCCTGAAAATGGAATAAATAGGCTAGAAAAATAGAGTAGAAAACTTGTAAAAAGGAAGCTGCGAGCTTTCTTTTTGTTTAAGCTCATATTTTTAAGATTTGAAAAAGGTTTATATTCAACTTTTGAATTTTTATCAACAATATATGTGTCATATTTTTGCATGAGCTTATATGTGTCAACTTTATCAAAAAAATAGATAGAAATGTTCTTTAAATTTTTTGCGTAACTGGTTGTATCAATAGATGCGGACTCGGTGAATATTGCAATTTCATAAATTCCAAGCTTATTTGCTTCGATGTATGCATTTAGGACAAATCTCTTTTGATTAACATCGCTTAAATAATCAAAGCATACAAGTAATTTTTTATCAATAATTAAATAATTGTCTTTTTTCTCAACAATGAAAGTTTTTGCAAAAAGTTGTTCAAAAAAGGTTAAAATTGCATCATTTTCACTTGTTTGAAGTGTAAAATTGCACTTTTCCATGTGTTTGTGTTCATGAAAACTGGTATATTTTTTTCGCCAAGATTTGATTCCTTGGGGAAATATTATTTTCCAACATAAAATAAAAATTGCTATAGCTAAAACTAGACAAACAATGGGGTTTGACAAAAAGGTTTTAAAGGTTGCATAGCTTATAAAAAATGAAATAACTGATAAAAATAAAGTGTCGAGAAATACTGATAATTTACTTTGCATAAATCCTCCTTATTTAATTATTACATCTAATTATATATTTATACCGTAGTAATTTTGCTTGCAAATAATTTTTAAACTTTGTATACTAGGTGTTGGAGAGAATATGACTTTATCTGAGATTTTTCAAAACAAAAGAATGGGTGGTAAATTTTCTAAAGAAGAGTTGGAGTTTATTTTAACTCAGTTTGATCGTGCAAAAATAGGTTATGATGAAATGTTTGTATTCATTTCACTTTTAAATAATTCTTATTCAGTGGACGAGTGTTATAATTTGGCTAAAATTTTGTCAGATTCAGGTGAAAAATTAAACTTGTCTAAAACGCTTGGTTTTTGTTTTGATAAGCACAGTGCAGGTGGAATTTCAGATGCAACTTCTTTTATTTATATGTCCGTGCTTTCAAGTTTAAAACTTAATGTTGTAAAATCGACAGCTAGCAACTTTGCCAGTTTTAATAATACACTCACTAGATTCTCGGCTTTTAAAGGTTTTAAACCAAACAAAAATGTGAAACAAATTAAAAATGCCATAGATGAATGTGGTGTTGGTGTTTATGAAAACACAACAAAAATAGCACCTTTGGATTTAAAACTTTATTTGTTTGCAAAGAGATTCAATATCGAACTTGGTGTACCGTTTATTGCGGCATCTGTAATGGCTAAAAAGATTGCAGTTGGCCCAAGTGTTTTAGTTGTTGATGTTAAATGTGGTGAGGGTGCACTTGTGGCAAACCTTGCTGATGCTGAAAATTTGTCTAAAATAATAGTTGAGATAGGTAAAAGGGCTGGCATAAAAACTGCGGTAATAATAACAAATCTTGATCAGCCGGTATCTGCAGCTGTTGGTGCTAGAGTTGAGGTTGACGAGGTTGTGCGTATGTTGTCTTATGGCGGATATGCCCATGTGTCTAATCTTTTAAATCTGTCTCGTGAAATGGTTGTTGTTGCACTTATGATTAGTGGGCTTGCTAAAACCAGGTCTGATGCAAATGATTTATTTGACGAGGCTGTTAATTCTGGCAAGGCTCTTGACCAGTTTTACAAAATTGTCAAGGCACACGGTGGCTCTTTTAGTTCATTCATCAGGCTTAGCGACATAACTTCTGGTTACGCAACGACTTATTTTTTAGCTGAGGACGATGGATATATTCGAGATATAAATACCTATGCTGTAAACGTTGCGGGTCTAAAACTTATGGGGGCAGGCGAAAAGTTTAAAGATGAAAATGCCGGACTTGTTTTAATGGTGCGTGAGGGCGATAGGGTTCATGAGGGTGACAAACTTGTCAGAATTTTCTATAGCTTTGAAAATCCAAACATGATAGCTGCACGTAAAATGTTAAAACAAGCAATTTCAATAAAAAAACAAAGACACGAAGCTCACTCGTTGTTTTATAAGGTGGTAATATAATGTTTGGTTTGAAAAGAAAAAAGAATGCAGATTTTGATGATATTGAATTATCTGAGCGTGATTTAAACAGATATATTGATTTTACTTTGCTTGACCCAAGAGCAGGTGACAAAGATATTGAAAATTTATGCAATATAGCTCTTAAGAATAAATACTTTTCCGTTTGTGTAAATCCTGTTAATGTTGATCACGCAAGAAGATATATTGATAGCCGCATGAGTGGAACGATCAAACTTGTATCGGTTGTAGGGTTTCCTCTTGGTGCAAGCAGTATTGAAACCAAGGTGCTTGAGGCTAAACGCGCAATTAATGATGGCGCTGATGAGATCGATGTTGTGATTTGTATTTCAAAAGCCAAACAAGGCGATTTTGGATATATCAAAAATGAACTTTCAAGAATTGTTCGCGCAAGCAAAGGAAGAATTGTAAAAGCTATAATTGAAACTTGTTATTTTAATCGTGATGAGATTATTAAGCTTTGTAAAGTTTGTGTAAAAGCAAAAGTTGACTTTGTAAAAACTTCAACCGGATATGGTATTGGAGGCGCAACGCCTGAAGTTGTAGAACTCTTAAAACAAAATGTCGACGGCAAATGTAGAGTGAAAGCATCTGGTGGAATTAGGACTAGAAACGATGCTTTCATAATGCTTAGAGCTGGTGCGAGAAGAATAGGTACAAGTAGGGAAATTTAATGAAAAAGATATTAACAACAAATGAATCGGAAACTAAAAAAACCGCAAAATCTTATGCAAAAACACTAAAAAGTGGTGATATTGTGCTACTTTCTGGTGATTTGGGTGCAGGAAAAACTGTTTTTTCAAAAGGGCTTATTGAAGCTCTTACTGGCGACACGGAGGTGGTAAGTCCAACATTTTCTATCTGCAATACATATAGTGGAAAGATGTCGGTTTACCATTTTGATTTGTATCGAATTGAAGATCCAAGTGAACTTGAGAATATCGGTATAATGGATATGATGTACTCAAATGGTGTTTGTATTTTTGAGTGGGCTGAGCGCGCCGAAGAAATTTTTCCGTCCTATGCTAAAAAAGTTGTTATAAAAAAAGTTGATGAAAAAACTAGGGAGATTAGTTTGTAATGAAAATTCTTGGTATTTGTGCGTCTTATGGACTTCATGTATGTTTGATTGATGACGAGAAAGTTTTGTTTAACTATTCCCGTGAGGAAGAACTTAAATCTGACAATTTATTAAGCATTATTGATGAAGCTTTAGTAAAATTATCTTTAACGTTTTCAGATATAGATGTTGTAGCGACATCTGTTGGGCCAGGTAGCTTTACAGGTAGTAGAGTTGCAATCAGTTTAGTAAAAGGCTTAGTTGCTGGGCAAAATAAAAAATTAATTAGCTTTGAAACATTTGACGCTTTTGGAAATGAAAATGTTGTGCTTAGTGGTTTTGGTAAATTTGTTTACATAAGAGATGGTGAAAATCGCGCCTGCGTCGAACTTGATTCAATTAAAAATTTCGATGGTGTAACCGACAATGAAAATATTGCGAAAACTCTTAAAATTAAAAAAGTTAAGTTTGATATGACTAGCGTTATTTTGAATAAAGCAAGGTGTGGCGAGTTTGTAAAAATAGAAGAGTTGTCTCCTGTTTATCTGCGTGCAAGTCAAGCTGAAATTGAAAGGAGTAAGAAAAATGATAGACGTTAGAAAAGCGACCACAGCGGATATAAAAAAGATTAATGAAATAAATATTGAGGCCTTTGAAAAAGATGTGGCAAGTGATCTTGAAAAAGTTTTAAATAATCCTGTTTATCATGTATTTGTAGCAACCATTGATGGAGAGATTGTTGGCTTTTTTGAAATAACCATAGCTGCAACCGATTGTGAAATTGTATTTATAGCAACTAAAGAAAAGTATAGACATCAAGGTGTCGCTGACTACATGATGAGGTTTATAACAGACTATGCTAAACTAAACGGAGCGGATTCTATTTTTCTTGAGGTTGAGTCTTCAAACATTCCTGCTTGCAATCTTTATGAAAAGTTTGGATTTACGCATACTTATAAACGCGCTGACTACTACGGAAAAAATCGCAACGCTATTGTTATGAAAAAGGCGTTATAACTAAAATTTAACAATAATCATATATTAACAGTAGAAAAAAGGGGGAACTTGTTATTTCTACTGTTATTTTTTTGCACGGTTGGGGAGGAAATAAAAACAGTTTTCAAGGTGTTTCAAGCTGCATTTTTAGTAAAAATAAATGTATATGTATAGACTTTCCTGGGTTTGGAGATGAAAGCCCTCCAGGCTCTGCTTTTTCCGTGGAAGATTATGCTGCTTGGCTGCATGAGAAGCTTTTAAGTTTAAGTGTTCAAGAAAGGGTTGTTTTGGTGGGGCATTCGTTTGGTGGCAGGGTTGCAATTTGTTATGCATCGCGCTATGCGAAAAATGTCGAAAAACTTGTACTTGTGGATAGTGCAGGAATTAAGCCAAAACTAAAAATAAATAAACTAATTAAGACAATTTGGTTTCGTTTTTGTAAAAAGTGTGCTAAAATAGGTTTGTATAAGAAAGAAAAACTTGCAAACCATGGTTCAAGCGACTGGAAAAGTTTGCCAGAAAACATGAAAGGAACTTTTGTAAAAGTCATCAAGCAAGACTTGTCTATCTTTGCTAAGCAAATATCTATTCCAACCTTGATTGTTTGGGGTGAGAAAGATAAAGATACGCCACTTTATATGGCGAAAAAATTAAATAAATTAATTTTAAATTCTAGGCTCGTGGTTTTTCGTGATGCTGGGCATTATTCTTACCTGGATAATTTCGACGAATTTGTGAGCTTACTCAATAATTTTATAGGTTAAGGAGTGTATATGAATTATTTTAACTTAATGCTTTCAACAGAACTAAACGTTTTGCCTGCACCGCTAGGCTTTGAATCTTGGACATCGTTCTGGATGATTATGGTTGTGTCAGCAATTAATGGTGTGATGCTTTGTCTTGCTGGTTATAAGTTTATGCAAGTCATTCAACTTTCAGGATACAAAGCAAAGGGGCTATTTGCTTGGCTTAAAGAAACTAAGTGTGCACTTTGGGGAAGACTTGTTATGCTTTCTTTCTTAAGCTGCGCGGCACTGCTTATGACAAATGTATTGCTTTCTGATTTCTTCAAATATCGCATTATGGAATACATTGGCCTTATCTTTTATTTGGTTTTTTCGATAGTATTCATAATAAATGTTTTTTCAGTAGGGCAGAAATCTCCACTTAGATATACAAAGAGAATCTGGAGACTCATGGCTGTTAATTTCTTGCTAATATTCTTCTTTACATTGTTCTTCGTGGGATTTAGTGAGGTTAATATTCCATACTTTACTTACGGTGCTGTTGGTTTGACCCCAGCTCTGATTCCATTCTTTGTATTAGCTTCGCACTATATTTGCTATCCGTTTGAGACTCTTAACAATAAAAGGTTTATAAGAAAAGCAAAGAAAAAGATAGAAAACCATAAAAACCTTATTAAAATAGGAATAACCGGAAGTTATGGTAAAACATCGGTTAAAAATATTTTAACTACAATCTTATCTGAAAAATATACTGTGTGTGCAACGCCACTTAGTTATAATACTCCTCTTGGACTTTCAAAAACCATTCTTGCCACTTTGTCAGAAAAAGATCAAGTGTTCATTGCTGAAATGGGTGCAAAAAATGTGGGAGATATTAAGGAACTTTGTGATATGATTAATCCAAATATCGGTCTTATTACTGGTATAGGCAATCAGCACATGTCAACATTTGGTACAAAGGAAAATCTTATAAACACCAAATCTGAGCTTGCAAATAGTCTTGAAAAAGAAGGTAAACTCTTTGTTAACTGTGACAGTGAGGGTGCTGCTACTATATTTAAAAATGCTAAAGGTAAAAAATTTAAGTCTGAGTACTTAAAATCAACCGGAAGGATTTATATTTCTGATGAAAAAGTAAGTGCCAAAGGATCTTCATTTACACTTCATATTGGTAAAGAACATGTTAAGTGTGAAACCATAATGCTTGGCACCCACAATATTTCAAACATCGTTTTAGCTGTTATGGTAGCAAATGAGCTTGGTTTAAACATAAAAGAAATCGCTGCTGGTATTTCTAAACTTGTACCTACAAGCCACAGACTTGCGATTGTTCCATCAAATAATTCACTAATTGTTATAGACGATGCATATAATGGTAGTGTGGAGGGAACAAAAGCAGCACTTGATGTCCTTAAAAAGTTTTCGGGCAAAAAGGTTGTTATTACGCCAGGCTTGGTTGAACTTGGAAGTGAGCAATTTAACTCTAACTTTGAGTTCGGTAAGGATATGGCTAAAGTTGCCGACTACGTTATCATCAATGGTGTAACAAACTATGATTCGTTGTCTTCTGGTTTGATTTTTGGGGGATTTGATGAAAGTCATATCCTGCGCAGTGGTAGCCTCTCTCAAGCGGTAACTCTGCTCTCCAAAATTACTAACCCTGGTGATGTTGTATTATTTGAAAACGACTTGCCAGATAATTATGCATAAAAAGCTCCCTCCACAAATTTATTTTAGGGAGCATGAATGAAAAATATTGTTTTAGTTTTCGGCGGCGAGTCCGTTGAACATGATATTTCAATTCTAACCGCTCTGGGCTTTTCAAGAAATTATATGGGTGAAAACCGTTTGGGTAGTCTCTATATATCAAAGTCAGGTGAGTGGTTTTTTTGTGCGAAACGCATTAATAAAGACATGTTCAAACAGTCTCTTCCGTCAGATTTTATGCCGGTTAAACTCTTTACAAATGATAGAAATCTCTATACAAAAACACTTTTTGGATATAAAAAAGTCTTTGAGGTAGATGTCGCCATTAATTGTTGCCATGGTGGAGCAGGCGAGCGTGGTGAACTAAGTTTCGTGTTTGAAAACAGTGGAATACCTATGTCCGCAGGCACGCCCTTGGGATTAGCTATGGCGATGAATAAGAAAACAGCAAAGACAATATTTGTAGCAAACAATATTCCGACAACCCCATGGCTTAGCTTTAACAAAGATGTTAAAATGTCTGAAATATTGAGCGCTGTCCAGGATTTTGGTTACCCAGTGGTTGTAAAACCAAATTCGCTGGGCAGTAGTATAGGTGTTGAAAAGGTGGAAAATTCAAGTGAACTGGTAAAAGCTCTAGACGTGGCTTTTGAGTTTGATGGTGAGGTTATTGTTGAACGCGCCGTTGAACATTTACGCGAGTTTAATTGTGCAATTATCCGCGGAGGGAAAAATGTAATCCTTAGTAGTATAGACGAACCTGCCGGTGGAAAAATATTCTCTTTTAGCGACAAGTATTTAAATAAAAAACCGCCTACTAAAAATAAAACAAAAACATCATTCATGTCAGCAAGCATAAGTGAAAAACTTGAAAAGCAGATTAAAAATTTAACCGAAAAATCTGTAAGGGTTTTAGACCTGTATGGTGTGGTCAGGGTAGATTTCTTATATGACAGTAAACGAAATAAACTTTATGTGAATGAGGTTAATGCTGTTCCTGGCTCGCTTGCTCACTTTTTATTCAAGGGGAAGACTCAAACAATGCTTCTTGAAGAACTTGTAAAAATTGCTGAGAATATGTATTCTAAGCAGGTTAAATTAAAAAGAGAATATATTACTGAGGTGTTAAAATAATACGCAGCAAAAGCTGCGTATTTTTATTTTCTAACTAAACTTCTTATATCAAAATTTTCTTGTAAAAATATACCGCCATTTTTTCCTGGAAGGGTATATACGGGTACGCCAGCACTAGATAAGTTATCAATAGCGCGGTAAATTGTTTTTGTACTAACACTAAACTTGGCCGCTAAATACTTGGCGGTTACGTGTTCTCTAGATAGCAGGCTTATAAAAATTTTAATAGTTGTGCTTGTCATAGATATATAATACAACAAGTTAAAAATATTCACAATAAAATTCGAACATTTGTTTGATTTTTGTTAAATTTTAACAAAAATTTTCTATAGGGCACTCTTTTTTGTTTGCCTATATTTTTTTATGTATGTATAATGATATTATAAATATAATTCGAGGAATTCTATATGTACGGTTTTTTAAACACTCAGATTAAGAGAAAAGCATTTAAAAGGGCGCTAAATAAAGCGTTTGATTTTGGGTATGATCCTGTAACTGTTGCTAATCCTAATGCTAAACCTGCTGAGCTAGGCAAAATCGAAACCCCTATTGAAATTCAAAAGAATGTAAAACCATTTGTTCCAAAAACAGGTAAATCTTTACGTAAACCGGAGTCGGGTCTTATCGATTTGTCTAAGCACAAGAACTGGCGTACGAAGGAACTTAAAAATAATAAGTCTTTTAACTATTCATCAAAAAGCGATGCAACTCTCTTTGATGAACTTTTTCCAGAGGCTGAAATTAATCCTGTGCATGGGATAAGGCTAGATAGTAAAAAAACAAAAACAAACGCTATGCTTGACGATATTTATCCTGAAATTAGGGAGAAGAAATTTGAAGATGAGTTCATTGTTCCTATTGAGGAAGATGAAATAAAAGAAGGAACTAAAAGTGAAGCAGATGAAGCTGCTGCTTGGCAAGATTTGTTTACTAAGATAAAGATTGATGAAGATGAGGGTGAGGGTGATGCACCTGAAATGGTTATTGATGATGAACCAAAAACTATCATGACAGAGCCAGCTGTAAAGGTTAAACCAGAGCCAGTCAAAAAGGTTAAGTTTTCAGTAGAAACAAAAGAGGAACCTAAAGCTCCAACAAAATCAAAACTAAGTATGGCTACTAAAAATTCTGCAGCTAAGTCTGGTACTAAGAAATCTTCTAATGTTATAAAAACTCAAACTAGTGCAAAATCTAAAAAACGTAAGAATAAAATCAAATTTGACGCAGATATTATCGGAGGTTGGTAATAGATGATATTTCTAAAGAAGTTAAAGGAAGTATCTCTTTCAATTCTGCCTATTGCGATTATAGTCCTTATAATCCATTTTGCCTTTTTCAAATTTGACACTTCTACTCTTATTAATTTCTTAATAGGTCTCGTAATTATTTCGGTTGGTCAAGTTTTGTTCGTAACCGGCGTTGAGGGGTCGGTTATGGAAATGGGTGACTACGTTGGCAACTCCATTGTAAAGTTCAAAAATATTGGACTTTATTTGGTGTTTGTATTTTTATTCGGTATGTTAGCAACAATCGCAGAGCCTGATGTTCAAGTGCTTGCAAATCAAGCTGCTGCAAGTGGTTTTGCTATAAACAAGGTGTTTTTGACGTTTTTAATCGGTGCGGGTGTAGGGCTTGCCGTTGCTTTTGCTCTGATACGTATTATTCGCCGAATTGATTACAAGATTGTTATGGCAATGGTGCTGTTATTAATATTTGCTATTTGTGCCTTTATTCCAGACAGTTTAATTGCTCTAGCTTTTGATGCAGGTGGTGCTACCACGGGTATTGTTACTAGTCCATTTTTGTTAGCAATTACTGCGGGTGTGTGTAAGAATAAATCGTCTGTCAAAGGCGATAGTAGTAGCGATAGTTTTGGTGTGATAGGTATAGCATCTCTTGGCCCTGTTCTTGTGATGACGGTTTTAAGCCTGTTTGCGCACTTTACAGGTTCAACCGAGCAGATTGCGCAAAGTTCGTCATATGGTATTCTTATTGATGTATTGATTGATACAACTTTTGCAATCTTTCCATTAATATTGTTGTTCTATCTTTTTGATATTTTATTTTTAAAGTTGCCAGCAAAAAAGAAAATATCTCTTGCTATAGGTAGCGTGGTGACCTTTAGTGGATTGTATTTGTTCCTATTTGGTATTGACTTCGGCTTTATTGCAATGGGCAATGCTTTAGGTAATTTTTTATCAGGGCAGAGCGACGCTGTTGTTCTTGTAATTTGTGTTGTACTAGGTTTTATAATTACCTTTACTGAACCAGCTGTTCGTGTGCTAGGAGCACAAGTTGAGGACGTTACTCATGGCTCATTTAAAAGGAAAAGTGTAGTAATTGTTATTGCTATAGCTATGGCTATTGCGATTTTACTTGCTGCACTTAAAGTTATATATAATATAAACATACTTTATATTTTGGCTCCTGGCTATGCGCTAGCTATTATACTGATGATATTCTCGCAAAAAACTTTTACAAGTATTGCGTTTGATTCTGGTGGCGTTGCGAGTGGGCCTATGACTGCGGCGTTTATTTTGCCTATAATGACTGGTCTTGCTGAAATGTCGGGTTCGGCATTATCTGGTTTTGGTCTTATCGGTATAGTTAGTCTACTTCCAGTAATAGTTTTACAATTTATAGGCAGTTTCTACTTTATTAAAATTAAAGCTAATGAACAAAAGAGCTTTGCTATCGCGCTTCGTGTTGCTTATGGCGAAGATCAGTATTCTGAAATTTCAAAATTAGAAAACGAATACGCAAAATACCTTGATTCGCTTGAGATGGAAGAGGAGGCAGATAGTGAGAAAAGTTAGAAAAAAAGGCAGATTGCTTTTATCTGAAATAAACGAACTTGTTATGTGTATGTTTATTGTGAAACGTGAAATTGAAAAATCTGTTTGTGATAAGATTGCAGCTTGTGATGGCGTGGTAATCAATGTGTCTAGAGGTAAAGGTGTATCAAGATATTCAGTTTTTGAGGCGTTCGGTGTTGGTAGTAGTGATATTTCTCTAGTTATTTCCCAGGCAAGAAAGGAAGATGCAGAGGACTTAATTAAAGCTGTTGCAAGCGAGTTTAAATTCAATATTCCGGGCAATGGTAAAGGGTTTGCTCTTAATGTTGAGGGGTACATGGGTGCTAAAGCACCATTTATTGAATAGGAGGCTATTATGAAAGATATTTTTGATGGTGAAATTTTAGATGACGAAAAATATAGATTAGTGATTGCCATTGTTGAACGTGGGTTCTCTGGTGAGGTTGTTAGTGCGGCAAAACTTGCAGGAGCTAAGGGTGCGGCAATTATTCAAGGTAAAGGCGTTGGTAAAAACAAACGTCAATTTTTCGGATTTTCTATTGAGCCTGAAAATGAAGTAGTTTTTATGCTTGTTAAAGCTGAGATTGTTCTTCCTATTATGAAATCTATTTATGGCGCAGTTGACTATAAGTCTCAAGCACGCGGGCTTGTCTTTGCTCTGCCTGTAAGTTATGTTTCGGGCATGACACATTCTTCTGTTGACGATTTGGATATTTAAGCCACAACAGTGGCTTTTTTTTATTGTATAAATTTTTCAATTCCGCATAAACTACCATTATGAAAATAATTTTAACAGGCGGCGGAACCGCAGGGCACATAACACCGCACCTTGCTATCTATAAAGACCTATGTAAACATTTTGATAAATTTGCATATATAGGTAGCAGTGGCGGAATGGAAGAAAAAATGATTAAGGATAATCTTAACATTCCTTTTTTTACTGTGACAGTAACCAAGTTTGATAGGTCTAAATTGCTTTCTAATTTTCGAATACCATATTTGCTTATAAAGGGCGTACGTGATGCGAATAGGATTTTAAAAGAGGAGAAGCCCGACGTTGTTTTTTCCAAAGGTGGATATGTTAGTTTGCCAGTGGTTATTGCTGCAAAGAGGCTCAAAATTCCGGTAGTAAGTCATGAAAGCGATCTGTCGATGGGACTTGCAAACAGGTTGATGAAAGGGGCTTGCAATACTATTTGTACAACGTTTGAAAAAACAGCAAAAAAGTTGGGAAGAAAAGGAAAGTTTACTGGATCGCCACTTAGAGATGATATGATAAAGAGTAAGGAGGAGTCTTGCAGAAAATTACAAATTTCGACAAATAAGCCGGTGCTGCTAATCACTGGTGGAAGCCTTGGGAGCAGAGTTATAAACCAATGTGTTAGGGAAAGCTTGCATGAGATTATGAAGTATTATTTTGTTCTGCATTTAACAGGAAAAGGCAACTTTCACAAGGGCTTTGATGGACTCCGAGATTATAGGCAAGTGGAATTTACAAGTGATATGCCATATTTTGTCGGCGCAAGTGATGTTGTTGTAACAAGAGCTGGCTCCAACACAATTTTCGAACTAGCGCTAGCAAAAAAACCTATGCTTTTAATTCCGTTATCTAAAAAGGCATCACGTGGTGACCAGATTCAAAATGCTAAATATTTTAGAAGAAAAGGCTACGCAAATATGTTACTTGAAGAAGATATGAATCCCGAGACGCTAGTTGATGAAATTAATCAAACTTATGCTTTTAGAAAAGATTATGTAACAAACTTGAGTCAAAGTGGGCTAGAACGCGGTAATGATAAAATAATAGATGAGATTATTAAAGTTACAAAATTTGTATAAAAACCTCACAAAAATGTGAGGTTTTTGATATGTAATTAAGTTGCATTCGTTGTCAATTATTAATATAATAAAATTGTAAAGAAAAGGAGAAAGGATTATGAAGTTTAATAAATTATCACTTGCATTTGGTATTTTGTTTGGCGTTTCACTGTTCCCATTAGCGTATATTAGTTTGATTTTAGGGTTGGTGCTTGCTTTTAGCGGCGGTGGAGATAATTCAATATTTATGTATGTATTTGCGGTACTTGGTGCATTAACCATTATTGCCTCATGTTTTGCGGTGAAAAAAGTTTGGGTAACAAGAATAGTGAATACTCTTTCTACACTTGTGTTGATAGGCAATATAGTGTTCTTAATTATAAAAGGAATATTGTTGACAAACATTATTTTTGCTTTGATTTATGTGGCGGTTTTGGTGCTGGGCTTATTAAGCACAATCTTTGCTTGGCTTGGAAAGACAAGGCGTTTAAAACCTGAAGAAATTGTCTAAAATTTTTTAAAGAGTAAAATAGGCGAAATAAAACACCTTCAGTATCAAAACGATACCTTCCCGTGTCGCAGTACGCCCTTAAGTCTACTTTGCTTGTCGCAAAGATCAGACCTGGTGGGCGACTGCTCCTCTCCCCATAAAGTTTTTTGCTAAAAACTTTTCGGGGACCCCGGATTTTAGTTAATATCTTCGCAAATTCATGTTAATCTGCTGTTGTATGTTTACCGCACAAATTTATGTTAACACAAAAACACGCAACACTAGTTGTTATCGATTCATGCTAGGAAAAAGACAAAAGAGAGTCGTAGGGACTCTCTTTTGCTTTGGCGTTCCCAGCAGGAATCGAACCTGCAACTAGCCCTTAGGAGGGGCTTGTTATATCCATTTAACTATGGGAACAACATGTGTAGTATATCATAATTGTTTTAAAAAATCAATTATACATAAATGTTTGTAATAAAAAACTGATAGTTCCGGCTATCAGTTTTTGTTTATACTAATAAGATTAAATTGTCTATTTTTGTAATATCTTGCTGAGGGTTTTACTTTTCATTAACAGCATTTAATAAAGGATTCAATTCTTTGTATGTAACAGTTGATAGGTGACTTTGACTAAAAGCTGGGTTGTTAGTAATTTCTAATGTGCAAAAGTTTGGTTTTTTAAATCTTTTTAAATCTTCTTCATTTTTGAATTTGAATTTAATTTTCATGAATGGGTGATGCACGCCTTTATACATAACAAGCTTTGACTCTGCGCCATAGGTTTTTAGTGGGAGTCTGAATTCGGTATATAATAGGATTGCCTTGGGTTTTTGTTATAAGGTCTTTTGCTTGGTCTTCAGTTATGTCAATGCTGCTATATTCTTTTTTACCATTTTTGTCAACCTGCATTTTCCTAAATGTCCAGTCTTTGTTGTGTTTATGCAAAAAGATATGTTTATCATCTTCAATAGATAAATAATATCTTTGATTGTTTTCAAAAATTAAATCATCTAAATTGAACCATGTTGATGTGTTTATTAAAAATTCTTTCGTAATCATGTGTCTATTATAACACAATAAAAAACAAAGTCAATAGAGAAAAATTACAACGAAAAAGTAAGTAAAAAACGCAAATTTACATAAAATAATGTGAAAAACATATTAAAAACGTGTAAAAATGAAAAAAATTGTTGCAAATTTCTTAAGTTTTTATTGTAGTGTAGTGGTTTTTCAAAGAATATTTATTTATAAATATGGTTTGACAATTACTCGGAAAGAGGGATAAACTAAAAGCATACGAGGAGGATTTATGAAAAAGAAAATATTTTCATGGTTAATTCTAGCAATCTTTGTAGTTCCTTGCATGGTGCTTTTTTCTGCGTGCAGTAAAGGCGATGAAGTGGGATACAAGGTTGTAATTAACGGAAAGACATTTGTGTCTAGCGTTAATACTGGCGTTACTATTCAGTATGGCACTGACGTTGACCTTGACGTTTATACAGTATTTGAAAACGGAGAACAGGAGTCTTTGTCTGCTAGCGAGTTTGTTATTACGGACGAAAGCGGAGTTTTAACATCTCTTCAACCTGTTGGAAAATACGCAGTAAAATTTTCTCATAAAACTTTTGGTGACATAAAAGTTGATGTTACAGTTGTTCCAAGAGTGGTTGCTGTGCCCATGTTTGATGTTTACACTTTCACAGGTGAAACCATTGTTGCTGAGCCAAACGGATTTGATGCAAGCTTTATGACAATCTCTGGTAATGAGGGAAAGGTTGCTAATGATTACGAGGCAACAATTTCACTCAAAGATACGACCAACTATGTATGGGAAGATAATACTACTGAAGCAAAAAATGTAGAGTGGACGATAGAAACAGTTAAGGTGGAAAAACCTACTCTTTTATTAAACGAGTATGTTTATAACTTTGAAGACCAAACTGTGTCAATATCTGAGTACAGCACGTCACTTATAACTGTTTCAGGTGCCCAAACCGGTAAGAACGTGGGCGAGTATACTGTTACATTTGCACTTAAAGATAAAGTAAACTCTTCATGGGCAGGTGAGACTGGAGAAGATGAGACAAAAGATATTGTTTACACTTGGAACATTGTTGTTAAAAAATATGCTAGACCTACAATAGATGCTAGCAAAAACTTTGTGTATGATAAAAGCGCAAAGAACGCTCCTGTTCTGGGTTTTGATGATCAAGCGATGAACTATATTGCAGAATCATGTTTAACAGAGACAAATGCTGGAACATATTCGGTTATTGTTGAGCTTGACAGCACTTATGCTGGTAATATTGCTTGGGCAGAGGCTGGTGACGAAACAGTATCTTTAATTTGGACAATTAGTAAGAAAATTGTTGCTAACCCAACAGCTGTTTCTAAAACTTATACATACTCAGGATCAGAGCAAATTTTTGCAATAAATGGCCTAACTGATGTAATGATTGTTAATGGTAACAAAAGAACTGACGCTGGCACAACCGAAGTTGCTGTTTCTTTAGTGAGCACAAGCAACTATGAGTGGAAAACTCCGGTTGATGGTAATGTTGTTAAATTTGAATGGACTATAAATAAAAAGATTCTTACAAATCCAACAGCGGTGAATAAGATCTATACTTATACTGGATCAGAGCAAACTTTTGAAATGAATGGCATAACCGATGCTATGATAGTAAGTGGTGACAAGTTGACAAACGCTGGTTCAAGCGAAGTTGCTGTTTCTCTAAATGATGCAAACAACTATGAGTGGAAAACTGCAGTTGATGGCAATGTTGTTAAATTCACTTTTGTTATCCAAAAAGCTCCAGCTGAAGCTGTTGCACATAAAGTTTTATCTGGAACTTATGATCCGGACAAGACATTAGTTGATTATGTATTAGATTCAAATTATGTTTGGGTAGATAGTACAATTAAACCAACTTGCGATGTTACACAGTATGCTGCGAAATATAATCCAGATTCTAGCAATTATACTGATACTACTGTATTTGTTACAATTAATGTTGCAAGAGCAACACTTGTAAAACCAGAGTTTGAGGCTCCAGACTTTACTTATGATGGAACTGAAAAAACTATTGAGTATACTGGCTTTGATGAAAACACGATGACTATTGCAAATGTGTCTAGAACAAATGCTGGAACATCTATCGCGACAGTTGCAATCAAGGATAAAGTTAACTATATGTGGGAAGACAGCACAGATGCTGATGTAACTTTTGAATGGGAAGTTAAGAAGGCGCAAGCTGTAGCTCCTGTGGTTGAAGCAATGAGCGGAACTTATGATCCTGCAAAAACTTTAGCAGATTACGCTTTACCTGCAGGCTTCGCATGGGTAGATCCTGAATCCACCCCAACTGTGCCTGTTAACAAGTATAATGCTAAATATAATCCAGATAGCGTTAACTATCTTGATGCGAGTGTTGAAATTACTTTAAATATTGCTAAAGCTAATCCAACTGTACCAACAGTTGAGGCAATGAGCGGAACTTATGATCCAGCAAAAACCTTAGCGGATTACGCTTTACCTACAGGCTTTGTTTGGGTAGACGAGGAAACTCTTCCAACAGTAGCAGTTAATAAATATGCAGCAACTTATATTCCAAGCGATATAGCTAACTACAATGTTATGAGCGCTGAAATCACAATTAACATTGCTAAAGCTAATCCAACTGTACCAACAGTTGAGGCAATGAGCGGAACTTATGATCCTGCAAAAACCTTAGCAAATTACGCTTTACCTACAGGTTTTGCTTGGGTAGACGGGGAAACTCTTCCAACAGTAGCAGTTAATAAATATGCAGCAACATATACTCCAAGCGATACAGCTAACTACAATGTTATGAGCGTTGAAATCACAATTAACATTGCTAAAGTACTTTTAACAAAACCTGACTGGAAAACAATAAGGTTCTCATATAACAAATCAGAGCAATCTATTGAATTAAATAGCTACTTTGATAAAGATTTAATGAATATTTCAGGTAACACTGGAGTTAATGCTAACGACTATACAGCTATTGTTTCAATCAAAGACAAAGTGAACTACGCTTGGGCTGATGAAACAAATGATGATATTGAATTTGATTGGGTTATTACAAAATGCAAGCTTACACAGCCATGGGCAATGCCTGATGGAGATGAGTTTACATATAACGGCGAAGAACACCAAGTTGTACTCTCTGAAACTTTTGATGCTGAGATAATGAACGTTACTGGTAACAAAGCAACAGACGCTGGCACTTATACTGCTATAATTTCTATTAAAGAGGAATGCAAAGCAAACTATACTTGGATCGACTTCAAAGGAGAACCAGTGGAAGCCGATGTTGAAGTTGTTTGGGTAATCAATAAGGCAGTTGTAAACAGGCTATCTGGAACTTTTGAAACTGAATGGACAAGCGAAGAAATTACTTTTGTTCCGGAAGACTTTGACGACACAGTGTTTGATATTTCAGGAAACAAAGAAACTGAAATTAATACATACACAGCTACTATATCGCTAAAAGACACAAAGAACTATGTGTTTGATGATGGAACTTCATCTTCAACACTTGAATGGGCTATTACAAAAGCTACACCAACACTCGAATTTACCAAATCTCTTGATAAAGAGTATGATGGTTTTGGTTTGAACTATCCAAGATTTGAATTGAATGAATTGTATGAAGCTGAATTAATCGGACAGTATGGAGATGTTGTTTGTAATTTCGATTATAAAAACTTAGACGATGAGATTTTGTATTATGCAAGCCAAATAACTGAGGTTGGAATATATAAAATATGCATGAGCTTTTTTGAAACAACTCACTTTAAATCATTTACTGTTGATAAACAATTTTGTATATATCAAGTTGCAGATAGAAACCTTGTTAATTTCAATTTAAACTCATATCAATTCGAATATACAGGCGACGAAATTAAACCAGAATTTACACTTACATTTAACATGACTGGCGAGCCTGTGGACCCTAGCTTATACACAGTTGAATATGTTGATAATGTAAAATATTGTAGTAAGGGCAAAATTGTTATTAAGTTTAACGCACCATATCGCGGAGAGATTTATGAAGAATTCCAAATTTTACCTGTAGCTGATGAAATGCTTGAAAGCGTAACAGTTGATGGACAGGTGGTAACAGGTGATACCGCTTACGTTGACACAGGCAAAGATACTGTTACTCTAACACTTAAACTAGCAGAGGCTTATAAAGATGCTGCGGGACAGTTTTTGGTTATGGGTTCTAACTGTTATGGCGGCATTGCAATGACACCAACTGAGATTGATAATACAACCCTAACATTCACTCTTTCTAAGAACATAGCTGGCTTTGCTGTAACTTATGTAGAAAATGGAGTAGGTGCAGATGGTTGTTTGTGCACTCTTAATATTATGCCAAAAGAAGAGCTTCAAAACGCTACATATATTGATATGAACTTTTTAAGTATAGGCGAGCATGGTATGCGCGAAAACGGTAGCTATAACTTCATTGAAATTGTAGAAGACAATGCTTTGGGTTTAAAAACAATACTTGTTAACGGTCTTGTTGGAGAGGAAAATGCTAGCAGAATTTTAGCTGAAGGGTATACTCTTTCTGAAGGTGGAATTGTGCTCAATGTTGACGAGACAAAATTAACAATTACGCTTACAAAAGAAGATGCTGAAAACATAGTTTTAACTTATGACATTTATGATATGCGTGGTGTAGTATCTGTTCAATTGGACGAGGTTTTTGTGGATTCAATGGGAAAACCTGTATATTATTCATTTAACTCTTCTAATGAGCTTACAATCCCTAAATTTATAACAAATGGTGATACATTTAACATAACTATTAGTGATCGGGCAAGTGTTCGCGACTGGAAAGTTTATAAGGGTGACAAATTGTTCGACGAGTATGATATGGATAATGGTCGCTTAAGACATATTGAGTTTGGTGGCATTACTGAGGCTGGCAAGTATACAGTAAGGCTTTTCGTAGATGAAACTATATATGTTGATTACTATGTTAATATCCAAGCTGTAGATGATACTCCAGCTTTCGAAATTACTTATGGCGGTAACAAATATTCATTAAATGAAACTATGACTGGTGGAATATTAATGAATTTCGGATATGATGTTTACTTCTATATGTACTGCGGCCCAGTTGCTACGAGTGTGACTGAAATAACCATCTCAATCGATAGTATTTTAACTGATATTTTCGATAAAGATATGCAAAAGTTTGCAAACCTTAAGGCTGCAAAACTTCAAGTTCTAAGCTCTGATGAAGGCAAATATTGTATGATTTATATCGGCTTTGATGGGGAAGTTGTGCCTTTATATATCTATCTATACAACGAGCCAGCTCAAAGTACTAGCACAAATATGGTAGACTTCACGATCGGGGACGTGGAATTTGGTTTTGATCTAGATTATACAACAACAACCGAAAATGGCTTTAATCGTTACTGGTTTGGAGATCTCTTCACATTGTATGATCCAACTGAGAAACTTGAAACTCAAAGTGTAATAACACTTAATAAAACAATCAATCTTTCTGAAATGGGCGACTTTATGTATGGCAGGGATAATACCGTAACTGCAAAAGTTAAATTTTACAGCCAAGATGTGTTTATCTTTACTAATATGGCTTCAGTATCATCAGGTGTTGGCGCTTATACAGGAAAAGATGCGATTGAATTAGGCGTAGTGAAAGATGGTGGGGTATTTGACCCAACAGTAGACGTTCGTTATATGATTGATTTCATGATTAGTGTTTACGATATGGAAACTGGACTAAATCATAGATTCATGGTTATGCTTCGTATAAATAACGACGTAGATTAATAAGTAAGCAAAAAGCGGCAGGGGAACCCCCGCCGCTTTTGTTGATTTTGCTTTAAATAAAGATCTTTGATTTAAGAAGTTTTTTATATCCTATTGACTTTAATTGTTTAAAATGGTTTAATATATAACAAAAAGAGAATAAAATGAAAATTATTTTAGAAAATAACGATAAAATTTCTTTTAAACAAGTCTACAAGATAGCTAGTAAGCAAATGTGGGGAGACAGGGAAATTACAATATATGAAACAGAATGCAGATGTTCAATCATCGACGGTAATGCGTATAATGCTGGAAACATTGCAATGAATTGTGGAGATGAAAAAGTTAAAGACATGACAGCTGAGGTTTTATTTGCTGAAATCTGTAACACACAAAAATATGGGGTTGCGCATGATATCGTTGACTATATTGCTAAGTTGTCAGGTTTTGAAATGTATAAGGAAGAAGAACAAGGGAGTGTTATAAATATTAAATCCGGCAAAGATGGTATTATGTTGGAAATTAACAACCAAACATTCACTCCTGAACAATTAAAAAAATCAGCAATAAATTTTAAAAGTGGTCAAGGAAATGATTTGGATTCTAACTTGATAAACTCAGAACCAAATTTTTAAACGAATTTCTATAACAATTAATGATTTTTAAAATTTTCGGGCAGATTAAAAAATGTCGCAGCGTTGCGACATTTTTTTATTTAATAATAATCCGTAAACTTTTTTAGATTTGAAGTTGTGTGCAGTGTTGTATAAATTTGTTAAGTTTTCGTTTGCGTTTACGCTTTGAGATTTGATATAATGTAAGTATAAATGGGCGCTGTGGCGCATAAAAACGAATTTTAGGGGATAATATGGCTGAAAAGAAAACAGAAGTTAAAAAGAAAAGTTATGACGCGAAAGATATACAAGTCCTAGAAGGCTTAGACGCTGTTCGTCTTCGTCCTGGTATGTATATCGGTACTACCAGTCAAAAGGGTTTGAATCATTTGCTTTGGGAAATTGTGGATAACGCTATCGATGAGGCGGCTAACGGTTTTGCAACACGAGTGATGGTTACAATCAACAAAGACGGCTCTGCAACTGTTGAAGATAATGGTCGTGGTATTCCTGTAGATATGCACCCAACACTTAAGGTTTCAGCTGTTGAAGTAGTTTATACACAGCTTCATGCCGGTGGTAAATTTAACAATGAAAACTATTCGTTCTCGGGCGGACTTCATGGTGTTGGCGCGAGCGTTGTAAATGCTCTCTCTGAGTGGCTCAAAGTTGAAGTTTGCCGTAATGGTAAAAAATACGAGATAGAGTTCGAGAGTAAGGAAGATAAAAAGGGCAAGATACGTGGCGGCGTGCCACTTTATCCATTACGCGAAGTGGGCAAGGCTGTAACTACTGGAACAAGAGTTACATTCAAGCCTGACGGCAGAATATTTGAAACAACTGAGTTTGATTTCTCTAGCATTAAAAAGCGTTTAAAAGAGCTTGCGTTCTTAAACAAAGGCTTAGAAATTGTTTTAACTGATGATAGGGACGATGAAAAGCCACTCACTTATTCATACAAGTATGACGGCGGTATTGTCGATTTTGTTAAGTACTTAAACGATTCGAAAACCACACTTTATTCTGAGCCTATTTATCTAGAGGGCGAGTCTAACGGGATACGTGTTGCGTGTGCTATTCAGCACACAACAGATTACAATGAAGGCGTGTTCTCTTATGTTAACAACATTCCTACTAGCGAAGGCGGTATGCATGAGGTTGGTTTCCGCAGTGCTATTACTTCTATATTTAATGAGCAAGCTAGAAAGACGGGTGCTTTAAAAGAAAAAGATGCAAATCTTCTCGGTGATGACTTCCGTGAAGGTCTTACTGCTGTCCTCGTTGTACACATGAAAAATATCCAGTTCGAAGGTCAAACAAAGGCAAAACTTGGTAGCCCAGAGGCACGTCCTGCTGTTGAAGGCGTTGTTAAGGCTAAGCTTAACGAGTTCTTTGGTGGCCGCGGAACGGGTAAGACATTGTCTTCAATTATTGATAAGGCTATGGGTGCGGCTAAAGTTCGTGAAGCGAGCCGTAAAGCTAAAGAAATGGCTCGTCAAAAAAACAGCATTGAAAACTTGACACTGGTTGGTAAACTTGCAAGCTGTACGAGCAAGAACTATGCAAACAATGAGCTTTTCATAGTTGAGGGTGATTCGGCTGGTGGATCTGCTAAGCAGGCTCGTGATAGGCATTTCCAAGCAATTTTACCACTTCGTGGTAAACCGCTTAATGCTGAGAAAAAGCGTATAGATCAAGTTCTCCAAAATGAAGAGTTTAGAACACTTATTTCGGCACTTGGTGCTGGCATAGGTGATGACTTCAAGGTTGATAACCTAAAATATCACAAGGTAATCATTCTTGCCGATGCTGACCAAGATGGTGCGCACATTAGAGCTATACTTTTAACATTTTTCTATAGATATATGAAAGAGCTTATAACTGAGGGGCATGTTTACATAGGTATGCCTCCACTTTACCGTGTTTCTAAGCGCGATGTTCATGAGTATGTATACTCAGACGCAGAGCTTGCAGAGGCTACAGCAAAAGTGGGTAAGGGTTATGAAATCCAACGCTATAAAGGTCTTGGTGAAATGGACCCTGAGCAGCTTTGGTCTACAACTATGGATCCAACCGAGCGTACACTCGTTAGGGTTAACATAGATGACGCAGCTAACGCTGAAAAATTGATTGCAACTCTCATGGGTGACAATATTGAAGCGCGTAAAGCATACATTCAAGAGAATGCCGATTTTAACAAAGTAGATAACTTTAAGGCGAAAAGAGGATAAAAGGAGGAAAGAAAAATGAGTGAACATGATGAAAATGAAATCTTAAATTCAAGTGAAAATTTAGACAGCCTTCTTGATGGCCTTGACACAAAAATTGAAAACATGACCGAGGGTATGGCCGAGGAAGAAAAGAAAGAGAATAAGAAGAAACTCAAAGAGCAAATTTTAGTTCAGGCTGGTCTTGGTAAAAACGTACTTGAAAAAAACATTGACGTTGTTATGCATGAGTCAATGATGCCATACTCTGAGCACGTTATTATGGATCGTGCTCTTCCACGCGTTGAGGACGGACTTAAGCCTTGCCAAAGACGTATACTTTACTCAATGCATGAGCTTTCTCTTACACCAGATAAGCCATTTAGAAAATGTGCTAAAATCGTCGGTGACGTTCTTGGACGTTATCACCCTCACGGTGACTCGTCAGTTTATGGTGCGCTCGTACGTATGGCGCAAGACTTTAACATGAAAGAACGCTTGGTTGACGGACATGGTAACTTTGGTTCTATCGATGGTGATGGGGCTGCAGCTTATCGTTATACTGAGGCGCGTCTTTCACCGATTGCTCTTGAAATCTTGAAAGATATCGATAAAGATACGGTTAAATGGCAATTAAACTTTGATGATACATTAGAAGAGCCTGTAACTCTTCCTTGCCGTTTTCCTAATCTCTTGGTTAATGGCGCAAACGGTATTGCTGTAGGCTTGGCTACTAACATTCCTACACACAACCTGTCTGAGGCTGTGTCTGCCTGTGTTGCGCTCATCGATAACCCTGACATGGATCTTGATGAGATTATGAAATATATTAAGGGACCAGATTTTCCAACAGGTGGATATATAATTGCGGGTGAGGAACTTAAGAAAGCGTATGAGACTGGTAAAGGCAAGATTATTATGCGTGCTAGAATCCATGTCGAGGGCAATGGAAACGATAAGAAAAATATCGTAATCGATGAAATTCCATACCAAGTAAACAAGGCTTCACTTCTTGAAAAAATTGCGGAACTTCGCGAGAGTAAAAAAGACATACTCGGTTCTATTTATGAGGTTTGTGATGAATCTGATAGAAATGGTATGCGTGCCGTTATTCGCGTTAAAAAGGACGCTGACGTAAACGCGATTATTAACTATTTAATGAAATATACTGACCTTCAGGCAACTTTTGGTATAAACATGGTTGTTATTGCTGACGGTAAACCTCAACAATTAGGTTTAAAAGATATTTTAACCTACTACATAAATTATCAACGTGACGTTGTTTATCGCAGAACTAAGTTTGAACTTGACCAAGCAAAAGAACGTCAACATATTTTGCAAGGTTTAGTAATTGCTGTTCGTAATATTGATGAAGTTGTTGCTATCATTAAAAAATCTTCATCAACTAGCGAGGCAAAGGTTAGACTTCGTGAGCGTTTTGACTTATCTGATCGTCAAGCGCAGGCTATTTTAGATATGCGTCTTGCACGCCTTACAAGCCTAGAGATTATTAAGCTTGAAACTGAACTTCTTGAAATTGAGGAATTAATACGCAAGCTTACAGCGATTGTATCTAGTAAACGTGCTCAATTCGAAGTTGTTAAAGATGAAATGCTTGAAATTCGTAAGAAATATAAAGAGGCAAGAAAATCAGAAATTATTACAAACGTGGAAGAATACTCAATCTCTAGCAGCAACACTGCACGTCCTGCTGAAAACGTTGTTATTTCAATTTCAGACAAGGGCAATATTAAGAGTATGACGGCACGTCACGTAGCTGGTGTGGGTAAGGCTTGGACAGATAGATCGGGTGCGCATGAGGCATACACTTGCCTGCTTCAAACTGTGTCAAATAAGCAGCTTTTATTCTTCACAAATATAGGTAATGCTTATAAGATTGATGCAAGCATTATCCCTGACCTGAAATGGCATGATAAAGGACCACTCCTTGAAAAGATATTGCCACTCGCTGGAAAAGGTGAAAAAGCGGTTAAAGTTATTGAGCTTGACGGCGATCTTTCTAAACAACCTGACCTGTTATTCTTTACCTCTTGTGGCATGATTAAAAAGTCTGCAATGAGCGAATATAACTTATCTAAGACTGGATATCAAGCTGTTAAACTTAAAGAAGGCGACGAGCTTATTAATGTTGAGCTTGACAAGCCTGACACAACTCTTTTATTTATAACAGAACAAGGCATGGCGCTTAACTGTGAAAAGAGCGATATTCCTCTTCAAGGCAGGGTGTCAGGCGGAGTTAAAGGCATGATGCTTTCAGACTCAGACAAAGTAGTATTTGTTTCTCAAATAGAAAAGAATGCGAGTGTAATCGTTGCATCTAACACCGCTTATGCTAAATGTGTAATGACTGGAGAAATTGATGTTTTAGCAAGGTATAGAAAAGGCGTTAAGATTTTTGATCTTAAGGGTGACGCAACTAGCGGCTCTAGAGTTGTTGGTGCTGGTCTTAAAAAGGACGAAAACACTGATGTTGTATTTATAATTGATGAAACCGACTCGGCTTGTATAAACGCGTCTAACATTCCAGAAGATACAAGAACAAGTAAGGGCTCTAAAGTGAGCGTTGAGAATAAACTAATACAAAAAATAGTTGTACGTAATTAAAAAAAGCGGGTAGACCCCGCTTTTTTAATTGACCTTAAAATTTTATATTGTTATAATAATTTTATAAAAGTAGGAGATTATTGTCTTTATGGCAGGTAAGCAAAAAATGAATTATGGTGATTTGCTTGGTAACCTTTTAAGTAAAGGTGTTAGTACTGTTGACAAAAATAAATACGAAAAGGACAAAACTACCATAGAGAAAGATGATAAAAAATTAAATGATTCTTCCAAAAAGCCTGAAGTAAATGAAGAAAATCCAAAATCTAAAAAACCTAGGGCTAAAAAAGAAGTTGAAACAAAAATACCTGTAAAAGATGATCCAAAAGAAGTGAAAGTTAATGAAACAAAAGAGGAATATTTAAACAATAATGTTACTCATGTTTCTGCTGAAGAAGTTGCTGCTGCAAAAGCTGATTTCGAAAAATTAAAAACCTTTGAGCCTGAAGTAGAAAAAAAAGAGGAAGAAAAGAAAGAAGAACAACCTATCAATCTTGAGATAGAAAACGAAACAACTCCTGTAAAAAGGGAGTTTACGCCTGAAGAACTAAAAAAACAAAAACGTGACGAAGAGTTGTTGTCTAAGCTTGATGAACAAACTAGAAAAGAGTATGAATATCTTGCAAGAAAATATTCGCGTAACCCTATAAAAAACAATGCTAATGAAATTATAATTAAGGGTGAATATAACGAAATATTTGACTTTGAGAAACGCACGGACATTAAGAAGGTGAGTTTCGCTGCTAAGAAAAAACCACTCATTATCTCGCTAGTTGCTTTAACTTTGGTCCTTGCAATATTCTTGCCATTATATTTCTTTGTTTTCAACAAGGAAAAAGTTGAGCCTGTTGTGTTGACAGGGGTTACAATAAATCAAAACAATTTGTATCAGTATAGTGGCACATATATTGAACTGGATAATGTATGTATGGTTGCATCATACAGCGATGGCAGTAAAAAAGTGATTAAGTGTACAGAGAAAAATCTTATATCTAAACCAAGTTATATTAGCAATGATTTATTTATCAATAAGGACACAAATAGTACTGGTGCAAACTTACAATTTGAACATGAGGGCAAAATTGTAACGCTCAAGATTAACATTTGCAAAGTGTCACTTTCAGGTATTGACGCAAGGGTATATAACACTCAAACTGCTGAGGTTGGAAAACTATTTAGTTATAAAAACTTTGATATATTTAAGTCTTGCAGTTCAAGTGGTACAGTTGATGCGGACGGTGTTGAAAGATTGCCAAGCACATTCAACAAAATATTTGATGAGTCTGAATACTCTAATTTATTAGTTACAATTACAAAGAACGGCAATGCGTATGTGTCTACCAACTTTGCGAATATGAAAGCAAGGGGTGGTGTAAACTTTGATGGAAGCGGTGAATATATATTCAATTTTATATATCAAGGAAAAATGGATAGTATAACAATAACTGTAGCTTAAGCTCTAAGGGAAACCTTAGAGTTTTTTATTGTTTGCATAATTTTAATTTCTTCGCAATACATTGTATTATACACTTTTCGACGTTTTACTAAAGTTAATTATTTGAAAACAATATCTAAACGTGGTTATAATAGGAGAGTATTTGCGAAATGAAATTTATAACAATAAAGCTTAAGACTTTGCGATACGCGTTAACGTTAACGCTCATTGTTCTTTTGCTATCAATTTTTACACTTAGTATAAATGCTGAAACAATATACTTTGGCTACAGTGAAAGAAAAGTGCCAGTGTATAGTGTTGATACCGGTGGCGAAAAGAAAGTTGCTCTTTCATTTGATGCTGCTTGGGGCGCAGATAAAACTAGTGAAATCATTAAAATTTTAAAAGATAATAATGTGGGCGGCACATTCTTTTTAGTTGGGTTTTGGAGCGAAAAATATCCAGATAAAATCAAAGAAATTCATGCTGCTGGACTCGACATAGGTACGCACTCAAACACACACCCTAAAATGAGTACTTTGTCTGAGTCACAAATAATTTCAGAACTCACTATTTCGCGTGAGCTAATTACAAATATTACAGGACAGCCTGTAAGGTTTTTTAGACCGCCATTTGGAGATTATAATAATCTGCTGCTAAAAACTGCAGATAGTTTAGGGCTTCAGACAATTCAGTGGAGCGTTGATTCTCTTGACTGGAAAGGCTTGAGTGCTGCACAAATTTTAGAACGCGTCAAAGCTGGCGTGCACAGTGGTGCAATAATACTTTTCCATAACAATGCTGATCACATTGTTGAGGCTTTGCCACTCGTTATTTCTTGTTTAAAAAGTGAGGGCTATAGCATGGTTGGTTTAAGTGATTTAGTGTTACAAAGCGATTATACAATCGATAATCATGGCGTTCAGAAACGGGCTTCGGGTTAAAATGGAGAAATTAATGAGTAACTATTCAGACAAAAATAATATGGTTATTCTCAAAGGACAAATAGCAAGTAAGCCGGTGTTCTCACATTCATGCATGGGCGAAACTTTCGAAGAGATTATATTAAAAGTTCCACGTCTTTCAAGTGAGTGCGATTATATTCCGCTAACTATTTCTAGTAGACTCTCTGCTGGGCTAGAACTTGGACAAATGATAGGTGTGGTAGGTAATTTTAGGAGCTACAACAAACTCGTTGACGGCAAGAGTAAGCTTTTACTTACGGTGTTTGTGCGCTCATTTGCCGACCCTGACACGATTGAAAATTCTAATCAAATTAATGTGACAGGATATGTTTGTAAAGACCCTATCTACCGCACTACGCCTTTTGGTAGGGAAATAACTGATTGTCTTATCGCTGTGAATCGTGGGTATAATAAAAGTGATTATTTACCATGTATAGCTTGGGGTAGAAATGCTGTTTTTGTTGCGGGTATCCCTGTTGGTGAAAAGATTGAACTGACTGGGCGAATCCAAAGTAGAGAGTATCAAAAACGTTTGTCTGATACAAACATTGAAACTCGAACAGCTTATGAGGTTTCTATTTCTAATGTTGCACTTGTATCGTCTTATTCAAATAAGCAAGAGGAAAATGAAATTTATCTAGATGAAAAAGATGAGTCCGAGGGCGAAGTTTGCTTTGTAACAAATTAACAGGAGGTCATGCCTCCTGTTTTTTTCTTTTGATTGACTTTAAATGCACTGTGTGTTAGACTTATACACAAGTGAGGTAATTATGACTAAAGAAATTAGAACAAGGTTTGCACCAAGTCCTACAGGATTTATGCATGTGGGTAACTTACGTACAGCTCTTTATACTTATTTAGCTGCCAAATCTCAGGGGGGTAAATTTATTCTTAGAATAGAGGATACTGACCAAAAGCGATTTGTTGAAGGTGCAACTGATGTAATTTATAATACATTAAAAACCACAGGTATTACTTGGGACGAGGGGCCTGATATTGGTGGTGCGTTTGGACCTTACGTTCAAAGCGAACGCAAACCACTTTACAGAAAATATGCTGAGGAACTTGTTGCAAGAGGTCACGCATATTACTGTTTCTGTTCTGACTCTAGCCAGGAAGATGTTGTGGATGAAAATGGTGCTACAATATATGGTTATGGTAGAAAATGTCGAAACTTGTCTGAGGCTGAAGTTAAGGCAAAAATCGAAAGCGGCGCAAGCTACGTTATCAGGCAAAAGATACCACTAACTGGCACAACTACATTTGTTGACGAAGTGTATGGTGAAATTACCGTTCAAAATGATACACTTGATGACCAAGTACTCTTAAAGAGTGACGGTATGCCAACATACAATTTTGCCAACGTTGTGGACGACCATCTTATGGGTATTACTCATGTTATGCGTGGTAGGGAGTATATTTCATCTACACCAAAGTATCAACTTTTATATGAAGCTTTTGGTTGGGAGGCTCCAAAAAATGTTCACTTATCACTTATTATGGGGCAAAATGAAGACGGCACAATCTCTAAACTTTCAAAGCGTCATGGTTCAACAACCTTTGACAAGCTTATAGCTGATGGTTATCTTCAAGAGGCTATCATAAATTATATTGCATTGCTTGGTTGGAGTCCAAAAGATGAACGTGAAATTTATACAATCGACGAGCTTGCTAAAATTTTCTCAATTTCAGGTATTACTAAATCTAATCCAGTATTTGATTACAATAAACTTGCATGGGTAAATAGTGAATACATCAAAAAAATGCCCATTGACACTTTTATTTCTTATTCAAAAGATTACTTAAACGGATTATCTAAATTTGTGGCTGATAAATGGGATTTTGCGGCTAGTTTAGCGCAGGGTAGAATATCAAAGTTCACTGATATACCAGCACTCTTTGCATTTCTTGATAGCTTTGGTGATTTTGATGTATCAATCTTAGAGAATAAAAAGAACAAGTTGGATCTTGTCGGCGCGAAAGCGGTACTTGAAGATGTTATTCCAAAACTTGAATCTTTACAGACATGGAACTGTGAAAATATTAATAGTATTTTAACTGATTATGCCGCAGTGCATGAGGTGAAACTTGGACACCCTATGTGGGCAGTGCGTATCGGCGCAACAGGTTGTGCAGTTACTCCTGGCGGAGCTGGGGAAATGCTTTACTTACTTGGCAGAGATGAAACAATTAAACGTTTAAATAAAACATTAAGTAGAATATAAAAAAGACCCGCTTGGGTCTTTTTTTATTCTATAATTATTCGTTTACGTTTTCGTTTTCCTCTTGATTTTTTGTGTTTTTTTGATTTGATTTATTATGCATTAATCTCTTTGAGAAAATTTTCAATGTGTCTTTTGCATTATTCACAACCCATTTGCTTGTGTCTGTTAAAGGGTCGTCCCAGTACAATTCAGACTCTAAACCAACTCCGATGCCTGCTATTAAAGGTCCTACGGCAATAGATAGTGTTGTTGCACCATTAACGACGTTGCAACCGTCAACACACAAAAGAACACCTTTTCTTCCGTCAAGTTCTATCGGCTGACCAACCATTCTTTTTAATTGAGCGGTTACCTTGTCGTCTTCTTCGCAAAGTTCGGTTCCATTTTGCTTTTGACGTTGTTTTAACTTTTCATTGTTTCTTTTTGCAACCAATTCAATTGCTAGACTTTTAGGGTTGGTGTAGATTTTGTTTTTTTGTTCATCTTCTAGTTCAAAAATCATCAAGCCTTTTCCAAACTCTAAACCGCAGCTGCTAAAGTTTATAGAGAATGGAGCATAACATTCTGAACGGGCTCTTCCATGTTTTCTTAATTCATGTCGTTCTCCAAACTCAACCATAATCCAGTCTTGATAAATTGCCGGATCGCCATTATCATTTACAGTAATTTTTCCTTTAGTTTCAAATGTGTCTCCACAAGCACTTATTCCTCTTATGGTAAGTGTTTGATCTTTTTCCCAAATATCTAAAAGTTTTGCATATTCTTCTTTTGAAAACATTGTATTGCCTCCTATAATTCATAAAAAATATAACATATTTAAATCTAAAAGCCAAGGTGTGTTGTTTTTTGTATCAATATTGTTTAACTTGTTTCAAATTTATAATTTTATTATATCTAAGCCATGTTTTTTTGCGTAGCCCACAGTTGATGCTGCACCACCAGTATCTTTGTGAGAGTAGGCGATTAAAATTGATGAGTTGTCTACCATATATTTATTGCGTATGTGTGTGCAGCCGTTAAAATAATGATCTTTTGTTACAAAGTAGAGTTTATCAAATGTGGTTTTGAGAGTTTCATATAAAGATTTATTTTCATCTTTATAGTATTGTGCCTGATTTCCGCAAGGGATACAGCCGATTATGTAAACAGGATAGTCTTCGCTTTTAAGTTCGGTTAAAACTTCGCCAGCTAGCATATCAAAGCCCTCTGCAAGACCGTTGTAAAAAGTATTAATGCCACTATCAATTAGTTTTATCAATATTTCTTTGAGTTTTGTTCTAAGTTTTATGCAATCAGGGTGCGATGTGTTGTAACCCCAAGGCAAGTCCTTTGGTCTATGCCCTGTAAAACATGCTGATTGCTGTTTAGTTCCTTTCTGAATCATCTTTTAATCCTTTAAAATTTTCTTCGCCTGAAGAAGTTAATACGTTTGTCATAATTCTTGAAATTGTGTTTGGGAAAATTCTTGAAAAGGTGCGAAGCAGTTTTCCGTCAAACCCAACGGTTATATGTCTTCTCTTTCTATTGATCTTGTTTAAAATTTTAGCAGCTGTTTTGTCTGCATCGCTCGCAAACTTTTCTATCTTACCTGTGAGCTTTCCGTCACGAAATAGTTCAGTTTTAATAAAGCCTGGATAAACCCCTGCAATGTAAACACTTTGATTTTCTTCACGGAGCGCATCAGTAAAAGCTTTGAGTGCTGCCTTGCTTGCCGAGTACATGCTTGTGCCGATTACTGCAGCAAAAGCGGAAGCACTTGATATGTTTATAATTGAGGCGTCTTTGCTTTGCTTTAAAATAGGCAATAAGTTTTTACAAGAGTAGACGCTGGAAAATAGGTTGGTATCAATGACCAGAGCTGCTCGCTCTAGGCTCAAATTTTCAAACCTTCCAAATGGTGGCATGATGCCTGCGTTGTTAATCAAAACATCAATTTTTATTGATTTTTCAGCAATTTTTGATGAAAATTCTTCCCATTTTGCGTTTTTTGACACGTCAAACAAGAATGGAGTAAAGTTTGAAGAATTTAATTCTTTTACAAGCAAATCCATTTTTTCTTTATTTCTTGCAATGCCGATTACTTTTGCAGAGTAACGCGTAAGCAAAAGTTTAGTAAGTTCTTTTCCAAGCCCGCCAGTCACACCTGTAATTACTATTGTTTTTCCGTTTAACCAACTTTTCTTTTGTTTCATAACTTTATTTTAACAAATATCGACAATTCTTGCAATCGTTTTAATGTATGGATTCGTAGATAAATGTCGAAAATGATATAGATAATTTTATTTGCTTCAAATTTTTGTATATGTTAAACTAAATCTATAGGGGGAATTATGAAACAAGTAGATAGTGAGCTTATTGCTCTTGAAAATGAGTTTGGTGACTGGTTTAACAAGGATAAATTTATAAGTCCTAAAATGACCAAAAAACTCTATCCTTACCGTGAGATGTTTAAACCTATTAAGGTCAATAGTCTTGAGATAAAAAATAGAATCGTTATGGGACCTATGGGAAATGTTAATATGGCAGACGAAACGGGTAGACCTAGCGAAAAAATGATTAAATATTTCGAAGAACGTGCAAAAGGTGGCGTTGGACTAATTACTACAGGACTGGTGCCAACTACTTATGGTATTGATAGTACAATTATTGAACAGGATAAATTGTCTTACTTTCCACGTGTCGACCGCAGCCGCACAAACCTTGTTGGGTGGAGAAATTTAGCTTATGCGGTGCATAATCACGGGTCTAAGATATTTATTCAATTAACTGCGGGACTTGGGCGTGTAGGTAACCCTGAGTGCTTGATTAAGCAATTTAAACTCCCAGTATCAAGTTCTTGGAATCCTAATTTTTATATTTCAGCAATACCTTGTAGAAAACTTTCTGACGGGGAAATTAAAAAAATTATTAAAAAGACTGGTCAGGCTGCTGCAGACAGTAAGGCGTGTGGTTTGGACGGGGTGTATTTACATGGACATGAAGGGTATTTAATTGAGCAGCTTACAAACCCTGCTTTTAACCGCAGAAAACTTGGTAGATATAGAAACTACAAGCAGTTTGGTATTGATTTAATAAAACACATACGTGAACGTGTTGGTGCTAAGTTTCCGATTATGTATAGAATTGATTTATCACTCATGCTTGGTGCAACCTATGGCGAGCGTTTAGGCAGCATTAAGCAATTAAAGAAGTTTAAAAACGAAAGGAGCATTGCTGAAACTCTAGAGTATATGAAAGATCTCGTTAAAGCAGGCGTTGATATGTTTGACGTAGATCTTGGCTGTTATGATAACTGGTGGTTGCCACACCCACCCTCATCTATGCCATCTGGTTGTTTCCTTGATATCAGTAAGATTGTTAAAGATTATTTTAAAGCAAACAATGTGCTTTCAAATGCTGGGTTTGAAGTTCCTGTTGTTGGTGTTGGTAAGCTTGGTTATCCAGATTTGGCAGAAAAAGCACTCAGAGATGAAAAATGTGATATGGTAATGCTTGCGCGTCCGTTACTCGCTGATAGTGAGTGGGTAAACAAGGCGTACAAAGGCGAAGTTGATTCTATTCGTCCTTGCATAGGTTGCCACGAGGCGTGCATAAAAGAGTTTGTTGAAGGTGGACATCCACAATGTGCTGTCAACCCATTAACGGCATTTGAAAGTGAACTTGGAAAATTATCTAAGGCTGAGAAAAGTAAAAGGGTGGCTGTGGTAGGCGCAGGCCCTGCGGGCATTATTGCGGCCAAAACTCTGATTGCTAGAGGACACTCGGTTGATTTATATGAAAAGAGTGCGAAAGTGGGCGGAACGCTTATCCCTGCATCGGTACCTAAAATTAAGTATGAGCTTGCTAACTATGTTGCTTATCTTAATGGTCAGGTTAAGGTTTTACAAAAAGATAAGAAGTTTAAGCTTTTGCTTAAAACTCCTGCAACGGAAGAGAATTTAAATGGCAAATATGATGCTATTGTTTTTGCAACAGGGTCATATATGTCGCAGCTTCCAGTACCTGGTGCTGTTCAAAAGCACGTTAAGACAACAGTTGAAGTTTTGTCTGACTTAAAGCTAATTGAAAAAGCTGATAACATTGTCGTTATCGGTGGCGGCGATGCTGGAGTTGAGGTCGCGTACTGTGCAGCTTATGAGTACGGCAAAAATGTTTCAATTGTAGAACTTGAGCCTTATCTTATGAAACATACATGTACGGCTAATCGTGGGCACTTATTGCATTATCTAGAAAAGGCTGGGGTACAGGTGTACAACTGCTCTAGTGTTACCAAAATTGATGATGACAGTGTTGAAATCTTGCGTAACTTTAGCAAGACTGTTCCAAGTCCATTTAATACTTGGACGCCAGTTCTTCCTGATAATATTAAGAACCCGCTTGCGCCAAAGATTCGCAAAGATATGCGTGCAATGTCGCTTCCAAGTGATCTTGTAATTGTGGCTGCGGGAACAAAATCAAATAATGAACTATATCAACAAGCTGTTCAAAATAGATATGCAAAAGAACTTTACAATGTAGGTGACAGTAATATTTGTGGCAAAGTTTACACAGCAGTAAAGTCTGCGTTTAATAAGGCAAGAGTTGTATAAAAGTAAAAAGATTTCACTTTTATAAATGAAGATTCCTTACGGACATGAAAGTTGCTAGTCGCAACATGGTTGACCCTTGGTAAATTTCTGCCTTTATGCAAACTGAAAGTTTGCACTTAATGGCGAGCGAATGTGAGCATCTTCATTAGTGTGGCGGCTTCATGTGTTTTAGCACTCTTAATTAAAAAAAGACCCTTTCGGGTCTTTTTACATTTCTGGTTCATCTTCTTCGTTTGTGCTAGCTTTGCATTTTGTAAATGAAGATTGAGTTCTTGGTGTAACTTCAATTATTGATTCTTCGTACTTTGTAGTAGATGTTGTGAATGTGTTTTGAGTTGGGATTGTAGTGCGATCTTTTGAAGAATCCTTGCTTGTGTCAGTTTCAACTAAACATTTTAGGTCGTTATAAAAAGGGTGGTCTTTTGGAATAAATGTTAAGATGTCGCTGCCAAATATTGAAATTTGTTGTATTAATAATCTTGTAGGCAATGATTTAATGCATCGATTAAAATCTGCTTGGCCTTTTTCTGCTGCTTCTTTTGTAGAAAACATTGTGTTCAAGTCTACAATATTGCTTGAAATTTTTAAAATGTTATTAGAACTATATGTTCTTATTAATTTTTCTATAAATTCTGGATTTACAGCAGCTTCGTAATAATTTTCAAGAATATCCTGTATGTCCTCATCGTTATAATTAGGATAAGGTCCGCTTTTTATTTTGCCATCAAGATATGCGAGCATTAAATTTACATTCTTTTGATGTTCAATATTTTCTGGGCTAACAGGGTAGTAAATGGTCATAACAGGTTTTGTGTTGTAAAGTTTTTCCATAAAATTAGCATCATTTGTGTGAGCTTTTGATAATTGAACTTTATGAAAATTAGATTTTATGTCGCTAATGTAATTTATTATTTTATTGTCAATGGTTTGAGGGCTGTCAGTGAGCTTAGCACCGGCATTTGTTAACAATTTTACATATCTTCTTGTGTTTAGCAGTTGTTGTTTTTCTGCTTTCTTTTGCTCTTTAGCTAAGCGTATAATTTTTCTTTTCATACTAAATCCTTTTTTAATAAATTGAGTTTACGAGTTCGTCCTCGTTTGTCTTACTTGTGTTTTTTTGTTTATCAGACTCTTTTATGATTTTTACGAACTTTATGCTGTCGTCCGCGTTCGCTCTAAAAATAATAGGTACAAATCCGTTTTTTAAATAAAAACATTCATTTGCGTCCACTTCTTGCTCTGGGTTGATTTTGTTTTTTCTAAATCGTGCGATTGCGTTAAGTCTAAATGTATCAAATCCACGCTCCGCTGCTAATGATTGTAAGAACTTTACCATCTCTGATCCGATTCCTCGATCCCTTAGGTTTTCTTCAACAAATAAGGTTGCAAGATAAAAAGTGTCAGGCTTGTTGTCTCGATATATTTCATCAACTGAAGCTCTTGCAATTTTTACATACTCATAATCACCAAGAGGGTTTTTGAATAATGTATATCCGGTGTAAACGGATAAATATTCGTTTATGGTAGACCTTTCGCGTTCTTCAATAAGGATAAAAAATTCGCCATTTTTTGTTTTTAGAATTGAACCTAATAAACCATTGTTTAAAAATGACATTATCATGCTAGAATCAGCGATTTGGTCGTCATTATTAACGAATTTGATGTTATTTTGCGACATTTTCAAATATTTCTCCATGCTTTTCAAGTTTGTTTATTAAAAAGGCACTTATTTGTCTAGATTCGTTTTCTATTCTAAGTGCTCTAGGTTTTTCCTCGCCGTTATATTTGATTGCGATAGGTTGAGTGGCGTTGCGAGCATAAACTCTGAGGTTGGTGGCGTTTGATTTAGTTTGTTTGTATGTACCAACGTCTCTAAATCCGCAGCTTTTGAAGAATTGTTCTGTGCGGTCACCAAGGCTTTGGCTTTCAGTAACTTTATTGTTTATATTTTTAAATGAAATAATAGGGTCTGCAGGAGCGTAGGCAATGAGGTACTTAAATCCCTGTTTTGCAGCAAGCTCAACGGCAACAGCGGCCATACGTGAGGCGTAGTGGTTGCCACGATACAAATAATCTAATTCAAGATTCAATATATTTAAAGCGTCCTTGTCTGAACTAACTGAACGCAAGTTCATTTTTCCAAGATCTTTTACAAAGTATCCGTCAGTTGCTGACTTTCTAATTGTGCGCACTGAAATTGTAGCAAAGTAGCCACGTTTCTCGTGTGTTTCACTGACTGTAAGCAATGCGATTTCTTTATTCTTATTGAAAAACACATACGATGCTGTGTTTGTTTCATTATTAATATTTGTCAAAGGTTTTTCCTTGATTGTTTTAAGTAATAATTTGTATGCGCCTAATGTGTTGTATTCTGTATTTGCAATTTTCATAACTAGTACTCCTTGTTTTGTAAGGTAGCATGGATTATAACATGCAAAATCTAATATTTCAAGGGGGTTTTTGAAAAAAAATTCGACAAAATTTTTATGGTTATAAGGGTATAAAATTATTTAGTTATGTAATAATTAAAATATGAAAACGTGGTTGTGGTTGGTGTGTATATTTTCGGTTATAGGACTATGTGTGTTTTTCACTATTTACTTTAATGCAACAAGTGTGAAATATGAAAAAGAGTTTCAGGTGTATGCTGAAAAATTTAAAATAGACAAGGCACTTGTGATGGCTGTTGCAAAAACTGAGAGTGGGTTTGATAAAGATGCAAAAAGTAAAGCGGGAGCGATAGGTGTTATGCAGCTTATGCCAGCAACGGCCCAGTGGGTTGCAGAATCCATTGGAGAGGAATATAAAGAGGAAAGTTTGTGCGATGCTGAAACAAGTATTAAGTACGGAAGTTTTTATTTATCCTATCTTATAAATAAGTATGAAGATTTGATTTATTCACTTGCGTGTTATAATGCGGGCGAGGGCACTGTTTCTAGTTGGGGAGTTCCTGGTGAAATGATGGTTGCAGATATTTTATATACTGAAACACAAAATTTTGTTAAAAAGGTGCTTAAAAATTACGAAATGTTTAAAAAGTAAAATTTGCATAAAAATAACTAAAAATTGCAATTTTGATAGTGTTTTTCACTTTTAAAACGTAAATTTTGCGTTTTTTATAAAAACATATACTGTTTATTTTTGAGCCATGCTTTAGTAAAAGATGGTGTTTAATAGTGTAATTTCGAAGAGTTGTGGGCGAAAAAAATTATGTTATGAAAATATAAAATGTTTAAAAATGTCATTTTTATCCTTGCCAACAAGTTTGCGTTATGTTATACTCTTTATTATACAAATAATAAAGGGCGATAGCTTTGGATACACAAAAGATAAAAAATCAAGACAGGGAAAATACAATCCTTGGTCGTGGAATTGCAGGCAAAGAAACTCAAATTGAGAGTGATAACACTCTCACTTTTTCTGATTCCAAAAAAGAAAAAAAGCCTTTTGTTTTAAAAAGGTTTTTAGTCAATATTATTGTTGTTATTGCTCTTGCTGTTTTCTCTGGTGTGCAAGTGGGTTTGTTTTATCTTGACACCTTTGTAAAGTCTTATGCACCTCCATCTGTTGCTGAGGAGTCTATTCGTGATGATACACTTGCCATATATTCTTCCAGTGTGGGCAAGTCTCCTGATGAGCTATCTGCAATCAATGCTGTGATTGTGGCTGATTATCTTTTGACAAAATCAACCTCTGTTCAAAAAACTGTTTATGGTAAAGTTGTGGCGATGGGTGTAACTCAGGAAATGTCTGCAGTGAAAAAGAGAGTTGGGGATAGGATTTATTCTGAAAAACTTTCTACCGGAATTTTAAGTGTTGGTAACGCTCATTATCATACACTTGGCAGCAATCTTTTTGAGTTTTATCAAGGCTCTAATGTTACAATTAATAGCGCTACTTGGCCAAGCAGTCCAAACTATACTTGGAGCTATGACGAATATATTTCTCATTTCAAGAGCAAGCCGGAATATTTCATCAATTACATCATTAGTAGCAAGACTGTTCAGGCAGCATCTATGACAAAAACTAGTGATGGAAACTTCAAAGTTTCCCTTGACCTTGACGCTGTTTATAGTGTTATAAATTATGTTTATGAAATTCGTGAAACATCGGGATCGTCTAAGTTTCCAAACTTTAAATCAGTACATTTGGATATTGTGATGGACTCTGCATATCGCATTCTTACAATAGACATAAACGAACTTTATGATGTTGCTGTTGCTCAGCTCGGTGGTGGTTATGTTGAAACCCGCGCTATAATGCAAGAGAAATTTTCATACGAGGGGGTAGTGATAGATGGCTAAGAAACGAAAAAAGCTATTTAGCAAGACCGCTCTTGTTTATGTGCTCACATTTTTTGTTGTTACATTTTGTACAGCGTTTTTAACTGTGACTGTTAATTATGACAATTATCTTTTAAACAATTCGTCTAATCTTATGGCAAATACTGGCAATGCAGGATCGTCTGCGTTGTCTACAACCATTTCTAACCTTATGAGCATTACTGGTGGAAATGTGAATGTGTCGATGTCTGCCGAAAGTGAAGAGGGTGAAAGTTTAGACATTGACGCTAACATTAAGCTCAAAATGCAGGGTGGACTTGATGGGTTTGAATGCAGCATTGATCTTGTACTCTATTTTAATGATGAGCCTTTTGTTTTAAGGGTGGCTTGCATTAAAGGAATGGTATATATATCCGTAAATGATTCACACTTAAAGTTTAAGGCTGACAAATTTACGGACACTATAGTTGGAATACTTGGCGTTGTTGGAATGGGCGCGGACGGTGCTGCTAGTATCGCATCTATGTTTGATATGAACTCTCTTATGAGTATTGCGTCATCTATTCGCGAAGTTGCAATGGATAACGGTACAAGCCTCAAGGTTGAGGACGCAAACATGAACGTTTCAATGAATGTCGACGATAATTATATGTTGCAATCGGTTGATATATCTAGCATTGCCGTTGGTGGTTACACCGCATCAGGTGCAGTTACTATGAGTGACATTAACTCATCTAACATTGTGATCGAAACCCCATTAGATGATACCGATTATGAAGACATTTCAGTGCCTATCAGGCTGTTTAGTGCGATTGCAAGTCTTTCAAACATGGACTTTGTTGCTGATGCTAGGGTAGACGCTTTAGGTGCAACTATTGATAGCAAGATTATTTATGATAAAAATCGCAACATCGGTAAGGTGAGCGTTGGCGCTGGTGCACTCGATTTTGATATTTATTTTAATAATGGATCATTCTATCTAAACTCTAACAATGCGAAAATAAAAGCTGAAGATTTATCTGCTACAAGCTTTATTGCTGGACTCGGTGTTCTTTCAAATGAGGTGGGTAGCTACAGCGAAAGTGGAACAGCGTTCGACGCTTCGACTTTAACCAAACTTGATTTATCTAAGATTTTTAATCACTTCACGCTTGATGGTGACAAGATAAAGGTTTCTATGCTGCCGCAAGATATTTATTTTACACTAGACAGCAGTGACAAAATAACCAACATTTCGACAAATGGCGACATTTCTTGCAATATTGATTTCTCTTACACTGATCAATCAATTTACTTTGATGATTTTGGATATGTTCCGATTCAGGAAATGAACTGGGTGCTTAAACCTATTATGAATTTCTTGCAGGCAAGGCAGTTTAGTGCAACCATTGAATTTGACTATGGCGAGCTTTCAGGTGAGCTTATGATACGTGTTGACCTTGCAGATAGAAGAGCAATTCAGATAAATACTGAGCTCTTTGGTAAGAAAATCGAAGTTATTGTTGAGGAGGATTATATACTCCTTCGAATTGATAAAGAGTCTACTAAAATAAGAAGTCAAGATTCATTACTACTCGCACTTGCTATATTTGATAAATTCTCTGGCGAGATTGAAATTGATACTGCCATTAATATCCAAAATGTTTTGGATAACGCGATGCAACTTGTTTTTGCCGATAAAAATGCACTCTTAATGCAGGGTAAAAATTCACGTCTTCAATATTCAGCTGATGGAACGATCTTGTTTGAAGGAGTTATCCTTGACAAAAACCTTAGACTATTTATAGATATTGATAAAACCCCACGCAAAATCCGCGATTATGCGTTGAATCTTTATAGCGATTTTGTGTTTACGTCTGAGCTTGCACAAAACACTATCAACTATATCAATGGTAAGGTTTATAACTTTAGCATTTCGGGCGAGTATGATGGTAACAAGGTAGATGCTAAAATATTTGCAGACTTAAACGATTCAAGGTACGTTCTGGATATATCTTTTAATAATGAAAGTGTCAACATTGTTTGTCAAGACGACGTGTATTATGTTCAGTATCGTCAGTTTAAGTTCTATGGCAACCTAGAAAGCGCAATGGGATTACTTTGCAGCGCAATATCTGCATCTTCTGCTGATAAAAAGCTCGCGTCATCTATTGAAAGCATAGTGGCTGAGTTTGCTGCAAATATGCAAGATGTCGATATAATTGACGTTATAACAGGTATCAAAATAGGTGAGATTAATATAGCTGATAACAGCTTTGAAATCTCAATGGAAAAACTTGCTGGGCTTGAAAAAGTACTCGATATCCAAAATATTAAATTCAAACTTGTAACAGAGCAACACAATATAAAAACTGTTGGTGTGGATTGTAAGGACACCAAACTTCAAATAGGCATTTCTAAGAAAATTGAGCCAAGGCTCACTGAAACTGAAATGGCAGCATACACAATCAGTTTAGACGACTTGTACGCTCTTGCAATTAATACTTATGATTATGTTCAAGGCGGTGCGTATATATTTGATATCTTCGCAGAGTATAACCAGTACTCAGTTGAGGGTAAACTTAGTGTTATAAATAGCGCTCTATTAGCCGACATTGCAATTAACATTCAAGGCGAAGAGGTGTTTGTAAAAATACTTGAAGGTAATATGTATATTAACTATGCAAACCTTGCATTTATAGCAGACCTTAATGATTTAGGTTTACTCATGAGTATTGCAAACAAGCTTGGTATTAACATAACTGAGAAAGATTTAGTTGGATTAATGGGTCAACTTTTAGGCGCTTCTAAGTTAAAGTTTGGTGAAAACTCATTTGCTGAATTACTTAGTAAAATAAGCATAGACAAAATCGTGTTTAATAGAAATGAAAGCAAATACAATGTAGGTTATGGCTACTATTTATTTACAGTTAATGCAGTTGACAACAAACTCAGCGGTGTTTCAACAAATATGCTTGGAACTGCTGTACAAATAACGCTTAGTGATGCATTTGACGTAACCCCTGTTGGTGACTATGTTGCTGTTAGTGACATCTTAAAAATTCTTTCAAATGAAATTGACTACGCTAAAGGTGACATGGCGTTTAATATTGATTTTGAACTTAATGGCAAGCCTATAAACGGTAAGATTTACGTTTCAGGCGGAGTAGCTTCGGCTGTTATCCAAACTAAAGTTATGGGTCAAAAGTTTGAAGTTAAACTTATAGGTGATACACTTTACTTTGATATTAATGGTCTCAAGATTAGAGGCAATGCTTCCGATTATGATAAGCTGTCATATATTGTCAATAAGTACACGGGCATTAATCTTCCAAGCATTACATCATTTAATATTAACGAAATCTACGAATTCTACAATGAGCTTACTTTATTCGCTGAAAATAATCTTGGATTAAAATTGCCAGAAATTGATAAGTCTAATGTTGAAGAAAATATCGATCCATTAATGCTTCTTGGCGCATTGAAAAACTTAATAATTTCAAACACTGATGAAGGATACGGAATAAGTCTTGGCGGTCAAACTGTTTATGTAGAAACTGATAATGATAAGTTTGTAGGCTTATTTACAAATATTGCTGGCACAAACGTTAGCGCTTATAAAGATGATTTTGTAAAACTTACAGTTAACAAAGATTCGTTCATGATTGCGTCAGATGTAATTAATGTTGTAGATAAGACAGTTAATACGCTTTCAACTAAGTGCATGACTGGGGAGATAGATTTATACTTCTACTTTGAGGGTATACAGCACAAGGTTGAAATTGATTACAACATCAACTTTGAGAACTTGAATGATATTAGGGCAAAGATTAATGCTAAATTCAAGGGCGTTGATGCTGAAATTATTTATATAGATAAAATACTTTACATTAATGCTGCAGGACTTAAGTTCTATGCAAACATTGATGATTATAAGGATATCCTAGACTTTGTTCGCACAAGGTTTGGTGTTGAAACAGGTATTGAGGATATGCTTGATGAAATTACTCAAAACTTTAAAAACTTCGAATTTATTGAAGGTTGGATCTTTGACGATAAAGCTTCTGAGTTTAGTTTGAAGGGTGGACTTAAAATAGGACTAAACTACAGTGTTGATAAGATTTCATCAGTTGACTTTGCTCAAGGTTTAACGAGTGCACACATTACTCTTACACCTCCAGAGGAAATGGTTACTATTTCGGAGGTTACAGGTAATTATATTCATTATTCTGAAATCTTTGACTTAATCGATACAGTGATTTCAATGGGTGATGAAGAAGGCTTTAGTGTTAACGCGAATGCTACAGTATTCGAGGGTGAAAATGTAAAATTTGACATAGGTATTGACCTTGATTTAACAATCAAGAATATGTTAGGTTTCTATGGCAACGCAAAAGTTAAAGACGGAAATGATAAATTGTTATATGATGTTGAGGTTGCTCTTGAAAATCAAACAATTTATGTAGACTTTGACGGCCTCAGACTTGCAATGCATCAAAATAGCTTGCGTGAAATTTTTGTAATCGGGCTTTCAGTGCTTGGCATTGATGCCACAAGTATACCTTGGCTCAACGCTGTAGACGAAGAGTTTAAGGTGGTTCCAGAAAACTTGAAGAATATTATACCTGTATTAAAACTGGATACGCTTGGTATGATTTCAATAATTCAGTCTATGAGCTTTGAAAATGAGATATTTGAAATTACACTCAAAGGTGAATTAATTTCAGAGCAGTCTACAAGACCTATGACTATTTCAATCGATTTCACTGGTGGTCAAATTAACTCTATTAATCTAGTTGATATTTATACTGGTGTAACTGATAGCGAATATTTTAATCTTTACCTTGAATTTGAAGAATTTGATTCAGTTCCTGTTATTGATAAGGTTGATGAAAATGGTAGAAAGTTTAACGATATCTCTGATTCAAGCGACTTGTTTAAGGCACTAATCAATACAACCGAACTCAATGATTACACAATTAATGGTACAGTTACATTCAACGCTGTTGATTTAATAAACATGAATATATTTGTTGAAGCGACAGTTAAGAAAATTGCAGATAGTTTCTACGCTGAAATTAATCTTTCAAACATTCCCGTTATTTCTTTATTAAACGGTACATTAGGAAAGACTATTAAAGATAGACGATTTAGTATTTATATGTACGACAACATTGTTTATTTACATAGAACTGAGTATGAATATATTGACCATTGGTTCAGCGAAGACGAGTATATATTAATAGAAAAGAAACTCGCTATAACCATGGAGCAGTTCATGGGTGATATGCTCGATTATATTATGTGCTTTGGTTTAGGATTTAAAGAAGATGGCAAGATAATGGAAGCAATTTATGCTTCAATAAAACAGCGTCCAGCAAACGACCCTATTGACTTGGGTAACGTACTTGAACATTATGAGAAAGATGTGAATGGATTGCATTACTTGATTTTAAACATGAAAGAGATTGCATACAACAACGACTTAAAAACTTTATCTGCTTGGATAGGTACAGTTAACTCGGCTGATACAGGGAATAAAGATTATGTTGGATTATTAAAGTTTGCTCTTGATATGCAGGTTATGGGATTTGCCAACCTTAAGCTTTCGTCAAATGACTTACAGCTTATTAATATAGGAAAAGATGCAGATGTAAGCTATGCCGTTGATTATATCAATTCATACAAATATAAGCTTGGTGAATGTTATGTAATATCTAATGGCAAAGAAACTTTGGAGTCTAACCTTACATACTTTGCATACTTCTATAACGGCACAGAGATTGTAAGAACTCAGGAGCTCAATACTGGCGAGGCATTAGATTTATCTGGTGTAAACAAGCCTGACGCTTATATAGGCGAAGTTAAGTACGCTTATACATTCAATGGTTGGTACACAGACGCTGAATGCACTAAACTCTATACACAAACAACAATGCCTACCGGTGGAATAGCTCTTTATGCAGGCTTTACGCCAACAGCTTATAGGTATGTGTACTTTGATGAGCAGGGTGGTGGATATGTTGATTATATTTGCACCCTTGCAGGAAACACTGTTCAAATCCCAACTCTTGCAAATAAGTTTGAAACAATAGGTGCTTACACTTATGAATATAAGCATGTCGGTTGGGTATTTGAAGGTGAAACTTACATTGACAGCTTTATACTCCCAGACAAAGACGTAATACTTGTAGCCGAGTGGGAGTATGTGGGTCAGACTGCTGCAACTGCGCTCCTAACCATTGTGTTTGGTGACGGAAGCAAAGTGGAAGACAGAATTGAAGTGGGAACTACAATCAACTTTAGTCAATATGATGGCGTAGTATCTACGACAAAATTCTATAAAGATAACGCATTTACAACTTTAAACGATGTCACAGTAATGCCTTTTGAAAATATTGTACTATACGCTGCAAACGTTTATACTATTACGTTTAGTACTGGAACAAATCAAAAGGTAATTGAAAAAGAAGCCTATGAGGGTGAAAATGTATATCTTGAAACAAATGTCACAAGAGCGTACTACGATGATGGCTCTGTTAGAATAGATTATACATTCCTTGGTTGGTACTTTGCTGATGATGCTGACACGCTCTATAATGGATCGATAAAAATGCCAAACGGCGGCGGTCAATTGATTGCCAAGTGGAGAGAAACAACTAGAAATTATGTTACTATATCTTTCAAAGTTGATACAATCAGATCAATATACACCTGGCACTACTCAGCTGCGCCAACATCTATAAAATGGCTTGAGGGTGAGTATTTTGAAATAACTGTTCCGCAACCTACTGCTTATAGAAATAAACTATTTGGTGGTACCCAAAATGCAACATTCAAAGGCTGGAAGTATAACGGCTCAGTTGTTCCTGGATTCTATGTAAATGGTAATACAACTCTAGAAGCTTCATGGAGTACTTAATAAAAAAGTTGGAAAAATCCAACTTTTTTATTTTGTTTTTTTGTTTTATTTGCTTGCCTTATTAAATAAGTGATATAATTAATTTATGACAATAGGATATATTATTTCTCAAATCATTGTTTTGTTTGCAATTTTGTGTTGCGTTCTTTCATATTTTACAAAAAATAGAACGCTTATACTCGTGCTTAGAATTATTACTGCGTTATCTTATACTACAAGTTATATATTGCTTAACGCTATAGCAGGCGCTATAACAAATATAGTTGCAATATCACTTGCAGTTGTTTTATTCTTTTACACTAAAAAGGATAAAGATTGTCCGCTTTGGTTGTTGTTAGTCTTTGAGTGTATGATTGTAACGAGTTGTGTCATCTTTTGGGACGGGTATGCTACTATTTTTGTGCTCGCAGCACACATAGTAGATATGTATTCGGTTTGGCAAAAAGATGTTAAAATTTATAGGTGGCTTAGTTTGCCAGTTAGTGTGTTTTTTGGCGTGTATAGTGTGCTTTATGCGTCATACGTGGCGGCTATTTTTGAAGTCGTTGTTCTTATGTTTAAAATACTAAGTATTGTTGATTACTATAAATTCAAGAAAAAACAACAAAATTAAGCACGAAAAAGCACTTAATTTGTCGAAGATATTGTAAAAGTTGGCTTATTATGTTATAAATGGTTTATAAACAAAAGGAGAATTATTTATGACGGTTAAAGAGTATTTAATTAATGAGTTTGGGTTTACTGAAAGCAAAGCTGAGGATATTTTAAGAGTATCAAGAATGACAGATATTGAGCTTGTAAAAAGTAAACTTAAAGAAATTTCACATTTCTTAAATCTTAATGTAAACGAACTAAAGAAGACTATTTCTAGCTGGCCACAAACATTAAACATTAGCGTAGAAAATGTAAAAGGAAAGGCTGAGTTTTATAAAAAAGAGTATGGCATGACCCTGCCTCAGTTTAGAAAGATGGTTAAAATTAATTTTGCGCCAATTCATGCGTCAACCAAAAAAGTGAAAGAACTTGAAGATTACTATTACGTGGCTTGGGGCATGAGTAAAGAGCAATTTGTTGCTAAAATGAAACGCGTGCCAGGATTTGTCGGTATGACTCCTGAAAGCGTAGATAAGAGAACAAGAGAGATAGGGTTGCAGTATGGTATGAGCCATGGTGACCTTGAAAAGCTAGTTAAGTCTGGAACAAACTTTCCATGCGTTGCTCTAGATAAAATATATGAAATGGCAGATTTCTTTGAAAGAGAGTTTTTTATAGATGGAGATACTTTTGGGAAAATGCTCGTTTCAGGCAAACCTATTTCTTACACAAAAGAAAAGATTACTGAAAATTATGAGTATCTTAAAAAAAGATTTGCGCTTTCTAAATTGCAATATGGCACAATGATTCAAAGATGCCCAACAGTGCTCGGTTTTTCATCAAAAACGCTTGAGGGACGTATTGCTAAACTTCAAGAACTTGGTTTAGACTTAGACACAATAGTGGATAGGGCGCGCACTCTAACCGTTAACCAGAGCAAAATGAAGGCAAGATACATGTACGCTAAACTTAATGGTTGCACAGAAGATAAATTTCTAAGTAACGGTTTTATGTATGATATTAAGAACGTACATGCAAGAACTGTGTATGTAAAAAATGAGAATTTGCCGATGAGTTATATCTATCTTCCTGAAAAGAAGTTTGCTATGCGTACAGGTGTAAAAACTGCCGAAATTATAAGTGAAAATTTCAATATGAATGATTTATATGAATATTTGCAATCACAATATAATGCATCATTTGAAGATGGTGTAACTTTAGCTGAGGAGGATATGGTAAATGACTAAGAAAACTCTCTTATATTTAAAAGATCTTGGTCTTTCTGCTGAAGACGTTGAAATTCTCTTGGAGGTCGCTCCAGAAATAATGGACGCAGCAGATGACGATATTATAAAAAATATTGAACTTGTGATCAGTTATGGTTATCCGAGATTAGATATCGGAACCTTAATTCAGGTAAACCCATTATTTTTAATCATTTCTGAGGAACTTTTAGATGACTTGCTCAGAGATCTCGGCTCAAACATTGAGGAAAAATTAAAAGCAAACCCATTCTTGATTTAATATTAATAGTTAAAAGTAGGTGAGTTATGAATATTGAAAAAGAAGTACGCTATAGAGTAAATAAACAGCAAATTAAGAACATTCTTGTGGCTACAGAGGCTTATAAAGAAAGAGTAAGAATGTTGGACATGACTTTTGGTTATAATGGTTTCGAATCTCTATCAAAATTTGGTTTTATTTGTAGAATTAGGCAAAAACCAAACAAAATTGCACTTGAAGTAAAGAAGAAAATTCCTGAGGGGTGGCTTGAACAAGAAATTAAGCTTGATAATCTCTCTGATGGCATTAATTACTTTAATCTTGTTGGAATGACTTGCTATATGTATCTTGATAGATATAGAGAAGTGAGAAAGTTTGGCAATTTAAAAATATTTATCGACGAAATTGATGTTGTGGGTGATTTTGTTGAAATCGAGTATCAAGATTCAAATGAAGGAAAATTAGAAATAAACTCTTTTCTAAAAAGCGTAGGACTCCAAAATGCAAAAGAAGAGGAGCTCTATGGTGATATTATTAAAAAACAACTAGAGACTGACAGCGACTTTGCAGAAAAATATAAAAAGGGACTAGAAGGGATAATTAATAATTCAAAAACAAACTGTTTTTAATGTACAGGCTAGATTATTGACAATATATGAAAATCTGATATAATGTGAATAATAAAATTTTGAGGTGTTTTATGGCAATTCAAAAGGTGAATGGAATAATTCCTAAAGAGATTGTTGATGCTGTGGCAAATAATGGTGTTGAAGAAATTATAGGCTTATCTATAAAACAAGATGTGTCACAACCACAAAAATTGTCTAGAGCAGATAAAAAATTCAACGCATTAAGACAAAAAATGATAGCAGAGGCTTTTTGTATATCAAAAGAAGAACTTGCAACTTTTTATGCTGATTACGAGGCGGGATTAAATGGTGACACGAGAAAAAATGATAATAGAATAGACAAACTTAGACGCCAACGTGGTATTTTTCGTGTTCAGCGAGGTTCTAATATTAATGATAAAAATGATACAATTAGAAATGCTGTTACGAATATCACAACGTTGTTTTTAGGTGTAATTATACCTAATGAGTTTATAACACTACCTATAAGATTCGCCGCTTGTTCTATAGGTATAGGGTATAGTGTTTATAGATATAACAAACGTAAACATGGTAATCGTTGTGATGAATTTGCAAAACAAGAAAGTTATGAAAAAAGTTTAAATGCGTTTATTGAAGACGCTAAAAGACTTGATCAGGCAATGTATGAAGATAGGGAATATATTAGCGATGCAAAAAAAGCTTTGAGCAGACGTGAATATAATGAATTTAGAAAAGAGTATTTAAAAGAAAAAATTGAAGAGCTAAATATTGAATCTCCATTTTTAACAGACAAAAAGATTAAACAAAAGTTGAAAGATATGCCAAGCAATGTAAATGCTGGTTTTAATAAAAGTTTATTTGCTGAGGTGGTTGTGTAATGTTTGTATCGAAAATCGGTGATATAATAAGTTGTGATAACGGTGTGTACGAAGTTATTCATCAGTTTACATACAATGGTGAAGAGTTTGTATTGCTGAGCACACTATCTGCTAGTTTTATTGATGTGTTAACGGAGCAAGTTCCAGTGTATATAGCAAAAGAACTGGTTTCAAAAGATGGGGAACAATACGCTTTAGATTTTAGTGAAGACAAAAAATTAATAAAAAATATTATTGAATATTTAAAACAAAAGTAAAAATAAAAAACTTGATTTAAGCTTCGACCCCAACCAGACAATAAAAAAAGCGGGCAAAATGCCTGCTTTTTAATTTGAGCGAAAATTATTTATAATTTTTACAACAAAAAAACAACAAACAAAAAATCGGGGTCCCCGAAAAGTTTTTTGTAAAAAACTTTATGGGGAAAGGAAAAGCAGTGCATAAAAAAACCAAATAGCATTTTTGCTATTTGGTTTACCAAAGCACTTGCTTTGACGCTGGTGCCGGTAGTCGGGGTCGAACCGACATGAAGTTTCCCTCGGCAGATTTTGAGTCTGCTGCGTCTGCCATTCCGCCACACCGGCTAGATAACTGTAATTTTATCACATACAAACTTAAATTGCAACAAACTTTACAATTTTGCAAAATGTTTTTGCATTATATTTTGTTTTTTGATATACTAATAATATATAGAGGTGCGTTATGGAAGATATTTTTACAATGAGATTAGATAAAGAATATTTTGATCTGATTTCTTCTGGCAAAAAAACTTATGAAATAAGATTGAACGACGCTAAAAGAAGAGAGATTCAAGTTGGTAATTATATTACATTTATAAGCCGAGAAGATGAAAATAAAACTTGTGATTGTGTTGTTGAGCAATTACTATATTTTGATTCTTTTGTTGAATTGTTTAGTTCTATACGCAAAGAGGATTGCGGATTTAAAAACTCGCTTACTGCTGACCAAATTGAAGATATCTTCTTAAAATTTTATACAGCAAAAGAGTTAGACGAATACGGAATTGTAGCCATTAAGATAAAGAAAATAAAAATTACAAAATAAATCAAAAAACTCTTTACAAATTACAATCGATGAGATATAATAATTTCATTCCACCAAAGATATGCGAGGATGGCGGAATCGGTAGACGCGCTCGTTTAAGGGGCGAGTGGTTAACAGCCGTGAGAGTTCGAGTCTCTTTCCTCGCACCACAAATAAAAGCAACCACGAAAGTGGTTGTTTTTTTGTGGTAAAATTTATAAATAATTTTCGCTCAGAACTCAGTTCGTAAGTGGCTCGCCTTTGGATCAAACCAAAGCTCACTTTACTCACTGACTGCGTTGTTCGCTTATTGTGTCCACCGGACACCGCTCACATACTCGTCCTCGCACCATTAAAAAAGCAGGCTTCATGCCTGCCTTTTTTAATGTTTGAAAAAGACTTGACTGGAATATGCTCTAGCGTGACGAGTGTAAACAAAATCTATTGCGGAAAATGACAAAGCAACAGATTTGGTAAGATTTGCGAAGTAGTTTTGTTAAAAACTTAAAATTAAAAACTGTAAAAAATAAAATAAAAAGATGTCGAAAAACTTTGTGTTTTAGTTGACTCGGGGGGGGTATATGATACACTTTCCTTAAGTGTAAAACGCTGAAAGCGTTTATAATAAAAGGAGAAAAAAATGAAAAAGAAATTGTTAAGTATTGTTGTTAGCATTTGTTTCATACTACCTTGCGCAATTATGCTAGCAGCTTGCGGTGCTAATCCTAATAATCCTCATACCCATGTGTATGATGAGGCTTGGACAAAAAACGAAACACATCACTGGCATAAATGTAAAGGTTGTGATGAAATAAAAGAAAAAGCAGAACACAACTGGGACGATGGTGAGATTACAACACCTGCTTCGCCAACAACAGACGGTGTAAAGACTTATACTTGCGAAGATTGTGAAGCAACAAAAACTGAGCCTGTTGAGTATGTTCCAAGAGCTACAGTTACAGACGATGAATGGACTGACGCTTTAGCATTTCATTTGATAGCTAATTATCAGATGGAAGCTCTTATGGGTGATTCAGAAATGGTTGTAGTAAAGAATGGCGATAAAATTAAAGTTTATGTGCCAGGACAAGAAGATTTTGCTGAATATTATGTAAAAGATAATGATAAATATTATAAATATTATATCGATAGTGAAGAATATAAAGTAGAAGAAACGACAAAAGAAAGTTTTGATGCGTATGCTAACATATTTACAGGTGTTGATATAAATTTTGCTGATTTTGAATATCAAGCTGATGAAAAATTATATTTTATTGAACAACTTGGTGGCATGACAAATGTTAACTTCTATTTTGAAGATGGTGTACTTGTAAAAGGAACAGGTGAAATGTCAGGAACAAATGTTGTATATACTTTTGAATATGAAAATATAGAGGTTAATCTTCCTGAAGTGGCAGGAGAATAATAAGGTCAAAATTTAACGATTCTATTTTTAAAACAAAAACAAAACTCACAGTTGTTTACGATTAGTAAACTACAGTGAGTTTTTTTATTACATATCAAATGTGTTTGATTCGGCATCAGATTTAGCTGCTGCGTTTCTTATTTTTCTTTCTCTTACAGCGACATTGCTAAATTGTTGGTTTGTAGAAATGATTTCTTTGCCGTTTATGTCAAGATAAGTATAAGATTTATCTTTTTCATTGTAGCCTAGGAAAACGTTTGGAGATTCGTATTTGATTTGTGTAAAGAAGTTAGATACACGAGTGTTACCATTCTTCACTATAGCATCAACGTGTTTGTTGTCTATGCTAAAGTATCTGCGAATCTTATTGCCGTTTTTATCCTCGTTTGTTTCATAAATAAATGGATGAGAGATAACGTTGAAGTCATTATCAATGTAGTAATACAATCCACTTTCATGTCTGATTACACGTTGACCATACTTATTTACATTATAAACCTCATTATATACTGGGCTGATTGAACGATCTTTTACGTTTATAATCATCTTGCCGCCGCCATAAACATTGTTTACTAAAATTTCGCTGCTAGATAAAATTGTACCGTACATAAATGGTGTCCTGTAATCATATTTAGTTACGGCTGTTTCCATAACAAGGCCGTTTGGTGTAAGGCAATCTCCATAGTAATCATAAATCATTAATTTTTGATCAGCTGTTTGTGCGCAAATGTGTGCTACAGGATTAAAGCTTGAGCGATTAATAAGGCTTGATGTAGCCCAAGCAACATCGCTGCGCAAAACCTTACCCTCTAAAAGTAAGGCCTTTTTAAGACCTACACCTTTATAATATCCAAGTTCAAATCTATTTTCCCTGTCAAGTGCTTCTATGTTTTTGAATCGAATGTTGTTAATAATGTTATCAATTTTATTCATAGCGTACTCCTAAATTTATATTTGCTTAATTATATAACAATAAAAAATTTTGTCAATACTGAAAGTCTTAAAAAGTGCATTTTATGAGTAAAAAATTGCCATTTTGCCATATTTTTGACCATTTTTAAGTCAAATTGTTTGCCTTAATTCGGTTTTTATATTAAACTTAATGTTGTAGGAGAAATGTATGAACGAGATCGATGCAATTAAAAATAGACATTCAGTAAGAGAGTATTTAGACAAACCTATCGAGGAAGAAAAGGTTAAAAAGCTTCGCTTCGAGATAGAAAAAATAAACGCAGAGCAAAATCTCAACATTCAGCTTGTAATAGGTGACGCCGAGACTTTTAACGGCAACAAGCCACATTATGGCAGGTTTGTTGGTGTGAAAAATTACATTGCGCTCGTTGGTGAAAAATGCAAAGATTTAGATTTTAAGCTTGGTTATTTTGGTGAAAAACTTGTACTTTTAGCGCAGATTCTTGGGCTTAACACGTGTTGGGTTGCTTTGACTTACAGGAAAAACAAAGCTAAAGTTAAGGTTATGCCTTCTGAAAAACTTGTGTGTGTAATTGCTTTAGGGTATGGAAAAAATAGTGGAGTACAGCATAAAAGTAAGGATATATCCAAGGTGTCAAACGTGACAGCTGCGTCGCCTGAGTGGTTTAAAAAGTCTGTGGAGCTTGCGCTCCTTGCGCCAACAGCTATAAACCAGCAACAGTTCTTTTTCACTCTTACTGGCGAAAACGTTACTTGTAAAGCTGGAATAGGCTTTTATGCAAAAGTGGACCTTGGCATTGTAAAATACCACTTCGATGTCGGACTTAAAGAGTATAAGCTGTAATGAGTATAAAACAGGGCAAACCCCTGTTTTTTGTTCTATAAAAATAATCTGCCTATTGAATTACAAATAATATGGTGGTATAATAGTTCTTGCTAAAAGGAGAAAGTATGGCAAATATTTCACTAAACAGGCTTTATGAACTTTTTATGTCTGAAGAAAATCCTATTGTGTGTGATAATATGCTTAAGTCTTATGTTGATTTTTGCAGCGAAGACAGTGGGGTATTGTTCGAGGCAAAAGAGTACGTGCAAAAAAATTTGGGAGCGATTCCTAACTTTTTTAAAAGCACTGAAAATTCTGAGTTTGAAAATAAGGGGCTGAAGAACCTTAGAAAAGTTTTTCAAAATCTGGCTTATGCTGTAGACAATTATTTGTCAGACGTTCGCAGCGAAGTTGTTGAAAAATTAAAACAAGAAGATGACGAAACTGAAAAATATATTTCAGACCTTTATGAAGATGCAAAAATTATCGAGCCACAACACTTGTTTTCAATTTCGCCTGAAAGAATAAAGGCGGCATATAAAGCTTATTATTCACAGATTGATAATATTCCACCTCAAGCTGTAGCAGAAGTCATTGCTCTTATCAAACGCGTACAAGATGATGGCGTGCTTGATAAACTTTTCGCGTCAAACGGATACGAAAATGTTACTATTGATGATCTTCTCTTTTCATTATACGATTATTACAATAAAAACGATGAGACTTTTAAGACAAGTTTTGAAGATTTATACCCTGATGACGATTCTTTTTATGTTCGTAATTATTTCAACAATATTAAAAATGGTGAAGTGGTAGGTGAGATTGAATTTAAGAAATATAGACCATCACTTATTTCAAAACGTGGGTTTAATACAGACCTTAATAAAATGGTTTTTGCTCGTAATCTATTGTCATACAAAAAGAGTGGAATTATGCCATCACCAAACGGACTAATTGATTTTTATGTTGGCGAGGAAGAAGAGGACGATTTGACAAATAGGCTTTGCTGCGAATATAGCAAAAGATTTGATAACGATAAATTTAAATCTATGCAAAGCAGTCCCATTTTTATTATAGAAAATAGCCTTGTTAAGCCTGAACGTTTAGAAAAAATGAAGGGCGTTCGAAAGGGGAAAGGTTTAGCGCTGGGCGCGCTGCTTTCTAGCCCTTGCAGTGTTGTAAATGAGTTTGTGCGACAATTTTATTTAATACATATCTATATAGATGATGTGACTGATGATAAGTGTAAATATGAAATTCAACTTAATATCATTCCTGAAGCTCGTTTTGATGCTAGAATTCAACTTATGCGTCTTGATAACTGGAAAGATTTACAGTCGCACAAAAATATAGGATACAAGTTGCAGACAACTACGCATGTGCATTTGTATAACCACCTAGATCTTCTCCGTGGAAAGACTGATGGGGCGTATGATATTGCATACAACTTTAATGAAGACAGCACAAAGTTTGACGATTCATTAAAGGCGTTTTTAAAAATGATGGGTGCTGATCCAGCGCTTGAGGCAAATCTTTACAAGAAAATTATGAAAGCAAAAGACGATGTCCAAAAATACATAGAAAGAGAAATGTAAATTAGTGAAAACTTGAATATTTAATAAAAGTATGTACATGGTTTGACAATTCATCTTAAAAAGTTGACAAGCTTTGGCAAAATGAGTATATGTAAAGTAATAAGTTTAAAGGAGACGATTAATGAAAAAGACTCTATATTCTATTAACCCACAAGAATATCCAAATATAGAAATTGATTTTGTGGAAACTACTGCAAATGGCGCTAGAAGTTATACAACTGGTCAAGTTGTTGAAGCAAAAAAAACAGCTGAAGTTCAAGCCGTACGATTAAAAGAAGAAACTATTGTGGATACAAGGGTAAGAGCGGTTGTTGATGGAAAAGTGTATGTATTTGAAGAAACTAAGAATAAAGCTCCAGCAGGTGCTATAGTTATAACTAATCCTGATGGAGAACAATATGTTATTAAAGATAAATTCAAAGACGGTCAATTGATTAAAAGTGCAATAGATCAGTTCAATGATAAATATATTAAAACTAAAACTGGTTTTGTTTCTAAAGAGGGCCTTAGACATTTTATGACAATTACACAAAACATTACATTTAAAGCTAGTTGGGGAGAACAAGTTTTTGCTCCTGCGGGTTCAATGCTATGTATTGAATATGGCGAAGGCGAAGAATATTCAGTAACAAATTCAGCTTTTAAAAGTACATATGAATTAGATTCTTCTGTAATGTCTTATTAATGCAATAAAAAACACCTTAATTTGTAGTAAGGTGTTTTTTGTTTTCGTTAGTTCTAAAATTACTAAATTTATCTCGCGTCTTTATTTAAAATAAGTTTTCTTCCTGCTCGCAAACGGCGTAATTTAGATTTATAAGTTCTCTAGAAGTGTATGGCTTGTTTGTTGTTGCAATAGGTTGACCGTTTTTGTTGAGGTATGTGCATTTTTGTGAGTGACATTCTGTGGCAAGATAGATTGTGCCTTCTTGATGACTTATGTTGTCATAATATTTTGAAATACGATTGTTGTTATTGAAAATAGCCTCTATGCCATCACCATGTGCATTGAATGTTGAACGTATTGTGTTGCCATTTTCGTCAGGCTCGGTCTCTTTTAAAAATGGACCAGAAGTTTTTTCAAAATTCTTATTGATATAAAAATAAATATCGTTGTTAAATCTTATACGTCTATAACCATTTTCATTGTATGATTTAACCTCTGCGTAATGAGGGCTAACTGCGAGTGTGTTTTTGTTTATAATTATCGAATTTTTGTATCTGTTAATATTGTGAACAATAATTTCGTCTCCGTCTACTGTTCCATAAATTTGATTGTTGTTTTGAGGGAGTGAGTTGTTTTCTTGCACTAATAAACCACAAGGCGTTAAATTTTTACCAAGATTATTAAAAAGATATAATTTGTCACCAGATCTGATAGGTAAGTGCAATATTTTGTCAGTAGTATTTAACTGCATAGTTGTACTTGCCTGAGTCACATTCTTACATACAACTTTGCCATTATATAAAAGTACTTTTTCAGGTGAGTTTTTATATTCAGCTAAAACATATGTTCCGTCGTTATTTAGTTTTTCAAAATTTTTAAAACGCATTTTGTTTATAACATTATTAATCTTTCCCATATATACTCCTTATGGCTTTTATTATATACCTCTTAAAATAATTGTCAATATCTAAACCATTAAAAAATGCAATTTTAAATCTTAAATCATAAAAATCGTGTTTAATTTTGTATTATATTAAGGATATAGGCGTTCATAATAAATAAAAAAATTTGCTTTGTGTTTAAATGTGAGGTTTTGTCTACACTAAAGTGGGTTATCAACAGGTGTGAAATTTATTTCGAATATAATTAATATATGTTGGTAATAAATTGCCAGGAAGGCTCCTTGCTGCGTAATAAATTGCTAAAGTTTATGCAATAAATTTCCAAAGCAAAGAAAAGAGAAAAGAAACAAAAGAGAAAAGTAAGTAAATTAATTTGTTTATAATATAAGTTATATATTAACAATAGGGTGGAATTTAAAATTGTATGTTTTAAAAAATTTAAAAAGAGGTCACTTTTTCTTTACGACATGCTGTTTGTTTTGGTATAATACCAGTATAAAAAAGTGAGGTGTCTTATGGATAGAGAACAAAGAAATAAACTTTATAACAGAATTACATATTTTCTTTTCACCTGTCTTCTTATTGCTACAATTATCTTTCCGATGTTTAGCATTAAAACTATTACAGGTGCGTATAGCGAAGAAAGTTGTTCTTCAGTTTCAGCTTATCAGTTAATTAAAATAGGTTTGATGAGTGAAGAGGGGCGTTCTAGTGAGGCAAGTATGCTTGCTGAAGAAATCGCTGAGTTTGGACTTAAACTTGAAAAAGAAGGCAAGTCTGATGAAGATATTTTAAAAGCACTTAAAACAAACTCTGCTTATAACGAGTTTATGCTTATAAACGTATGCAAAGTTGATGATAGCGAAGTAAAATCTATGGCTATTTGCTTACTTATAACATATATTGTACTTGGCGTGCTTGCACTTATGTTTATTGCTAGCATGATTGTTAGAAAAGATATATTTGACATGGTTAACATATTTGCTGCAGCTGCGGCTTCAGTTGTTGCAATTGTTGCACTTATAATATCTTTCACATTAACAATAGAGATTATTCCAAACGCTCAAAGTTTTGTAATTTGCAGCGAAATGATCATGTATGTACTAGCAATAGGTCCTGTTGCGTTGACAGTTGTTGAGGCTGTTCAGTTCTTCTTAGCTAGAAAAAAGAGAAAACTCTTAGAAAAAGAAATTATTAAACCTTTCACTGGTGAAGCTGAGGAATAATTATGGCAGAGAAAAAAACAAGCCTTATCAGCAGAATTTTTACCATTGTAATTGCCTTGGCTCTTGGTTTGTTTGTCTTTATTCCTACCTTTGCTATAAATGTTAAGGTTGATACGCTTTCTGGAACTGAGACGGTATTTTCTACAAGCGTTTCGGTTAAAGATGTTTTATCAGTGGCTTTTTTAAGTGATGAGGCGAAGAAAGATAAGCGCGAAGAGCTTTTTCTCAAGCGTGAAGAGGCAAGGGGTGAGCTTATCCTTGACGGCAAGACTGACAAAGAGGCAGACGCCGAGCTTAACAGTTACTCATACTCTAAGGAATATGCTCTTCTTAAGTATTTTTCAAACGACACTGAGGACGCGGTGCTTGGCATTGCAACGCATACATGGTTAATAATTATCTCAGTGCTTGAGATTGCTATGTTACTTGCATTGTTACTTAATATTTTATACTCGTATATGAGTATGCAGTATGACAATGTTTCGTATCCTAAAACAAACAAAATTTGTGCGCTTATTGCTGGCGTGCTTGGCGTTATCATTTCGCTCGTTACTATGATTTGTCTAAAGGAAGATAATGCGGGGCTTATAGCCACTTCTGCAATCAATGTTTTTGGATATATTTTTATGGCACTTTCGATTTATCTTCCTGTTCATACAGCTTTGATTTTCAATGGCAAAAAATCTTATATGCAATCTAAAAAGAAATAGTTTTTCAGCGCTAGACAGCGCTGAATACTTTTTTATTATTTGACTAAAATTTAATTACTGGAGTGTTTATGGCTAAACAAAACAAACTTATAATTGTTGATGGTAACAGTATTTTCTATAGATCATTTTACGCGCTTCCGCTCCTTAAAAATCCTAAGGGGCAGCCTTGTAATGCTATCTATGGTTTTTTTATTGAGCTGGTTAAAATTATTCAAAATTATCAGCCTACACATTTAGCAGTAGCTTTTGATAAATCTAGGTCTAAGCTTAGAAGTGATCTTTATAGCGAATATAAGGCAAACCGTAAGAAAGCTCCTGATGAACTTTTATCTCAATTAACACTTATTCGTGAATGCTTGGACGTTGCGGGCGTAAAACACTTTGCAATCGATGGCGTAGAGGGCGACGATGTTGTGGGCTCACTCGCACGTAGGTTTGAAAAGGAATGTGAAACATTTATTATTTCTTCTGACCGTGACCTCTTTCAGCTCATTAGCGAGCATACTAAAATGCTTTATGTAAAAAAGGGTATGAGTGATGTGCGTGAGCTTGACCCTAAGGCTCTGTGTGACCTTATGGGGTTTGCGCCTAGCCACGTCGTGGATATAAAAGCCCTTGCTGGAGATACTTCAGATAACATACCTGGCGTTGAAGGTATAGGTGAGAAGAGCGCTATTGAACTTGTTACGAAATATGGCTCAATAGAGAATATATTGTCGAACATTGACGAAATTAAGCCAAGGCAAAAAACTGCGCTACTTGGCAAGGAAGATGTTTGGCAGCTTTGCCGCAAACTGGCGACAATTTATACCGATGCGCCTTTGGGAGATGTTACTCTTAATGATTTGGTGTACACATATCCGTTTAATCAGGCAACGAAAGAAATGTTCACTGAGTTTGGGTTTAGAACGCTTATAAATAAGCCTGAAATTTTTGCAAGCGGAGATAGTAGCGTAGGGCTCGTGAATGTAAGTGTTGACGAAGTGCATGAGCGTAAGCTTGTAAACACAATGTCTGAGCTTGTCGCTGTGCTTTCTATTATAAAAAAAGAGGGCGAGTGTGCTGTTTATTTTGGAGACGAACTCGAAATTTTTGCAGGCGGAAACGCTTTCACTGTGAAAGTTGATTTTGACATGTATCGTGAGATCGCGTGCAAGGTGTTAAGTGATAAAAATATCCGCAAATTTGTGTTAGACAATCGCAAAGCACGTGAGTTTGTGCGTGACTTTTCTTGCGTCTTAGAGGGCGAAATCTTTGACTTCATGATTGCTGACCACTTGCGTTCGGGTAGGGTTATTAAGTCTGAGGAAGACGTTATAGCTAAACATTCGTCAAAGGACAGGATAATCTTTGACCTTATTCCGCTTTGCCAAGATGCTGAAAAAGACCTTAAGGATAAAAACCTCTATGACCTTTATGTGAATGTTGAGCTTCCTCTTTCAGAAGTCTTGGACGATATGAGTGTTCAAGGGTTTAAGGTTAAGTGCGGCACTTTTGTTAAGCTTAATACCAAAGTTGACCGTGAGCTTGAAAGCCTTAGCAGGGAGATTTGCAAGATGTGCGGCGTGGACTTTAATATTCGTTCACCAAAGCAGCTCGCTGATGTTTTATTTGGCAAGCTTGGTCTTCCAAATGGCAGCAAAGGCTCGACAAGTATTGATGTTCTCGAGTGGCTGGAAGATAAGCACCCAGTAATCCCGCTAATTATTCGTCATAGAAAGCTGGGTAAGTTTATGGGTACATATCTCGATGGCTTCCTTCCATATATTTCGGAGGACGGTTTTGTTCATACTATCTTTAATCAGACAATGACTAATACTGGTAGGCTTTCGTCTTCTGAGCCTAATCTGCAAAATATCCCAGTTAGGAGCGAGGATAGTCAGGAAATACGCGCGCTATTTTGTCCGAGAAGTCTGGATCATGTTTTAATCGATGCAGATTATTCGCAAATCGAGCTCAGACTTCTTGCTGCGTTTTCAGGTGATGAGCAAATGATTGATGCCTTTGCAAAGGGTAGGGATATTCACACCGAAACAGCATCTAGCGTTTTTGGTGTAAAGCCTGAGCTTGTTACTAGTCAAATGCGTAGAATAGCAAAGGTTGTAAACTTTGGTATTATTTATGGAATTAGCGGTTTTGGCTTGGCTCAGGACCTTAAGATTACTCCAAAACAAGCAAAAGCATATATCGATTCTTTCTTTGAACTTCATCCAAAAGTTAAAGAGTATATGGATAAAGTAATATCTGATGCAAAATCTACAGGTAAGGTTTATACCATGCTTGGCAGGTTCCGCAATATTGACGCTGAAATTAATTCACATAATTTTATCATACGTAGTGGTGCAGAGCGCGCTGCTCAAAATATGCCGCTTCAGGGCTCTGCCGCAGATATTATAAAGATGGCTATGATTAATGTTTATAAGCGCTTAAGGCGTGAAAAACTTGAGGCAAAACTTATTTGCCAAGTGCATGATGAACTAGTTATAGATGCTCCAAAATCTGAAGAGGAAAAAGTAAAGAAACTTTTGAAAGAGGAAATGGAGAATGTTGTAAGCCTAGCCGTGCCATTAGAAGTGGAAGTGTCGTCGGGGTCCCTTTGGCAACATTAATTAATCGGGGCAACAATTCATCATTTTAGTGCAGAAAATCAAAAAAATCCAAACAGTCTTTTACGATTAGTAAACTCCTGTTTGGATTTTTTATTTTCTTTCTAAAATACTAAATTCTTGCCCCGATTGAAATAAACATCAATCTTACAGTGTTGCCTAGTAAATGTTTATTAGTGACGTGTGTGTTGATTCTGCATAATAGTAGGCTTGTTTGGTAATCTCTTCAGGTGAAAGGGGATTTGAAACACTGTCTATTTTATAATTTAGTGGTGCATAAATGTATTCATTATAATTAAAGATACAAAAATCGCTTGAATCTATTACTTTTTTATCAAGTTCGAAATTTTGTATCAATTTATCATCTAACATAAATTTTTCTTCCAACTCTAAGCTGTTAAAAGTCTTAGAGTTTTCTTTTGTCAAAAAAGCAATTCGTTTAATGTAAGGAAAGGTTTGTTTTAACTTTGATATACAGTTGTATGCTAATTTTTCAAAAGGACTATAGCTATAGAAAATAAAAGTTTTATAATTATCAAAGTATATTAGTGGCAATAAGAATTTTTCCAGTTTGTCTTGTAATTGTTTTTCATTTTCTAAGGTGGCGTATCCTATAAAAGAGCAAGTATTTGTATTCATTTTTTACTCCTTTTCATCTCATATTATTTTTGCATAATCGAAAACAAAAGTCAAGGATATATCCCTGAATATTTCCAAGTGCAAATGATACACTAAAATAAAGGATATATCGTGGGGTGAAAAATGAAAGTTACTGATGCAATTACACATAGAATAATTAATTTATGTAAGGAAAGGGAAATTACACCAAACAAACTTGGCACAATTTCAGGAGTAGAGCCAAGCACAATTACCAGTATATTTTATGGAAAAAGTAAAAATCCAGGAATCGTGACAATAAAAAATTTGTGTGATGGTTTTGGTATATCATTATCAGACTTTTTCAATGATGAGATTTTTAAAGATAAAAACCTAGAAGAGTAAAAAAGTTTCCGGTAGGTACTTTTTTGTATATAAATATAGGTAATAATGAAGACGCTCACAGATGTTCGCTATGAAGCCGCTACGCTAATGACGAGGCTCAATTCTTTCGCCATGAAGAGCAAACTGAAAGTTTGCATGAAGTCAAGAAAATTATACCATTTAAAAATTCAAAAGGATAAATAAAATAAATGTTAACAAAAGAAAATAAATTACTACAATTATCAAAAGAATTTGCTATTGATGTTATTGAATGACAAAAACAATTAAAGAATAAAAATGAAAATATCATATCTAATCAAATAGGAAGAAGTGGCACAAGTATTGGTGCAAATATTAGTGAAGCACAATATGCTCAAGGGAAGGCTGATTTTGTTTCAAAATTAAAGATAGCTTTAAAAGAGTGTAATGAAACTTTATACTGGTTAGATCTTGGGCTAAACACAAAATATATAGATGAAAAAGTTTATGAAACTTTAAATAAAAATGTTTAAATATTAGGGTTTTGCTGATAAAATCTTGTAAAACCGCTCAAAATTAAAATAACTTTTTAAAGTTACCGTAAGGTCAATAGTGTTGCGTCTAGCAACTCTTCATGTCCGATAGGACTCTTCATGCGCGTTAGCGTTCTTCATGTATCGTCAGATATTCTTCATTAACATTTAGACATTAAAAAAGAGAGCAATTAGCTCTCTTTTTTATAAATGATGATGTTGACTTAATTTAACGCTTATTAGAAGTATAAACTAACCCAACAGCGCCAGGTCCGCAGTGTGTGCCGATTACCGGTCCGATGGTCAGGCGTTTTATTTCAACCTTGCCGTCAACAACTGGTGCGATTAAGTTTTCAATCATGTCGGCTACTGGTTTGTTTTCAGCGTCTATTATGTAGATAGGGCAGGTAGATTCCTTTATATAGTTATCTGCAAAGTTCTTAGCGATGATGCTTGCAGCTTTTTTAGTACCGTTACCAGCAGCTATTTTAACAATCTTACCCTCGTCAGACACGTGAAGGATAGGTTTTATGTTTAAAAGTCCGCCGATTACAGCTGCTGCTGCAGAAAGACGGCCACCACGCTTTAAATGGGTTAAGCTGTCTACCATAAACTGGCAGGCAACTGTTGGAGCAAACTCTTCGCAGAATGCTAAAAGTTCTTCGTCTGTTGCACCTGCTGCTTTCTTTTTAGCAGCCTCAAGTACAACCAAACCACCACCAACGCAAATACTCTTTGTATTAAATGTAATAACTTTTCTTTCTGGATATTTTTGTTTAAGCTCGTCAAGGGCAAGTTTCATGTAATTAAATGTACCTGATAACTGGTCAGAAAAGTGAATATAGAATATATCTTCGCCAGCTTTGAAAATAGGTTCAAAATAGTTTACATAGTCTGCAGGGTTAAGAGCAGCAGTTAGTGGCATTGAACCTTCACGTACTCTTTTATAGAAGTGGGCAATAGCCTCTTCATCTTTACCCATATCATAAACCTTTTCCTCGCCATCTAGAATGTAAGGCATGCCAAGCACATGAATGCCATATTTCTCAACATCTCTCCAGTCCATTTCGCAATCTGTATCTGTAAATAAAACGCTCATTAGTATAAACTCCTTTTTTCAACAAATTAATATTGTTTGTAGATTTATTATATAACTTTTTAATTCTTTTGGCAAATCTTTTCTACAGTTATTTATTAAATGTTGAACATTTTATTTTGCGTTTGCATCTTGAAAAAGAAGTTGGTGTGTGTTATAATGTAAGTGTTATGGAAAATTTGAATTTGAACAAAAGAAAATTTAAACTCTATAATGACAATGCGGAATACGCAGGTGAGGCTATGCGTAACTTTCTTGATTTGTACAGAGGATCGCTTGGCAACAACATTAATAATTGTATTTCACAGATTGAACATACTCATAAAAATGATATGTATGAAATGCTAATCTTTTTTAAAGACGGCTTGTTTGACGAGTATGGTGCGTTTGCCGTGCCATCAGTTGATTTGAATAAAAACCTTAGCGATGATGAGATTAAAAAAATTGCATACTCAACGCCTTGTTTTGATAAAATGGCCAAGTTAAATGGTTGGATAGTTGACACGTCGGGCAATATTTATCCTGCGAAAAATCACCCTAATTTTATCAATTTTTTAACCTTGTTTGGGGTTGATTGTTCATCGTTTATAAGGGTAACTAATGCGCCTATCGGGCTTGCTCCGCTTAATTTTTCAAGTGCATCGCATTATATTGATGTAGAGAGGAGTGAAGTTTTAACAAAAGAGCAAGTTTTAGCTCTTTATAATTTGAAAAGAATATACGAATTAAGATTTGAAAACTGTGCATTAAGACTTCAAGATTATATACTAGACTCAATGCTTGGTGGTTACTTGCATGAAAACGGTGATTTGTATAATATGGACAATTTAAAAACCATACAAAAGTATTGTCCTGAAAATTTTAGCGCAAACGAAACATATAAAAACTTTTTGTATTACTCAAAGCATAAAGAGAGTTATGAGGAGGACTTTGGCGCCGAGCTTAGAATATAGGTTAGGGCAAGTTGTTATCTAAAAAAAGAGAGCGATAAGCTCTCTTTTTTAGATATAAATATATTAATGAAGAGTCCTAACGGACATAAAGAGCGATGTTTCGCGCTCTCTACCGAACCGCGTGCGAATATTCACCGCATCTTGACCTAATCTTTGTTTATTTTCTTGCGGACGGCAAGTATTATAACCAAGAATATCAGGTTTATGACAACCAGTACCATGCCAAGTATTTGTAGCATTGACCAAGAGTCGGTTTCAACCGCTGAAGCTAACACGTAGCCAGTAATTTCATTGCCGTCAAGGTCGTTGTATTTAACTTGCAGGTACTCGCTGTCTATTCGGCGTGTTTGTATAACGCGCAATCTATCACCACTTGCGAGTTTACCGATAACCTCACTGTTTCCGTCAGCATCTTTATAGACATTGACGCCTGTTTTAAGGTAGGCATTTGTTACAACTAGGTTGTAGTTAATATACTTACCATAAACTCGGTCTTCTAGAATGAATCCCGTCTTGCCGTTGACTTCAACTAACAAGAATTTGCGCCCGCCCATCTCAGCATCGCACAGGGGTGATAAAATCCTCACTTTGTCGTTCTTTGAAATAGTTGCGAGTATACTGTTGCCCTCAGCTTCACCGGTCACATTTGTTGGAAGGGTGAAGAGGGAAGTGCCTTCTATTACATAAACATAATTATGTGGATAATTTGTGGCTTGGAGCGAAGAAAGCTCTGAGCTTTTTATATATCCGAAAATATTTGCTCCGCTATAAACTGCTAAGCAATAGCTGTATCCAAAGTCGGCGCCATCAGCTGTTGGTATTGAAAGCAATGCTACGTGCGTGCCTTCTGGAAGCGTGGTGCCTTGACTTGAATAAGGCGATAAGTAACAAACCTGCTCGCTTGTGAGCTTGTAATACTTAATCGCGCCAACATCATAGTCCTCGTTTGTAAACAGCTTGTTTGAAATAGTTTTTTGAAGCTCAAGTTCTATTACAAAAGGCTCAGTATTAGTTTTATTTAATGTGCAAATGTTTGCTTTAAACTCAGCTTCATTTAATTTTAAAACAAGCTTGTTTTTATAAGCGGAGGCGACTGATGTGTTTGTTATTTGGCTTGTGCCAAGACTAGTTAGTGCTGGCGAATCCGATGTGTTATATGTGTAATAGTTGATTGATGTGTCGGATATTGTTAAAATTACCGTTTCACTATCGATTGCAGAAACGTATAGATTGTTTGCTGCACTGTCAAGTGAGAGTGTTGTCCAAGTATCGATAGTGTGAGGTGAAGAGATATTATACGAAAAAGTATAATAGTTTGATGAAGATTGTAAGAGGATTTGTGCGTTTCCGCTATCCTCAGAAAGAATATATGCAGCGTTTATTCCGCCTGATAAGCTTTCAAGGAATGACTGACCAAAAGAAATGTTTAGCGCAGATTCAATCTTTGAGTTTTCCAAATTGATAGAAAGCAGCGTGAGAAGAGTTGTTTCTTCAGCCTTTGGGATCAAAAGTAACAAAATCTCAGTTGCTGACTTTTCAAATAAGGAAACGCTTTCAACGCTTTCAAAAGAGGTTGTTTCGGTTAAATTTTCAACCGAAACTGGCTCTAATGTTGCTGCGTTATATACTTTTACTTCATCATTTGTAAGAACAAAGAGGTTGGAGGCTGATGCGGCAATGTCAATAGGTGAGTTAACAGCTATTGACTCGTTTACTGCAACAGTGTCTTCGCTCATGTCTAATTGTTTGATTTTACCATCTAAATCATCATAGACAAAGATGTAGCTTTCGTTATTACAGATAATTGATGAGTCGCGAACAAAGAGGGTAGAAATCTCTACACTTTCTGCACTTGCGCTAGAAAGCACATTCTGCGAGCCAAAAAAGCCCATCGATAATATAATGAGAATAAAACAAATTAAATATGTTGTAAATTTTTTGGCTTTTGTCATAATTTCACCTGTAATTTATATTTTACTCTGACAATTAAGTGTTTGTCAAATTTTTGTTTAGCTACTAGGATTTTCCTAGCAGCTAAACTGTTTGTGTTTGTTCCAGTTAGAAGTTGTCTTACATAAAGATATTTCTAAATGGAGAGTTGTTTGGCAATTTGTTAATGAGGTTATCAATAAGAGCTATAGTATAGACTGCAACGCCAGCTACTGAAAGGGCTAAGAGAACTGTACCGATTACTGTTGTTGCAAGACCAGCAGTGAAGTAGGTTAATAAACCAACACCAACAGCTGTAACTGTTGCGATACCAATAATTCCAGCAGGAATTTCGTCCCAGTCACGGTCTTGGTAGTAGATTCTTTGGGTATCGTCGAGTGATATTTGAAGATGAGTAATATCTTTACCGATCGATCCTCCAAATGCATTCTTTTCAGGAGTTGTTGATGTGAACGCTAGGGTTTCAGCCTCTACTTGTGGACCTTGTTTTAATGAAAGTATATTAATAGCTTCTTGTATTGTCATTTCATTGCTTTGAGAAGAACTATTAAGTGCAGATGTACTTTTTGCATCGTGTGTTCCAAGAACACTTGTTATTGTGAAACCACAATTTGTAAGAGTTTTATAATATTTATAACCCTTGTCAGCCCACCAAACAATTCTAGGTAAAATCCATGTCTTTTCCGAAACTGATAAATTTGTCTGTTCAGCGTTATGGACTGTTACGTAACTATCAAACCTGATTGTATCACCAAAGTTGTAGTTGGTTGCAATAAGGTCAGCAAAGTTAGACGATTGATAATTTTTTACATTTCCACTTGTATAAATGTCACTATTTAAGTATTCCATGTATTTTCCTACGTTAATAGTTTTGTACTCGAAGAAATTGTTTAAATCATCATAACCTTTAAAGTTTGTATCAAACAATATGTTAATAAGTCTATCTATGTTTAGGAAACGTTTAATGCTTACATCGCCACCATGATCAAGTATATCTGTAATGTTAACATATCCAGTTGAAAGTATGTTGTTTTGTATGTCTTCATTTATATCAACTGAAGATAAGATATTGATCAGTTGAACAATGAATGTGTAAGCTGCAGCATATAAGTTGTTTCTTTGTTCTGATCCATTAAATCCAACACCCCAAACAATATTTCTTTTAAGTTCTTCCGCAAAAGATCTTTCGTTTTCTAGGAAAGCATCTACATGATTTTTAGGAGTATCAGCAGGGTTAGGGAAGTATGTGTCAAGCATAGCGTTTAGTCTTGAAAGATAAGTTTCAGTACCCTTAATGATTGTTACATACATTCCTGAAAAGTTGTTTGTAAATTGTTTATATGCATTTCTAAAAGTATCCTGATCTTTATATAACTCTCCAAGATAGGTTACTGTTTTCGCATTTTTGCCTTCCCAGTATTTATTGTGGCAATCAGCTTTTGGATAATTATTATTATCTGGTTCACCACCGATATCAGTAAACTTTAAATCGACGATTTGCGCGTTATACATGAAGTTTGCCTTAATATTAAGGTTTATGTTAGATGGCATAGGGTCGGTGTCTTGTCGGTTGATGTAGAAGCCACTAATTTGATTACTTGATGTTGAGGTTGGCATATTTGTGCTGAGAATGTTTTTACCAGAGTATAAGTCGTAAGCATAGCTGTCGTTTTTAGTGTAATCTACAGCAGAAACATTGAATGAATGCGCCGTTACAACATTGTCTTGGATAAGGCTATTTTTTGTACCCATTTGAACGTTTACAACAGGGAACGCTCCATTTTCGTTTTGTACGAAAAGTTTGATGGTGATAGTCTTATTATCAAAGTCTATGTCTAAGCGTACTCTTTTCTTTACGTCGTTATAATATGTGTTGATATCTTCTGGTGTTGAACCGAAAGATATGTTGATTAAGCCTTCAATTAATGAGTAGCCTTCATCTTTAATGCGATCATTGTTATCAACCTTTTCAATGTAATCGTTAATATGGGTAAGCGTTGTGTTTGAGTAGTAAGACATTATAGTGTATATCTGAATATTTTTGTTGTTTTCAGGATTGTATATTTCACTTAGTCCGTCGAAATCCGTCTCATCTTCAATAGGAGTGTATTTGATATAGTAGTTAGAACCACTGGCATGTACAAGATAACCGCCATCGTACATATATCTAAAGTAAGGATCTGAACCGTCAGATATGCCATTTACGTAAACAGGTTCATTATTTTTATAAATGAGGTGACCGGTTGCTTTTGATTTTGCAAGGTCGATGAGGTTAAGACCGATTTTTGTAAAGTATGGTAGCTTATGTCCTGAGTCATCAACGTTTGTATATACATAAGGTGAAAGTGAATTTACGTCTTCCTCTTTATTAATCTTGTGAACTTCCTCTGTGAATACAATTTCAGTTGAAGATTCTCCTTTGTCGGTAAGAGTTGTTACACCTAAGATTTCAGCAAGTTTAATATTAATTACAAGAGACTCAGACAGATAGAACGCGTTGATGGTTATATCTTCTGTAACTGCATAAACCTTAAGGTTGTTTCTGCTCGAAAGCTGAGATTCAACTGCGTTAATTTGCATTGTCTTGTTGTAAAGACGGTTTTCGGTATCACCGGTAATTGCTTGTGGGTTATAGATGCTATACGATTTTGTCGTAGCCTTTAAGCCGTCGTAGTCTATGTTCATTTGATTTTTATACGATGATATATCTGCATCAAGGTCTGAACCGTTGTTAAATTGTATATCGCTACCTGTCCAAGAAAGAACTTGTGATGAAAGTGCTGTGTTTGTATCAACCCAAGCTGTATTTGTGGTTTTATAACCTGTCCAACCAACGATCTTAAATCCAGGGTAGTTGATTGATGCAAACATTGCGTTACTGTTAGCTTCAACTAAAAGGTTACCAGTAACTGAACCAAGATCTGAGTTGTGAACTGAGTAATCTGTTGGCTCAATAACGATTTGTTGATCTTCTTCATCAAGAATAGGAGATTCTCCATCTAATGCAACAGAGGCTTCAACATTGTTAACTGTAATCTTGAATGTTTTAGCTTCATATAGAGCAAAAATTAATGTATCTGCAGAAATTGTTGCATCAGCTGTGTAGTAATTACCAGATATATTGTAGTTTGAACCTATTTTAATCAAACTCATGAGTGAGTTTAATGGAGAAGTAGGCTCAGACACTGCATCTATATAATGGTTCAACACTTCCTTGTTTGAAAGGTTAGTCGTAACATTTGAAAGTGGACTAACGTATGCACTTGTAACGGAATAGAAACCTTTGAAGAAATAATTATCTTTAATCTCAGCTTTGAGTGTAACAGATGTATCCTTTGCAATTATTACGCCAGAATTATTAAGACCTGTGTACTTGTTAAAGATATAATCAGTTGTCTTATTACTTGAAGCAGATGTTGAAACTTCTGCTTTTTGATCAGAAGATAGTGCTGCATCTTCTTGAACACCTATATCAGTAGTTTGATTCTTATCGGCAAGTGATAGAATATATGTATCTTTAGTTTTCCATGAATTGTTAATTAATTCATATAAATATTTATTGCGAAGTGCAACAAATTCCTCGCCGCCATCAGCTTTAGTACTGTCATATAGATTCTTCAACTGATTTATTATTACGTCGATTCCGGTTGAGAAGTAGTTGACATTGATTATTTTTGAAAGTAATGCGTAATCTATTCCAAGTTCAATATTAAATTTTGTTTGGATAGGTGTGTTATAAGTTTCGATATCGATAGCTTTTACGTCACGAATCATTTTTGATATATATTCTTCTTGTGCTCCAGTTGGGAATTCCGTTATCAAAATAGCACTGAGTGGATTTTTATCCAGTAGAGGATATGTATCAAACGAGAAGTTGTCTTTAGAGTATGTGCTTCCTTCAATCATATAGCCAAGACCATGAAGCGCTGAAAGAACTATAACAAATTTGTTTTGAGGAATTGATTCATGATAGTTGAATGTAATAGCTGTATCTGCATTTGCTGTAAATACATGAGTAAGTGTTTGAGCAAGTATAGTTTTGCCATCACTGTCTAATGTGTTTTGTATCGTATTAAATGCGGTAATATCAGACAATGATTTGTTAACTTTCTTGGTTGCAGATAGTATATATGGGATAGAATCATTATTCTTACGTGTGTACGTAGAACTTACACGAACGAGAAGGTGAGGCTCTACATAAGCACCAGTTGTAGAAATTTGTTGCCATGAGCTGTTATAGTAAACTTCAAGTTTTTGTGTATAATCACCATCATAAGTTGTAGTATTAGTGCTTTTAACTACATTAACGCTTGGAGTAACTAGTTTTATTGTCTGAATTTGAATTGTTGAGTCAACTAAGAAATTTTCAGTATTGATTGAAATAGAATTGTCGTATTTATTTGTGTTTAAAATTTCTAATGTTTTAGCATTAACAAAGTTCGTTATGCGGTAGTGGTTATACTCATAAACAGATGCTCCGCTTAAAATGTCTGTTGTTTCTATAAAATCACATGGGGTAATAGTGAATTCAGAGTATCTACCAACAGGATAAACAATAGTTTTGTTAGAGCCTTTTAATTGATAAGTATAATTATTCTCGCTTTCGATATACGAAACTTGTGTATCTGCGCTCAACTTATAGTTATAACGATTATTTTCTGTTGATTTTTGTTCATAGTCTTTATTGTTTATGTAGATATCATTATCGAAATCTATTGAAATTGTACGAGTATTGATTGTTAGATGTGCGTATAATGAATATCTGTAACCCGATTGACTTCCAACTGTTGATCCCGCATGAATGCCATCTGAAAGGGTAACGCGGCTGCTTGTTGTAAATATTCCTTTAGATAAATCACGAGAATTTGAATAACCATTCATTGTGAATGAGTTGTTTACGGCATAAATCTCAAGTGCGTGAGCATCTGATAGGTGACAATAAACACTTTTGAATGTTATTTCTGTTGAAGTAAATTCTGTAATTTCAAGTTCTTCAGTGCTTCCGTCAGGGTAAACTATTCGAGCTTTAATTAAAGAATTGATGTCTGTATTAAACTCTTTAATATCTGCTATAGCATAGATTTGATAAACGATATACCTTGAGTGGTTAATCATAACCTGATGAATTGATGAGTTTGAAGTTGTAGGATTGAATATTATTTCATCTACAGCTCCAACAATATTAAACGTCATATCAAATTTGTCGTTGTTGTAAGAAACATTTACGAAAGAGTCTCTTGCTATCTTTAAGAAGTCATCATCTGATTTACTAGATAAAGCTAATATTACACTCTTCAAATCAGATTCGTAGAAGTCACCAGATTTAAGTGAACTTATATAAGGATCAGAATTTGATTCACCTGTCCAGTTAGCGGTATCAGTGTTTGAATCAGCGTCATACATATAATATGTGTAAGTATCTTCATCAAGGGTGTAATCGTTAGGATCAATACCATTAATGTAAAGTGATACAAGTTTAACATAATATGGTTTGATTTGAACGTCATATTTTGCAAGAAGCTCATTACTTATAGTTATCTTTATTGCCTTAATTGCATAGCCATCGCTTGTAGGTAATAATGATGGATACTTTGTTACTATAATAGATGTAGGTGCAACGTCTGTTATTCCATAAGATTCGCCTTTTGATGTCTCTGTGAAACTTTGATTAAGTATCTGGAAGTCACTATCAACGCCATTAACCTTAATCATTACGTGACTGATTGCGTAGCCATCAATGCTTGAAATGTTAACAACGTTGCGGTCAAGTTCTGTTACACCAAAGCCGAATGTGTCTTCTTGGTTTTCAACAATAACTTGATGTTCAATTCCAACAGTTGCAACAATATCTTTTGAATCAAAGTTTAAAGCATAGAACTGATAAGCTGGGGTTTTGTTAGATCCAGGAATTTCAATATTATTCACTGTGTATGACATGTGCATATCAATCTTGTTTCGGTTTAGAAGGTAGATTGTGATAAGTTCGCCGTGTTTAGCAGTAAACTTAGCAGTATCATTTGTTTCCTTTGTAAAGTTGAATGATTGAATCTCTTTTCCACTGTATATGTCGTTAACTATTACAACGTATTCAACATCAGACTCTTCATTACCTTCAACTTTGAATGTAAATTCGTATTCGTCTCTAGTTGTTGATTCCTTTATGATAGATGATATGTCTACAACTTTTGTTATGGTGCTTGAGTAGTTACCATTAGAAACTTTGTAAGTAATGAGATAACCAACTTGTACTGTTTCAAATGAGTGGGCAACATCTGTTATAGCTATTTCACCGACTTCGTCAAGTGTCATGTCGTTGACATCACCTTTTTGAGCAAATCCATTAATTACGCTACCAGTAAAATTATAACTTGTGCCAGCTAATACTTTAAAGTGATAGCTGTTATCATTATATGCAGATGATAGGAAGTTGCCTAATGCGCTTTGAACATATGATGATGCTATGTTACCAGTTATGTTGTATGTATTTAGGTCAAGTGTGCCATCGAGTGTAACGTTATATGTGATATCAACTAATTTAACAAACCTTGCAACCTTGTGGATAATACCATTAGATATTGCGCTGTTGTAATTATTTGAAATCTTGATGTAAGAAGATCCTGTCTCCTTAATTTCAGCATACCAACCGATGAATAGGTAAGTATTGCCGTTATAAGTTACTGTCGGAATTGACGCATCAAGCATTGTAAGAGCTGATTTGTTAACCTTTGTAAAGGTTGAGCCATTGTCAGAAATTTCAAAGCTTTCAGATTTCTCATAAGTGTCTGGAGCTGCTGTCTTGTCATACTTAGCAATTGTTGCTATGTTTTTCTCAACTGTGAATGAAAAACTGTTTGAATATGAGTACACAGAGATAGAACTTGATGGTTGTTCATTATTGTAAATATAGAAACCTTGGAAATTATAGTTTACATTAACCTGATTATTAATGTTATCTTCTGTTTTTCTTATATTGATCTCAGTGCCGTAAGGAACACTTGTTGTGTAAGAAAGGACAGATGATTCAGGTTTATACAGTGTAAGAGGTATAGTAGCATTGAAAGTTTCTGAATAAGGATATTTGAAAGCAATAAGCAATGTTTGGTTTAGGTCGTCGGCATAATCATTGCCTCCGATGAGATCTATAACTGAATCGGCATAGTTACTATTTTCAACAGCTAAACGAATATCTATGTTGAAGTTTTTAACAAATCTTGCTTCTATAACAAGGTGATTTGCTGCATTGAATGTATAATCAACATTTGCAATATTGCTATAGCTACCAAATTTATATTCGCCGTTAATAAAGTAACCTACGAATGTGTATCCTGTATTAACATATACTTCTGGAAGTGTAATACTTGTACCGATATCGCTTACAGTGAATATTGTTTTTTCAGGGGTGCTAATTGTACCACCGATTGCATTGCTTTCAGCCTCGCCATTGATTGTTCTAGTAACGTATGAAATGTTGTATTTTGTAGCATATTTAGCAGTAACTTTTGCGGTGTTTAAATAGTAAGATGTTCCTGAAAGGGTATAGTTAAAATCAGATGAAACAAATTCGTCATTTACATACCAACCGAGGAATATATGTGTCTTAATGTTGTCCGCAACTAACATTAAATCAATATTTTTTCTTATTATAAACTGTTTGCTTTCATAATTATCAAGACTAATAGAATTAATTTCACTGAAAATGCCTTGCTTTGAATCTGTTGCTGGATCAATGTAATCGTGAACAAAAGAACCAAGTGCTTTAACTGTTAGGCTTGAGTTGTTTGAAAGTTCGCCATCAACTTCACGAATTACAGTTACGACATTTGTTTCAAGGAACTTAGCAACAATCATCAATTTTTTAGTTTCGTTAGTCATGTCTTTTGTGATTGTAAAACCTTCGTTAGATGAAACAAACTTGCCGTTTACATACCAACCAGCAAATGTTAATTTGCTAGACTTTTCAATCATTGTTATAGTTGGCTCGATTGTTTTAGGGTAAGCAATTTCTTCAGCATATGAAAATGTTTTTTCAAATGATCCATCGAAATGGAATTTAAATATATATGCATTTGTTGGTTGACCGTCAACCTCAGGTATGAAGTTAACAACAATTGCGCCTGTAATTCTGATTAATATATTAGTAGAGTCGCTTGATTGCTCTATAAAATATTGATCAGCATAAGGTGTATCTATATATTTAGTAACAATAGGTTCTTTTGCAGAATAGAATGTGAATGAGTTTTTATACACATTACCTGTAAGACCTTTAGTAAACAATTCATTGCTTAAAGTTACAGTTTTGTTGTGTCCGTATATATCCACATAGGCGATATGGATTTGGAACGTATTTTTCATATCGTCTAAAGTATCGCCATCGTTTAAGAACACTTCAGTATTGTATGTGTATTGTTTGTATTTATTATATTCAAACAATAAATCAACAGTTTTTCCAGCATTTTGACTGATTGCTGGTACTTGATAGTTAAAGTTAGTGTCGGTAGAAATTAGTGTGCCGTTAGCCTTCATTCCAGTAAAGGCGTAACTAAACAGTGTTGTAGTTACATATTTGCTAGGAACATCAATGTTTATAACAGTGCCTGCAGGAACTTTAAATGAGTCCCTTAGTATTATATGTTCAACTTCTGAACCATACTGATTTTTGTATCTAAAGTATAATGATTGTAAGTATAAATAATAATTATCACTAGGTACTTGTTGGCTAACGTTTATTGTAATGTATGGAACATAACATATTTTAATATCCATGTCGCCAGTAACAGTTGCTTCATATGAACCATCTGATGGGATATTTTCTTGCTCTCCGTTAACAAATATTTTAACAGGGATTAAGCCGTTTATTTCAGTTGTTAAATTTCTAATCGTGAATTCATCACCGATTTCTAGTGAGTCTATAGAAAATGTCGATACTTTTGGTGATGACGGTTGCAATATAGCCAAATGGTAACCATCGAAATTAAAATATGCTTTAAACGCTTTTGGTTTTCCTTGGAGTTCAACACTGTCATATTCTAATAATTGAATATTTGCTTTATAGACTATAGTGTAATTAATAACAATATTGTTTATATCTTTATCAAAGTAATTACTATTGATACGAAGAGTGAGGTCGTCAATGTTGTCAATTTTTTGTTGATTAACTGTTATGCTATCTACTTCGAATGAGTCTTGAGTTGTTATTTCTATGTTAAGACTTGTGCCGCTCATTATATAAGTTTTATTATTATAGTTAACAACGTTGTTACAAGAATCATTAACTGATAAGTTGTATTTGCTTTGTGAGATATCATAAGAACCAGCTCCTTCAAAGCCTTCAGCATTTGTGAGAGTAATTTCTTTTATGAGTACAAATTGCGCTGTAACATTTGAAAATCTGATTTGTGAAGCTTGAATTGTAAATATTGTTTCACTAGATAGACAAATATAATCAGTGAACCAACCCATGAATGCATACAATTTTCCATCATGTTCAATTATTGTATTGTCAATGGAGAATGTAATTTTTGTTTCGTCATCAAAAGCGAACACAGAACTATAATTAATACTTGCATACCCATTCATAGCCCCAAGACCTTCACCAGTTGTGCCAACGTATTGACCATTATATGTTAGGTTTATTATATTCTCAAAAGTTGTATCACTACTTATTATAGGTGAAGCATTTGATGTGCTCACTGATTCATAGAGTGATGTATCAACTGTTATTTCTACTATTGCAGGGATATGAGCTTTAATATGATAGAGCATATTATCTGCACTTAGATTGTATTCGTTATTAATTTTATTATCTTCGTACAAGAACTTGATAGGGAATGGGTTAGCATGAACATTATAAAATACATCATTTTCGTCCTTAAAACCTTCAGATGTTGTTTTTGCACTATTGTTGATATAGTAATTTTCAAGCTTATCATTTAATCCTGAATTTACGATTTCAAGGTCAGATCTTTCTCTATCAAAGTAGCCATAGATGTGTAGGTCAAGACCTTTGAGCTCTGCAGTGAGGAGCGCGTTAGTATCATCTTTTGCGAATTTAATAAACGATCCAACAGTAGCGTCTAAGTTGCTAGAAATAGATCCATTAGTCGCAAAGTAGTTGCCAAGAGTAAAGTTTGCACCATTATGATAATTCTTACCATTTTCTATTTTATAGAATCCGGCTACTTCAAAGTAGAAGAGTAGGATAGGTTTAACGTCATCAAACTCGAGAGAAATTGCGTTATTTGGAATGTCAAGCACGCCGTTTTCGTTTTTGTCTTCACCGTCGTCAAGCTTGCCGTTTCTATTTAAATCTTCATTCACTACGAATAAGAATTGACCCATGTCGATTGTGAATGTGTTGGTGTCATTTAACACAACATCTGCGCATTTTATTGCGTCGCCGAGGTAGTTTCTAACGTTTGTGGTTAAAATAGTATCAGTTATCTGTTTTTCACCGTTTGTACCTGTAAGTTTAATGTTGTCATTGCTTAGACTGAATCTATATCCGCCGTTTGGTGTTACAGTGATGTCAATATCTTGGTCGATGAATACTTTACCAGTAATTGTTGTAATATTATCAACTGTAGTATATGTGAACGATTTACCATCATATTGATATGAATGAATAATAACGTCCATCATAGTGTTGTCGAACTTGAATTCGAAGTCTCTTATTCTCTTGAATAGGGCAATGATACTTGTGTCGGCATTAGAGTGAGTTACATAAGGAAGGGTGAGATCACTGCTCATAAGCTCATAATCTGTCCACTTTCTTGAGATTGCACCATACTCATCAATAACTTCTTCACATTTAGCTTCATACCAGCCAAGGAATGCAACGTCGTCTGGAAGTGTAAAGCCTTCAAACCCTTTAAGTAAGAGCATTGTGCTTTCTACTATTGAAAGGTCTTGTGTTTGATAAGAATTTACAGATTCATTATTTTTAGGTATGTATATCGGCATTTGGAACTCTTTATAGAAGTTCATTGTAGTTGAGCCCGCAATGTCGGTATAAACAATAGGGTCAACGAGAGTTGTTTCAGTGTCAACTGCGTTCATGAACAAATATCCGAGCATACCGCCATCAGCATATATGGTTGATGAAAACTCTGGAATGCTATCTGTATTGTAAATAAGTGAACCATTAGCGTTTACGCCATCGATAAGCATTGATTGTATGTTGAATGTGTAGATTACAAGTCCAGAAAGGTTGAAGTAGTTAACAATGCCTGACATGAATGGGCCAACGCCTTTTGCTAAATAAGACTTTGTTTCATCATAACCATTCTTAGCGAAGTTTGCATATTTGATTATTGTCTTTATTGATTCAAATATTTGATCCATGTCGGTTGTTATCTCGGTAATTTTACCACCAAATAAATCAAATAAGAATTCACCATTTTGATCAGCATATACATCTTTTGTTGTAACGCCGCCAACAAAGAATGCAAATTCATCTTTAACGGCTCTGTTCAGCTCAACCATAATATTTGTGAATTCTTCGCTGTTTGCAGATTTCTTTTGTGCTTTAATGTAGCTTCCTTCACTAATTCTCGTATTTCCTGATTCAGGACTTAAAATATCTTTTACATCCGCCCAGTTTTTCAAGCTGAAGAGTTTTGTTGTTGAATTATAGTTAATATAATTTGTTAACAATACACCTTCATTATCATATAAGTTGAAGAATTTTTGGTAGAAGTCATAGTCACGACCGGCTAGAATGTCACCAACGAGTGACATAGCACGGTATGGGTGACGGATAAGATGAGCATTGTCGTTTTCAGAAGTGTCTGCATTTCTATCAAAAGTTATCTTGAATATATAATAGAAATAGTCAACTTGTTCGACGCCATCGCCCTGTTGATTTTGAGTATGTAAATCAATATAACTTTCTTCAGGCTCTAGGATAGGGGTTACGTTGTATGCAGTTGAGCCAAGGCCGAGAGTATGTATCGCTAGGCTGTAACCACGTTTTACTTTAACAACATAGATTGTGGTTGTGTTAACATCAAAGAAGAAATCAGTGTTTGTTAATAATGAATTATCTTGATCTTTATTGTCAACATCGCCATCATTATCTATATCACGATCGCTTAAGTGATTGATCCAGTAGCTTGTTCCACTGTTTGGAGCTAGTTGATTTTTTAATTCTAACCAAGTTGTATTAGTATTAAATTTGTAATTTCCTGATGTCGCTATGTCATTGAGGGTCGTTGATAAGCCTTTGGCATCATCATAAATATTGTAGGTTTCAGCATAAGAATTATTCAAGCCTTTAACCTGTTTGTCTGTTTGTGTTAAGTCGTCTCCGTAGAGGTCTGTTCTTATATTATTTGATGTTCTGTCACCTTTGATTGAATCGGTGTTGTAGTAGTACATATCCACTACAACGATACCTTCATCATCACCAACAGTTGTGATTGTTTGCTCTTTATATGTTTCGATAAACTTAGCAACAAATCTTATGTTAGAGTGGAGTTTTTGTATAGTTATTACATTGCCGTTAATAAATACGTTACCGTTTTCTTTTGTAATATAGTAGCGATTGTACATCTCGCTATCAATATTATAGAATTTGTCTGGGTGAGCGTAAGCTACAAAGTTATAACCATTTGTGGTGTTAATTCCACGAGAATGGTCAACCTCTGTGTATCTCTCAGGGTTATAGTATCTATCAGCAATTTCATAGAGTGTAAGTTCGTATTTTGTGTATAAATGTCCGCTTCCAACAGGAAGAGTAAAACTGTCGTCGTAGTAAAATTCTCCCGTTAAGCTTGAGTAGAATACACGTACATATTTATTGTTTTGAATAATAAATTGTCCACGTACTTGACCAAGCATTGCATCAGGAACTATAGCCTCAATAGTTTTAGCGGCGTCTAAATAGTATGTTCTATAAGTAAGTAGGTTGCCGTCTACGTCGTAAGATTGTTTCTTAGGGCCGTAGTATTCAGTAATATAGTAATATTGATCATTATATGCATTATAGACAGCTGGTATAATTTCGTTGAGATAGGTTGCTGCTGCATCAGTCAATTTTCTATTTGAAATATCCCAAGTATTTGTTTCTGGATTATATACTGATTGATACCAACCCTCAAATCTATAACCATAGTCTGGGGTAGCTGTGATGATTACGTTTGTATCACGATCAAAGTATGCGTTCTTATATTGAACAGTTGTGTATACCTTATGGTCATCGTTGTAGTATAGTTCACCAGTTAAAAGCGAGTTAGATGAGTTTGAAAAGTATCCATCACTTGTTGGATAAGAAGAAAGTGCAGAAATGAGCAAGAACTCTTTTGTAAACATGTGAGCAAACAGGTCGCCCTTTGTGAGATATGTTTTATCGATTTTGACGTTGTTTGCAATATCTTCATCGCTTAATGTTAAAATAGCGGAATACAAATCGGTAATGCTTATTGCATAGTAGTAGTTAGAGTATGGGTCGCGGTATGCAATAGTTTTTACACCTGCATAAGAATCTTTCTCGATAGAGTCGGTGAGAGACTCTGGAACAAACATCGTTTCATTTGAGTAGTTTAAGTATTTATTTAAGTTGTCAATGTCCGTGTAGTGAACAGTCTCTTTTTCTGTTGTATTGTAAAGAGATGTTTTTGCAGCGTTAAAGCTTGATTCGTCTATTAAATTCTTAGGTACAACAAGTGTTTTATAGTTCACTGAGTAGTCTACGTTTGTAGTTGCAACTGGTATAAGTAATGGTCCTATATTGTTGAAACCAGATGTTAAATCGATAATTTGGTTTGAAATACAGTTTTCATCAACCAATTTATAAGATAAATATGAAGTTAAATCAAAGCTTGTATAAGATGAGTAAGTGCCTTGTGTGATGCTTGTGTCTTCATATAAAGTAACACCTCTATTAGTAGTAAATTCTGAAGTGTTAGCAAATATGCCAAACTTGCCAGTTAGTTCGTTATAATAGTAGTAAGAGTAAGCAGATAAACTTCCTGCATCGTATAGAGGTATTTTAAAAATAGAGTAAGAATCGTTAGGAGCAAATACTGGTCTATAAATGTATTCACGATCGTTATATGCTTCACGGATAAATCCTGTAACAACATAGTAAGGCACAGTTTGGATTTCTGAGTAGAAATATCCTTCAGAACCACCGTTCATTGTTTTGAAGTATTCAAGCAAGTACATATCATAGTCTTTAGGGTTAGATGCGTCGACAGCTTCACCATCTTTGTACTGGAATGATACCATACCGCCAAGGTTTGCTGGGCCGTCGTAAACTTGAGTACCAATAGATATTGTTAGAACGCGCTCGTAAACTGGCATAAATACAAAGTATCCAGATTCATTTTCAGCAGGTGAGAATGTAAATACAGCACCTGTGTTAGCGTATCCACCAACTTTGTTGTATGTGTATTCGCGATTGAGATACATAAGTTGGCTGTTGTATCTTGTATAGACGAGCCAGTGTGAGAATCTATAAAGAATATTGTCGTTAATACCTGAGTTGTCGTTTGTACGAACGATAGGTGATGCAACAAAGACTGCGGTCTCTTTACCACCAATAAAGTGTGGATCAGAAGAGTCAAAGGCGTTGATTGTTGAAACTTGTTCATAAGACCAGTAACCAAGGTTGTCTGTGTTTCCAGTGTTAAACTTAGCATTTGATCTATAAGCATTAACAACACCGCTGATTAAAACATTGTCATAGTTGAATACACCATCTGTTTTAGATGTTGCGCCGGCAGATATTCCTTCCATGCCTTCGCAAACAAGGTTGTCGTCATTGTATGTGCCAGATGAGAAGTAGATTATACCGTCTTTACCTTGTTCATAAGTATGCAAGTCATAGATAGGTAAATCTTCCATACGGTCAGCGCTGCTTTCCCAAATAATAGCAGCATCTGTTGTGAGTTTTTCCATCTTATATCCGCCAAGGCCATCATCTACGAGATAATATACGTGCTTTGTATATTTACCTGAAGCGTTCATTTCATCAATAAAGTAGATAAAAGAATCGTCTTCGCTATTTAAGCCTACATTTTGGATAGTAAGTGGTTCGCCAGAGTTCCAAAGTCCATAATACTTGTCACCAAACTCGTATCTAGCCTCTGGTGCTAAGTTGAAGAATTTTTCTTCAGAAACTTCGAAGTATGCATTGAATGGTTTATAACTATTTCTCTCTATTACATAGTATATACTATCGATGTAATCATTGAGCATCAAATTTGCAAGAGTATCTCTAAATGCATATGTTGAGAAATCAAGCAATAAATCAGTATCAGTATCAATCTTTGAGCCCATGATTTCCACACTGAATGCATTTCTCACATCAAGTGAAATATTGAGTACTGCAGATTCTGTTGCAAGGTGTCTTACTGAGAAGTAAAGAACTGGGTTAGGGTAAGGAGCTCCGTCTAAGAGAGTTACACCAGGCATACCTTCAATGGCACTGTCTGGAATTGTGTAATCGAGCGAGTAGTAGTGATCAAAGCCGCCATCAGATGCAACAACTTTTGAGTTGCCAGGCTTAAACACCTGTGTCGTACCTTCAGTATCACCAAGGCTTGTCATGTATATAATTTGAGTCGTGTAAGTAGGGTAAACCATAGGTTCTTCAGGGTCGTTAGTGATTGTGTATTTACCTAGGATTGTAATGTATTTTGATGTATGCTCATCGCCAAATAATTGAGCAGAGCGTACAAGGCCATTCATAAGCACATTGTCACTATCTTCAGGAGCTTCAACTTTTTGTATAAGTTCAACAGGGTCGCCGTTTTCGTCTTCACCAAAGAATACAAGTTCAAGTGCACCGGTGTATGAGTTACTGTAGAAGTATTGATTTGGATCGTCACCTTTATAGAATCTTCTAATGAGTTCAACAGTTTCAGTTTTTGAGCCTTTTACTAATTTGAAAGTGTAATAAGTTGAATTGCTATTTATAACATGATAGAAACTATGACTCATTAGTTCAACAAACTGTTCAACATTTGCATTGTCTGTATTAATAAAGCTAAAGAATTTACCTGATTTATTAAAGTACAAGTGCCACAAAGCTTCATTTCTATCTTCGGTAGTAATTATGCAAAGTTCTACGCCCTCGAGTGTAAGTGAGTAATTGCCAGCGCCTACGTCTTTATTTAATATAACCACTGTTTCTGTTGTTTCTGTGGTTTGGTATTCGTACATTCCTGTTGCGCTATTATATATATAAGCAAATGATATAAGAGTAAACTCAACAGTGAAATCATATTTGGTTTCATCATCTGTATTCTTTGCTGCAGTTATAGTGTATTCTAATGTATCCCTTGCAGAAACAACAGTAGTTGCGCCAAACACATTCTTAACTAAATTAACAAGATCATTATTCCAGATTTCGGTTTGTGTTGGGATAAAGTCTGTGTTGCTATTTGTAAGTGTAGTAGTTTCATCTGTTGGAACGTCCGCAATTCTTATGCCATCGATATAAAGCCCTTCAATCATTCCTGTATTAATAGATTTGTAGCCGTAAGTAAAAATAATTTCAGAAGATGTAATGTCGCTATCATCACAAATCTTGTACCTGCCGTAATACAATGAACCATTATCTAGTTTTAGGTTGGCGGATACAGTTTCGCAATTATAAATATTTTCATTGCGATAATCTACAATACTGAAGTTGGCAGTATAGATATCATTGTTCTTTTCAATAGCTATGAGGAATTTGTCGTTTTGAGTAATATTTAGTTTAGACACGTCAAATAGATCATATATAATAGGCATATATTGACGAGTAGTTTCAAGTGAAAGTGCTGGGGTAGAAGAATTGTTATCATGGTCATACATTAATGTGTATGTGTCAAAAGTCTTCTCGTAAGAACCTGTTGTGTAGATATAGCAGTATGAGTCAGAGGTTATATTGTCTGACATTGTAACAGAAAAATAATCAGCAATTGTTTTTCCATCATCTTCATCAACCACATTTTTAAGCTGTAATATTTTATATGTTACATTTTTAAGAGGTTCAAAATCGGTGGCTGTAAAGCTTGTGTTTTGTTCATAAACAGTTTCAACATTGTTTACCCCATAAACAACTAAATGATATTTTTTATTAACTGTACTAGCTTGGTTATATTTTTGTGTTAATTCAATAAATTCATAGTAGCTAGGATCAATCATGTAGTCGCCTGGGTTAAGAAGTGAGAATGTATCGCGGTCAGGGTTGTAAACTAAGATATCTTTTAATTTGACAACTTTTTCAATTTTTTCACCTGTGTAAACTTCATCAGCATTGCTCTTTAATACATAAGAGATTGTGCTAGATGCGGCTTTAATTGTTCTAACTTCTTGTGTAACATAAGCCTCCTCAGCCTTTGCTAGAGGGGCAACATAATAGTAAGCGTTTGTTGTAATTTTTGAACCCATCATTAGGTAGAATGCGCGTATGTGACTAGTAGGAGTAGCGCTTGTAGCGTTTTTAACAATGTCGCTTCCAAGCATGATTTTGCCTTCTTTTAATAAATCATAGAAGTTTGATTGAGATGTTTGTTGAGTTAAAACTTCGTCATCATCGGTATTCTCATCATTTACAACGCCATTGATAAAGCTATCACCAAGAGCCTCAAAATAGAATTTATAGTTGTAGATAGGATTTCCAGATACTTGAGGAATTGTCGACATAATGCCAAGCTGAGCTGTTAGGTAGTGGTTGCCGTCAGATGCACGGCTCACATCATAGTAAGCATAAATAGGGCTGAACTTAGTAGTGTCGATAGTTTTAGAAGAAATAGTAAATTCAGTTAAAGGGTTGCCGCCGAGTTCAGGTTTTAAGCTTTCAACTTGATAAACCGTATTGTACTGAATCATTTCGGTTTTATAAACCGTAGCAACTGTACTTGTGGTGTTAGCTGATGATGCTACTTCTTTGTAGTGTTTTCCATTGTAATCTATGCAATCGAGTGACTCGTTATATGTAAAATCAGAGTTTGATGCATTAGTTCTGTAATATGTAGATGTGCCTGATGCTATGTGGCGAACAATATAATTTTCACCAGCTGCATAAAACTCACGGGTAATTAATGATCCACTTGAATAATAATTTTCAGTAAACTTGAGTGAGTAGTCTGTTGATATGCTATCGCCAACTTTGCCAACAGTAATAAAGCCTGAATTTTCAATAATGTATTCAGTGCCTGCTGGCGTAGAACTATTTACTTCATCGTAAAGTAAATAAGCTGAGCCAACAAATCCAAATGTATTCTCGATAGGGTCATAGTGTAATGAATACCATTGTTCATTATCTTTAACTATGTATTTAACATAATCAGATGAAACCTCATTATCGCCGTAATATGGGGCAGGTACTTGTTTCTCATCTATTTTATAGAAATATTTGTCACCCTCACGATAAGAGAACTTATAGTTTTTGTTGTTATATTTATATATTAGTGAGTCAGAGGTTGATGTAACTTCAATTTCTTCTACAGTTACGAAGTTAACATAAGGTTTAACGGTGTATTTGAGGTTAAGGATATCATAGAAATATTCGATAGCCAAATGATCATCGAGTACTGTTTTATCCATTTCAATATATCTAAGGTCGTTTATGCTAGAAAGTGTCTCAAAATTGTATGCATAAATTGTACTATCTGATTCGGTTTGAAGAGCAAGGATAACGTTTGTTGTAACATAGCCATACTCGTCAACGTAAGAATCTGCAGTCTTGATTATTTCATATCTAAGGCCTGTACCATCTGCGAGAACAAGATCGCCACTTGAGGTGTTGTATACAGCTGCTGGGGCAAATGAGAGTTTATTATCCTGACCTGCAAGATAAACATTGATTTGAAGATTTGTATTAGATTTATATTGTGTACCGATAATTCCAACGTTCTTTTGGTCGCTATAAAATTTATAACCTTTTAGATAATTATCCTCCGCGCCAACTTTGAGTACCTTTTTAACGATACCGTTAACGTCTTGGTCAACCATTTTGATTGAATAGAAAGTAAAGTCGGTTGCATTTGCATAAGTTCCTGAGTATTTGTCGCCAGATGGAACTTCAGATTTTGCAAACGAAATGAAATCACCGTACTTTAGTCCAGTTGCTTCATAGGTGTGACCAACGATGTTTATTGTCACGCCTGTTGATTCAAAAGAGTCTGTATAAGTATGAAGTGAGCCATCAGCCTCATAACGGTGAAGCGAAACGGTAAAGTTGTCTAAGTATTGACCACCAACATCGAATAAGTGATCGCCATTAAACAGGGAACCTGTGAGTGTGAAATTATTTACCTTTTCATAGTTTGCGTAGTATGTGTAATTATGAATATTTGAGTGGGCAACAGTTGTTAAGTTTGAAATTAAGACTTTTTGAGTAGCACGTTCATTGTCTGTATCTAAGTCGTCCCAGAAAAGGTCTTGATCAGTAAGGATTTTGTCAATATCCACATTCTTTACATAATAAGGAATAATTGTTTTATTAAACACGTCAGTTGGAACTGAAGTAAAACCGGTAGAAGAGATTGTGGTAGAATAATCCAAGCATTGATTTGTACTAATAATTCTTAGGTCTGAATCATACTCTACGCCAGAGTAAATTGTGTTAGCGAAAACTCTTCCGTTTTCAGCCTCGGTATTTGTTGTCCAAGATTGAAGTGCATAGTCGGCGTTATCAAGCATTCTTTGTACTTGAACGAGACGACCCTCAGGGAAGAAACCAGTGAGCCCTACAACGCGTGAACTGCCATCGGTTGTATCAACTTTCTTTTCAACGTTATAGAAATAGTAATTTTTTGTTGGATTATCTGAGTTGTAATAAGAAGCAGAATTCATTCTTGCTTCGCCTATGTAATAACCGCCATTTACAACATCTTCAACTCTTGCTGGAGTAAGGTTGTTGTCATAGTTAAGTCCGCCATAGTTAATGAATGCACTGTTGTTTGAATAAGTTTTAAAGCTTTGACGATATACCTCAAAAGTTATACCATTTGAATATAATGAATCACCACGTGATGAATCTCGTGAAATAGCTTTTACTTTAAATGTTCTGCTTGTTGAGCCATTTTCAAGGCGTGGAAAATATCTTATATACCACATACCATTAGACTGGTCTTGGTAAATGTCAAAATAAGATTCATCAGCTTTCACAAAACAAAACGCCTCAGTTTCACCTCTTGTTAAAGGATCATCACCTGAAACTCTATAATAAATATCAGCATCAAGGTTGGCGAGAGGTGAGAGTCTACTATTGATATTGATATCGTAGGTAATGTTTCTAAGTTCAATTTCAACCTTTCTTCCGTCAATCAAGATTGTGTAGTTAGGGAAAGAGATATTTGTGCTATTTATGAGTGAAGAATTGTATGTTTCGCCGCCCTCAGTGTTATAAACGTATCCTGCAGCGTCATATTTTACGTCGTTGATTTTTTGAACAGACTCGTTGTTTTTGTTAAAGAACATTCTGTCAACTGCACTATTCTTCCAGTAGTAGCCAAGTTCAAAAGAGAATGAACCAGTTGTTTCGTCAACAAATTCTTTAATAGAAAGAGTGTTTTCACTTTCACCAGTGGTAGCGTTTAAAAGTGTGTATGTTTTGTTTGTGCCGTTTTCAGTTACGTTAATGAATCTTTCTCCATACACGTATTGACCGATTTGTCTTAAAGATGCTCCAAGATTATAAAGAATTGAAGAATGTTCAAAATTCCAGTAGCCGCCATTAAGTACAAGATATGTTGTTTTTTGTGTTCTAGCAGATTCTATTTTGTAGACATTACCGTCTTTTTTATAGAGCGAAATAGTAGCAGGCATGAGCTTGTCTGTATCACTTGTGTAAATAGGACCATTAGGAGCAATTTTGGCATAAAGATTTTGAGTGTTTCTATGAGTAATCTCAAGCCACTGTAAAATGATTTCAGCAGTATCTGAACCATCGTCTAGGTTATAGTAAAAAGTCTTTTGACCAACCTCGTTTACTGGTGCAAAAGTAGAGCCATCGTTATAAACATAATACTCACGTGATGGGTGATAGTTTACAAGCGGAGTAACAAGTCTAAGATTGCCAGACTCGTCATACATTGAACTGGTAGTATCAATGTCGCCAAAAAGTTTACAACCACCAAAAGTAAGACTGGTTAAAAGTACAGAGAAAACCAGAACGATTACGCTTAGAAACTTTTTAAATTTGTTAGTTTTTGTGCTCATTTGTGAAGCCATAAATTTACCTCTTTTTTAGTTTGTTTTTTCGCTCTATATATAATACTTTATATATAACACTAATTTTAGCATATTATGTCGTAAGCCTCCAAACAAAAATGGGGGTTATTTTTATATTTTCACAAAATATTTTTGTAATCATTTTTTCAATGTGGACAGGTGAGTGTCCACTTATTCAGTGTATACTGCCTTCCATGTACATCAATCGAACATTTGTTCGAAAAATTAAACTTGAAAATTTGTGCACTTTGAACGAAGTTTTGCAAATAATACACATAGATCTAAATGGGCGAAAAATAATAAAAATTTGTATCAAAAGCTGTCACTTAACGGACTCAAAATCAAAAACCCGTTTTAAAATTGAGACAGGTGTGCGGAAACTGTATGAACTTTGCTTGACAAAATTCGACAAAATATGACACAACAAAGGGGATAAAATATGAAAAAAACTGAACTTAGACAAAAATTAGCAAAGGATAAAGATTTAGAGGTGTGGATTAGAACACTTTTAACCGTATATCCAACAATACCAAACATTGAAAGGGTAATAAATAGGATTATCGAGTCTAGGGCATGTAATTTATCCTCATCGTATGCGTATAATGGTCAAATCAAGCATACAAGCTATGCAGAAGTGAATAAGATTCTTGCAATCATTGAGCGTAAGGACAAACTTATTGAGGTTTATCAATTAATCCGCGACCTTATAAATCGTATAGATAAGGAGGATTTAAAGTTTGTAGAAATGCGATTTTTCCACCGCATAAAACCTGAAAAAATAGCAACAAGAAAAGATGTTTGTTTGCGTACAGTTTATAGACTCACAGCACGAATAATAGAAAAGTTGGCGCTTAGTTGTATGGAGTCTGGAATAAGCTCGCTTTATCTTTCAGAGCGAACCCGTGAAGAGCCATGGATTCATGCTCAGTTTGAAAAAATAAAGGCGGAAAAAGAAACGAATTATAAACGTGGAAGAAATGAAGTTTATAAGATTGAAGGGGATAGCGAATCGGATTGTTTAGCGTTGTAGGCCGTAAATTATTAAGTTACAACAAATCGTCATCGTCGAAGTCATAAGTTGGGAAATTTGGCAAAATTTCATCGTTTTTCATTGTTTTTTGCTTATTTTTGCGGAAAAATTGTTTTTCTGAAAAGATGTTTTTATCATTTTTATTCCGTTTTGTAGATACAAGAAGAATAATAAAAATAATAAGCATAGGGAGTGAAATTATTACAATCAAAACTGCTTTGACTCCGCCAGATAAATGTATGTAATTTTCTTCTATAGTTGTTTGGTTGTCGCTGTGCAAAAGTTCGCTTTCAAACTCATGGTTTTCAGGGATAACTGTAAGGTTTTCGGTTTTCTCGCTGTATATGTATCCATAATATACACTGACTGGATCACTTTCAGGTGAGTATTCTGCAAAGTACCAAGTGTGAGATGATCCAGAGGGTGGGATTTCGCCACTAACTTCTGCTATGTATTTTATATTTGTTGTAGCACTTGGTATTATGTGGAGAATATTGTCCTGTTCGTCCGTTGTAGGTGTTTTACGTATTTGAGTTGAGGAACTTTCTTTTATACTAAAAGTTATATTTTCAAGAGTTGGTTTTTTTGGTGTGCCTGATACAGTTTTTATCTTGCTTGTTTTAACAAAACCAGTAAATGCACCATACTTAACTTTTACAACTTCGCTTGTTATGCTTGTAATGATTGTTACAAAGTATCCTTTTGGGATTGTAAAGTGTATGTTTGAATACAAAATAAGTTCGGTGTCAGTTGTTTTAAAAAGCAGGCAATCATCATCTACTTTTGCGTATGTGTTGCCGGTATTTTCAGACGCATATGTAAAGCTGCTTGTGTTAAATGTGAATGAATAAAAAATACAAAAAATAATAAGAAAAATTTTCATGCTTTAATTGTATACTTAAAGCTTAAAAAATCAAATGCGGAAGGATTTGTTATTGTGTTGAAAATGCTCTAAAAGTGTAATATTATTATATAATCAATAAATGCAAAAAACGCAAAAATAAACAAAAATATATGCAAAACGCATCAAAAAGTGTAAAAATATAAAAAATATTGCAATTTTCTACAAATTAATTACCAAGTGACAGATAGGGAAATTTTATCCAAAATTTTAAAAATAAATAGTGAACTTAAAAGGCGAAACTATAACTCGCTTGCTTGTTACAACACGGGAAAAATTGTACATAAAAAGCAACTCGCTTTTCACAAATCGCCAAAACGCAATAGGTGGGTTTTTGGTGGGAACCGAACTGGAAAAACCGAGTGCGGCGCAGTTGAAAGTGTTTGGCTTGCAAGGGGAAATCACCCATATAGAGAAAACCGAAAAAATGTTTCTGGTTGGGTTGTAAGTCTTTCTACCAAAGTGCAAAAAGAGGTTAGTCAAGCAAAGATTTTAAAGTACTTAAACAAGTCATGGATTGATAGTATCATTATGAAAACTGGAAGCAAAGGTAGTCCTGATTTTGGTGTTATTGATACAATAGTTGTTAAAAACGTTTTTGGTGGAAAGTCTCAAATAAGTTTTAAATCATGTGAAGAGGGGCGTGAAAAATTCCAAGGAACCTCTCTCGATTTTGTATGGTTTGATGAGGAGCCTCCGCGTGATATTTATGAAGAATGCGCAATGCGTGTTATTGATAAACGAGGTGACTTGTTTGGAACAATGACTCCGCTCAAAGGATTAACTTTTATTTATGACCAGATATATTTAAATCCAACAGGCGACCCTGAAATTTACTGCTCATTTATGGAATGGCAAGATAATCCATTTTTGCCTATTGACGAAATTGAAAGATTATCTTCAACGCTTTCGAGCGAAGAACTAGAAAATAGAAGGTATGGCAGGTTTGCAGGATTATCAAACTCGCTCGTGTATAAAGAGTTTAGTGAAGAGATTAATGTTATTGAGCCATTTAGCATTCCGCCTGAGTGGCAGGAGACTTTGTCTATTGACCCAGGCTTGCAAAATCCGCTTTCTTGCCACTGGTACGCTGTAGACTATGACAATAATGTATATGTGGTAGCGGAGCATTTTGAGGCTGGAAAAACTGTTGATTACCACGCTGAAAAAATCAAAGAGATATCTCGTCAACTTTCTTGGAGACATGGCCGAAATGGAATGATTGAGGCATTGATTGACTCAGCCGCTAATCAAAAAACACTGGCGTCAAACAAAAGTGTTACCGAGCTTTTTTATGATAATGGCATTCTTGTTAATCCAAATGTAAATAAAGACTTGTTTGCGGGAATTAGTAGAGTAAAAAGTTATTTAAAAAATGCAAAGGGTGAAAGTAAACTCTTTATTTTTTCATGCTGCACAAACCTTATTCGTGAGTTTAAAAAATATTACTGGGGCGTGGGTGATATTCCGCGCAAAGTAGACGATCATGCGCTCGATGAGCTGAGGTATTTTATTATGACACGTCCTGAAAACAAACCGCCAGAACCAGAGAAGTCTGCAATTACTCTAGATAAGGAAAAGCGGTATAGAAAATTGTTACTGCAAAGGAGGCAAGGTGGATAAGATTCTTTGTGAATTAAAAGAAATTTTAATAAAGAAATCCAAGGGGTTTTACTACACTGAGGAAACGGTTGAATTTACTGAAAATGCCACAGGTAAAAGTGTAAATGTTGTTGAAATGGATAATGGGATAAAAGTATTTGGATTGAAACGAAAACGCGGCAGACCTAAAAAAATATTATCAAAAGCTGTCACTTTTTCGAATGAAAGTGAAAAATCGGGTGTAGACTTGACTCAAAAAGAGGGAATCAATGCAAGTAAACAAGAAAATATTGTGGTTAAAAGAAAAATTACCACACACTATGTTCCGCCTGATATGCTTGCTATTAAAATGCTTTTTGAGAATTTTGGGGAGAAGGTAGAAAGTTTGGAAAATTTGTCAGATGAAGAAATATTAAGTTTAAAACGTAAGCTTATGAGTGAATGGGAGGAGGAAAATGCAAGTAAATAAAGTTGATGTTAATAGAATGTGTGACCATGGTACTTGTCACGAAAAATCCAGCTACGAGATAATTCTTGGCGGATACAAAAACCGCATTTTACTATGCGAAAAGTGCTATAAACTATTAAAAAAGTGCATAAAAGAGGAGGAAAAGGCGAGTGTCAAAGATAAAACGCAATCATAAAGAAAAATATTTTTACAATGAAACTGAGGATAAAATAATCGTAGAGTCGGTAAAAGAAGACTTTGAAAATAGGAGAAGCGAACGCAAGGCGTATGAACTTTCATGGGAGCTTAACATGAACTTTATGCTTGGAAATCAATATAGTTACATTTCGCCAAAAGGTGAAATTGCAGACCTTGATAAAAACTACTACTGGGAATCTCGCGAGGTGTTTAACCATATTGCACCTATTGTGGAAACTAGGCTCGCAAAACTTGGCAAAGTTAGACCAACGGCATCGGTTAGACCAAGCGGAAGTGAAAAACAAGACCTTTATTGCTCAAAACTTTCTAAAGCTATTATCGACAATGTTTCGTCTAGAGTAGGCTTATCTGATTTAATCAGCAAAGCAACTAGTTGGAGTGAGATTTGTGGTACAGCTTTCTATAAAGTTGTCTGGGACGAAAGCTTAGGCAGTGAACTTGCTAGCGTTGATGGTGAGAGTATAAAGGCGGGAGATGTTAGCGTGTCGGTATGTTCGCCTTTTGAGATTTTTCCTGACTCTTCAGGGTCTTGTGAGATTTCTGATTGTCAGTCAATTATTCATGCTAGGGCTTTTCCGGCAAGTCAAATCCGTGACCTTTATTGCGTGGAGATTGATGGCACTGATGTTGACACTTTTTCTTTCGATATGACAAGTGTGAATAGTGGTGTGACTGGTACAAGCAATGTTCAAAAATTAATTCATCATACAAAGCATGACCATGTTTTAGTTATAGAACGCTACGAGAAACCAAACAGCACAAACCCTAACGGAAAACTTACAATCGTTTGTGAAAACTATTTGCTTTTTGATGGCGATTTGCCATACATGGTGGGTGAATCAAACACGCGTGGCTATCCGTTTGTTAAACAGGTTTCAAGCGTAATGCTTGGCTCGTTTTGGGGAGTGAGTGTCGTTGAAAGATGTGTGCCTCTACAACGCGCATACAATGCAATAAAAAATAGAAAGCATGAGTTTATGACGCGCTTAGCGTCAGGCGTATTAGCTGTTGAGGACGGATCGGTAGATATTGACAATATCGAGGAAGAGGGCTTGGCTCCAGGTAAAATTTTGGTATATAGAAACGGTTCTACACCGCCAAATTTTATGGACGCGGGTAGTATTCCAAGCGACTTTTCGGTTGAAGAGGCAAAGCTTTTAAATGAATTTATAACCTTGTCTGGCGTGAGTGAGCTTATGCGAGATGGTAGTGCTCCAACTAACGTTTCGAGTGGTACAGCGCTCAACCTTTTGATTGAACAGGACGATACAAGAATGTCAGTAACTGCTGAATGTATTAGAAGTGCAGTGAAACAAATAAGCACAATGATTATAAGACTCTGTAAACAGTTTGCAAGCTGCAAGAGAGTGGCTGAAATTATGGGCGATGATGGCAGTATAGAACTTTTCTACTGGAACGGTGCAGACATTACAAGCGACAATGTGGTACTCGATACTACAAACGAGCTCGCTGAAACACCAGCTCAACGTAAGAATAATGTATTAGAACTTTATAGAAATGGACTTTTGTTTGATGAAGAGGGGAAACTTTCAAATCGAATGCGACTTAAAATTTTGGACGCGCTCGGGTTTGGTATGTTTGAGATAGCTGAAGACATGAGTTCGTTGCATATTAAACGTGCTCAAAAAGAAAATTTAAAAATAGAAGATGTTGCACCTCTTGAAATAGACGATCATGAATTACACATAGCAGAACATATTAAATTCCTGCTTTCAGAAGAAAGCTTAAACTTTGCTTTAGAGCATAGAAAAATGATAGATGAACATATTCGTGCGCATAAACAAATGCAAAAAATAATCACAAATATAGAAGGAGTATAGAATGGAAAATGGTGGCGGTCTTGTGGAACAACCCCAAGTAGAAAGTGAGCGCGTTGAAAATGTGCCGCTTGAAAATGAGGGCTCCATGTATGGAAAATTTAAGGACGCAATAAGTTTACTTGAAGCCTACAAAAATCTAGAGGCAGAGTTTACTCGCAAAAGTCAGCGAGTGTCTGCACTAGAAAAAAAGATGGAAGCAAACCTGGAAGTAGATGCAAGCAAAGAAAGTAATGCCTTGACGAGTGAAAAAATAGAAGTTGGGTCAAGTGAAAATGTATCTGTGCCAGAGTTTGCCAAAGAGGGCTGGAAGCAAAGCGTTGAGGAGTTTTTCGCTATAAATCCGGACGCTAGGGAATACAAATCTCGAATGTCTAGGATTTTACACGAAAACCCTGAGTATGCTAGTTCACCAAAATGTTTGGAAGTAGCGTACAAGCTAGCCAAAGCAGAAGGTTTAAAGAGACCTGCGGACATAATTAAAGACCAACAGTTCATAGAAGAATATGTACTCTCTGATTCGCGAATAAAAGATATCATCATTACAGATTACATATCTTCACTTGCTCGTGGTGGATTGCCAAAAGTAATTTCAGGCAATTCAAGCAGCGTTATAGCTCCGCCTAAAGCTGACGCGCCACGAAACATTAAAGAAGCGGGTATGCTTGCCCGTAAATACTTAGGCTAAAATAAACGAAAAAGGAAAAATGAAATGGTAACACTAACGAGTGCTGATAATGTGTTAAAGCAAGTGTATTTAGGAGTAGTTTCTGAACAATTAAACACTTCAATCAACCCATTACTTGGCAAAATTAAACAAACAACACAAGATGTTTGGGGTAAAGAAATTCGTAAGGTTGCGCCTTATGGTCTTAACGGTGGTATAGGTGCTGGCGACGAAAATTCTATGCTTCCAACGGCTGCGGGAAATCAATACGCACAATTCGTTCTTGACCTTAAAAACTTATACGGCAAGATTGAAATCACAGATAAAGCAATCAGAGCATCACAAAATAGTGCAGGTGCATTTGTAAACTTGCTCGATAGCGAAATGGAAGGCTTAATCCGTGCAAGCTCTTTCAACTTTGGAAGAATGCTTTACGGCGATGGAACAGGCCTTATCACAAAAATTTCATCAAATGACGCGTCAAGCATAACAGTTGAAGCTGTAAACTGCTTGATTGAAGGAATGGTTGTAGATTTAGTTAACGCTTCAGGCGTAGCAGCAAGCGGTGCAACAGGTCTTAGAATTTCATCAATCGATAGAGCAAATAAGACAGTTAAATTTGCAAATGCTACTCTTGCAGACGGTGCTCTTTCAGATTATTACGTTGCAGTTCAAGGCTCATTTGGTAAAGAGCTTACTGGTCTTGGAGCAATCTTTAAAACAACTGGCTCACTCTATGGCTTAAATAGAGAAAACTATGGTTGGATGAATCCATACATGAAAAATATCGGAGAGTCAGGCTTAACAGCTATTGATGATATGGTAATGCAGACAGCAATCGATTCAGTTGAAGAGAATGCAAATAGTAAAATTGACTTCATCGTATGTTCTTCTGGTGTAAAGAGAAACTATCAAAACTACTTTACAAGCTATAGAACAAACGTGGATATTTTAGAGCTTACTGGTGGTTACAAAGCAATCAGTTACAATGGAATACCTCTTATATCTGATAGATTTGCTCCAGCAAACACAATGTTTATGCTTAATACAAAAGAATTCGCATTGCATCAACTTTGCGACTGGCAATGGCTTGAAGGTGAAGATGGCAGGGTAATTAAACAAACTGCTAACAAACCAAGCTACACAGCTACTCTTGTAAAATATGCAGATATTATTTGTGATCAACCAAGCGGACAAGCTAAGATTACAGGTATCTTAGAATCATAAAGGCAAAGGAGAACGGGCGAGAATGTTTTTTTCTCGCCTTACTTTTTATGACAAACATGAAAACTTTTAACGGAATATATAATTTAAACAAAAGATTAGAGAAAATAGATAAAAATTATAGATTGATTTATAACGCAAAGAAAAATAGTTTTGAACTTTACTATGTACAAGGTTTACGTGTACAAAAAGAGCTTGATTTTGGAGGCAAAATCGACACGCGCGCAATTTTAAAAACCAGAATAAGCAGAAGAGAAAATTTTGCAAAAATAATAAGAAGTATAGATGAATTTAATTTAAAACTTGAAGAAAATGCATTTTATGAAAAGTTGGACAAATCAAAACTAGTCGCGCGTGAATTGATAAATTATGCAGATAAGAGTAATCGTGATTTGTCAGAAAAAGAGATAAATCAAATTATTAACGGATAGGAGAAAACAATGCTTAAAGAAATTATAAAGAATACTCTAATGTTGCTTGGTAGAGAAAGCGAGCTGGAAGAAGTGGAAACAAAAACTGAAGATAATTTTTCTGAGTCGACCAAGAAAATGGTAAACTCACTTATCAAGATTACAAATCTTGTTTTAAGTGATATCACTCGTGATGTGTCTAAACTCTCAGGTGAAGCGGAAGTTGTAAGCGACGACCAGTGTCAAATTTTTTACAAAGATTTTGGTAAAAAGGTGACAGGGGTTAAAAGTGTAAAACATGGTATTGTCCCTGTAACTTTTAATCTTTATCCTGAGTATATAAAAGTTGGCAAACCAAACCTAAACTACACTGTAGAGTTTCACTATGAAAACAACAAAGCCATAAAACTGGACGATGAAATAGTTTTACCTATTTGTGTAACTGCATCTGCTGTGAGCTATGGTGTGGCAAGTGAGTATGCTAGTATTCATCTTTTATATGATGAGTGTAATATGTGGGAGCAAAAGTATATTAGAGCGATGGAAAATATAAGGGCAAAAAGCGGAGAGCGAAAAACTTTCCGTTGGTGGAAATAATGAAAAAGATTAAATACCCACAAGGCAGAAAATTAAAACTTAAGATATCTTCCTTTGAGGGAGGACTTGCAGAAAAAGATGAAAATGTTTTGCCATTCAAATTTGCACATGAAATGTATAATTACAATATTTCGGGCGGAAATTTAAAGAAAAGTATCGGTTTTGCGGACTTTTTAAGCCACTTTTGCGAAAAATCTTATTTTGATAGATTTAGTGAAATGTTTGAAAGTTTAGGTAAAATTTTAGGTGTATGGCATTTTAAAAAATATAATAGTAAGGCGAGTGCTCGTGAGGATAAACTGATTTTCATAAATGATAAATTGCAAACTTTTTATATCGATTTTAATCAAAACAATAAGTCTTTTAATAGGGTTTATTCGTTAGCCTTTTCGTCTCTTCCAGTTGCTGTCAACTATAGGTTGAATGGTGAAGATGTAATTATATTTTCTAGCCCGACTGATAACATGGTTGTTTGGGACGGTGAAAACACTGCATATAGCGTGCTTGATGCACCAAAAATCACATCAATGGCTTTGCATTATGAAAGATTGTTTGCAACAGTTAATGGCGAAAAGAATGCTGTATGGTTTTCTGACGATTTAGATCCAACAAACTGGAGTGTGAGCTTAGATGAGGCTGGTTTTATACAAATGATAGACGAACGTGGTTCGCTTGAAAAAGTGGTTTCATTTAACGATTACCTTTATATATTCAGAGAGCAGGGTATAAGCAGGGTTACAGCTTATGCTAGCCAAGAAAATTTTTCAGTATCTCACTTGTTTGTGTCTAGTTCGCTTATATATAAAAACACTGTCTGTATTTGTGGAAATAGGATATTGTTTCTTGCTGCCGATGGTTTATATAAGTTTGATGGTTATGACACAGTGAAAATTTTGCCTGCATTAGAGTCAAGGTTTAGTCATGGCGGAGGAAGCGCCGCCTGTGCTTGTTATTATAACGGAAAGTATTATCTTTCATGCAGATTTAAGTTTGAAACTGAAGAGGAAATGGATAAAGACACAGCAGGCAATAACTGCTTGCTTGAAATAGATATTGATAAAATGACCTTTAATATTATTAGAGGTGTGTCGATCAGTTTCTTGTCAGGAATTGTGTCGGACAATTTTAAAGGGGTTTTAGCAGTAATAGATAGTGACAAAACACAAACACTTACTCTTTTGGACGATTCAGGGAGTTTCTTTGATGAGCCTTTAGTCAAACGTTGGCGTTCGCCATTTAGTGATCTTGGATATCCATCAAGTTCGAAAGTTGTGCGTCAAATAGCACTAACAACAAATTATCCTCTTGAAGTAGACATTGTGTCGGACAAATCAAGAGAAAGAGTAAAACTTAATGGCAGTGAAAGCCCACAAGTATTCGAAGTGTTTGTGCCGGGTGAAAAGTTTAGGTTTGATTTTCTATCAAAAGAGGCGGACGCAAACGTTAGTAATGTAGAAATTTTAATTAAGGTAGAAAGCTAATGAATTATGGTAAAATAGCATATTTAAAAACATTAGACTTAGAGCAACGTCTAGGCAATATTTCAAAATCAGAAGATCAAGGTTTTGTTTGTAGCGAATATTCATATGATACATACAATGTAAACTTTACAAGCTTGCATGAGATAGATTATGACGAATTAAAACTTTCTTCATCGGGCAGTTTGTGTATGCAGTCAAAAATAAGGGTTGAAAGTACGAGCGAAGAGATTGTAACAGTTAAAGTATTAGCGGGCGATGAGGAAATAGGTTCTTTTGATCAAAAGTTGTTAGTTGGTGGGAATGACATTATTGTTTACAAAACCTATACAGGTCAGCCACTTTCAAGTATTGATATAAAAATTGTGCTTGTAGGTGATAGTGAAAACTCAAAAAATATTGTGAGCGTGAACACGATATTTCTTGGAATACTATCAAGTGCTGGAAGTAGTGAAATTGAACTTCGTGCAATTATGGTAAATGATGAAATCTTAGTAAGTTATATTGTTGGCAACAAACTATTTGTTGCAACCGAAAACTTAAGTGATGGAGTAGATGCTTTGGAGTTTAATTTAAAAGTCGAAGCAATATCACATTCGATAATAAATAGAAAAATAAACGACACGCAAAAACTGCAAATTTTATATGTAAACAATGAAAACGAATTAAAAATATGCGATTTTAATGCGGAAAATTCAATTTGTTTGGATAATAATGTAACAAAAGTTTTTGCAAAAATTGCACCTGAGTCAAGCGACGATGATATTATTGTTTGCTATATAAAAGATGGGCAACCCATGTACAAAACAATCTCAGGTGAAACCGTAGGAGAGGCTAGACGTTTGCCATTTCCGAGCGGCGAGTATATTGATATTCGCATAGTCGAATCTAACGACGATTATGTTTATGTTGTAGCGACAAACGCAAGCGGGGCAAACTTTATTATAAAATCAGTTATGGAGGTTTCAACAGGGAAATTTGTTGAAAGTGTAGCGGTTGAGGCGAGTGTGATAGTTTACAAATATTTACATTTACCATTTTTAACTGAAAAGACAGTTGAAAATATTTCAGTTTCAGGAGAAATTGTAGCTAATATGTATCATTCATTTGTAAGTTTAGGAGATAAACCTTATCTCGAACATATAGCATTAGCTGGAAGCTTTGCGGCAAGCACTTACGTGATTGAAAAAGAAGAGGTTGATTCACCGGTTGTCTATAGCGTAGTGATAGATACTAGTAATAGTGATCCTGAAACATCTGTTAGCTACGCCGACGATGCTGCTTCATTTTCTGCTGCATATATGGACTTTGACGCAGACGTGTTTATAGATAATGGTTGGACAAGCAGGTGGCCATTTAATCAAATTAAACCATGTTTAATTAGTAGCTCAGGCGATGTTATCGGCTATCTGGACCCAAATGATTATTCCAAATTTGAAGATGGTTCATCAGCTGATATTTATACGGTAGGTTCAAACGATGTAATGATAGAAATTCCACGAGTCGATTATAATTTTGAGAACTTAGATGATGGAAATATCAAAGTAAGTATAACAAATATAATAGACAAAGGGTATTGTTCAAGAGCGCATACATACAAGGGCGAAGTTTATGACAAAATCTATGTCGCTGCGTATGCGTCAATGTGGGCAGCAAGCGGTGATACGACAATTCCTTATGTACCATATAGTTTAAGTGGCACACGAGATAGATATTATTATGCGTCAAGCGCATCGCTAGGCGCTCCAAATATGATGACTTACACAAGAACAAAAGGTTATGGTTACGAGCATTGTCCGCTAAACGTTTTTGTAATGTTGCAAAGTTTGTATTTAATTATGTTTAAAAATTTAAACTCACAAGCTGCGCTTGGTAAGGGTGTTGTTGCAAGTACAAGACAGGTGGATACTGGAACGCTCGATAAGGCTGGTATGTACTATGGTAAAAACACAAGTTCGCCGATAAAAATGTTTGGTATTGAAAATATATACGGTAACGGTGCATTGTTCTTACCGGGTATGTATGTTACTAAAACATACGAAGTGTATGCATTAAATCCTATGAGTACAGTTGATTATTCTTTTGCGACAGAAGAAACAAATTTGCAGTATGTTTGTACAATTCCAGGAAATGTGCCAGCTAACTTTCCAACAAAGGTATATGCGACAAATGAGGTTGGTTTTGTAATTACTAAATGTGGTGGATCAAACTCGACTTATTTTTGCGATAGAATGTGTATCAGAATTATTCAAAGGTCATACAGGCTTTGTGGTGCTTCTGCAGACACGGACGTTGGAATGTTTGGTTTTATAAGCGGTGACAATGCGAGCAAGACGGATTATGTTAGTAGAATGGTTTATTATAAAAGGAGCGAATAATGAAAGTAAAATTACATAATAAAGTTGAGATATTTCAAGGCGATACTAAGATAACTTCATATAATACAATGCTAAAAAGTGTGTATCAAGCTATAGCTGATTTGAAGGATTTTTCTTCTTATATTGCACTTGGTACAGGACAAGGAGAGTCGGTATTTGATAACGAAAATCTTGAAGAGTATGTTAGCTCGTATGCTTTAACACTTGAAGAGAAGTCTTGCAATATTGACTCAAATGAAATGTTTGTAAAAAAATCTATTACTTTTGGCGAAAATGAGTATAGCGGTCTTAAGTTTAGTGAGATAGGAATCACTGATACAGATGATGAAAACCCAACGATATATAATAGAATACTTATCAAGGACGAAGATGGTAATGTTTTAAGTGTAGAAAAACGCGAGGGTGAGGCTCTCACTATTAGGATAACAATATATCTTTCAGTGGACAATGATAGTAAAAGATTTTTCACCCTCGGTGAAAATCCGCTACTGCTTCAGATGATGGGTGAGAGTGGGTCTCTTGATAAGAGTGTATATGCTATGCGTGGTATGTACGATGACGACAATTCTAAATCTATTGAAAGGGTAGTTCCAGTTGGGTCACCAGTCAAATGTGAAATAAAAACGAATGGAAGTGCGGAAAGCGATTTTTCTTTTGATATAATTGCAAGTCTAGGAACTGGGGAGACGCTTGAGGTTGTGTTTTTGTATGGCGGCAAAGCTGTGGCAAGAATGAATGTGTCTGAGTTTGGAACAACGAGTGAAGAAAGTTATAATTTCACAGTTGATGAAGATGGTTATCATGCTTTGAAAAAGAATTTTTTAGGATTTACATCTTTAACAGATTCAGAGACGAATGATGAGTGCACTATTGATGATTTTGAAGTTGTAAAAATAGCTCGTGGTTTGGGTGAGGTTGTAGCCGACATTGCGTCGTTTAATAATTACAAACCTACTGCGGATAGCGACTTTACATTGTCTGCTGATGGTAAAAGCTTTATGATAGGTGTTGGTGAAGGAAATATGATAAACAATGTTTTTCTTGCGAGCAAAAACTCAATTAAAGCTCTTTCATACAATGCTTTGCATACAAATGCAAATAGGATAACAAAGTATTTTAATGGTGAACTATATGTTTTTGGTAAAGTTTTGCATAAATTTGAATATTTTGATTTTATCAATGGTGGTGGAGTGAAAAGTATTGATACGGAGGAATTAGAAACTCATTATAATCTATCAACCCTTGTTGATTTTGATGTGGTAATAAATAAAAATGGGCATTTACTTCTAGGCATGATTTTAACTCTTACTACAGGCGCAAATGTTGGCATTGTTGGAGTATTTGAAAGAAATGAGATAGGTGGTTGGGTATGTGTTGAATCAATTGAAACCTCTATTGACGGTGTTGGCAAGGTTGTCGGTTATGCAAAAGAATATGATGGCGAGGGTAGGATAATATTCTTCGCAAATGGCAACACAACAACTGAAAGTGTTTTTGAGACCGAGATTATCAGTGAAAGCGGCAGCGAAATCTTAGCAGATACAGATGTTGCATCAAGTGCGTTTTATGAATACATTTCGAGTATAGATTGTACAAAAGATTTTATAATTTTTTCACAAAGTAATAGTGGGAATAATAGCATGAAAGTTTTTGACCTTAAAAAGAAAGCATGGACGAGTTATCAAGCCAACTCAAAATTTCAAAATATTTATGACATTTCAAAAAATAGCAAGTATTTTGCGGAAAGGTCTTATGATAATCAATATTTAAGACTGCTTTATCGCAAATATTATGACGACTTTGCTGAGTTTGAAAAGAGCATAGATTTTACAAAGAATGATGTTAAAAAAGTTATTTTTACAAATGACCTAATTGTATTTTTGATGTATTCACATGAGCGTGAAGATTATTATTTTGAAGCTTACACTTATGATGAAAGATATACAGTACTTAAAAATGAAAGCAGAGCAAATAAAACATTTTCATCAGTAGCAAGGTTTGTAGATTTTATAGGAGGCGGTGAGTTTGAGGGCGTAGAAGTAAAATTCAGCTTACGCTTAGCGCCACCAACGGTTTAGTATGAACTTTAATTCAAGAATTGCAAAGATAGGTAAAGGAAAATTTGTTAACGCTTATAAGGGTTCTAATGATGAGATTGTGATTTACTTAAACAATAGAGGACTTGTGAAAAAGCGTTTAACTGATGATGAAAATGGGTTTAACTTATACCCAGAAGAATATGCAAGTTCAAGCAGTGAAATTATAAAGCTTGCAGATGATGTTTATGTTGAAAGAATACAATCAAGTGTAAAGGTGAAAACAAGTGATATATAAAATTGAAAGATTTAAGAAAAACGCAAAAACGTACTTAAACGACTTGGAATTTAATGTAAAACTGGGCAAAAATCTCAGTAAAAATAAAATTATTTAACTTTTAGGAGAAAGAAATGTTAGATTATAAAGATAAAGACAAAGAAAATGAAGAAAAAGAAGATCCTGTTAAGGTGCTTGAAGAAATTGAAAACAAATATTCGAGCATGGATTACGTTGATGCGCCAGAAAGTTTGGGGCTTGAAAAACGAGAGTTTAAAGATATGAGTGATGATGAACTTTTAGCCGAGGTGACAAAAAAGGTCGGAAATAAAGAAGATGGCATAAAAGAAATTGACGACAATTATTCTAAAAAGATAAAAGCATTAGAAGACTCTAGCGTGACTATTGTGGACAATTCAAAAGTTAATGAAGAAAAAATAAACAAGGCTTATGACATGTCAAGTAAAAATATGTCAGACGATGCGTTAAAGCGTGGTCTTGCAAGGTCGTCAATCATAATCGGGCAGATTGCAGGGATTGAAAATGAAAGAGCAAAAGAGCTCACCCTAGAAATGAAAAGTGTAAACGAGAAATTAGAGACTGTGGAAAAGGACATTGCTGGATTATATGCAGCAAAAGAGGAAGCTTTAGATGCGTTTGATATTAAGTATGCAAAATCTATCGAGGAAGCATTAGCTACTAAAAAAGAGGAACTAGAAAAACAAAGACAAGAAGTGATAGAGTTTAACAACAAAGTGGACGAGCTTGAAGCTGAATATAAATTGTCACTCGATAAACAAAAGCAGGCAAAAGCTAAAAGCAATATTGAAACAAAAGCAAAGTATGGATATACGTCTGATGAACTAAAGATGGCTGAAGAGAAGTATGATTACATGATTGAATATTTGAACAAAATGAGTAAGGCAGATGCTTTAAATTTATTACTTTCAGATGAGAAAATTCAGTCACTCCTTGGCGAGAAGTTTATGGCCGTATATGCATACACAAGAAATCGTACATAAAAAGGAGGGTATATGGCAAATTTAGTGGCTAGAATGAAGACTTATAATTTTTGGATAAGTTTAGTCAGTGCAATAATTTTAGTTCTAAGAATAGTTGGAGACAAATTCAACTTTTTTGTAGATGCGACACTTATTATGGATATAACTACAGGCCTATGTGGAATATTTGTGGTACTAGGTATCATATCTGCTCCAGCAGGCAAAAAGGAGGAAATAGCTATGGAAGCAAATACGCAAAATGCAATCGGAAGATTTGAACAAATTTTAGTGGACAATGCCGAAAAAACAAATGAATCAATAGAGGAAATTATAGAAGATACTGCTGAAGAAAACATTGCAGAGAGTAAAGAAGAAATTGAAATAAAATTTGAAAATGAAACCGAGAATGTAGAAAACGTGGAAATTTTGGAAGAAAAAATACAACAAGAAAATGAAATTGACCAAAATGAAGTTGAAAGAGCAGTTGATGTGATTGCTGAAAATGCTAAAGAAAATACAGTAAACGCAAAAACTGAAATCGCAGAAATATTAACAATATTAATTGATAAAATAAATAGTTTATAACAAAAAAGCCTAGATAAAGTGTCTAGGCTTTTTTGTTTGACATAGTAATAGCTCTTTTATTAAAATAATAAAAGGAGTAAAGTTATGAATATTGTTCAAATCCAAGACAATGAAAAGAATATAAAAATTTATGAATCGGAAAACGCAAACAATGTGTTAATTGCTATCCATGGTTTTACAAGTAGCCTAGAAAGTCCGATTATAACTATGCTTGGCGAAAGTTTAACAAAACAAAGGTGCACAGTTTTGGCTTTTGATCTTCCACGTCACGGAAAATTGAAAAGTAATAAACCATTAGATCTTTATGAGTGTTTTGATATGCTTTGCTATATTGAAAACTTTGCCCGTGATAAATACAATCTTCCAGTTTCATACTTTGCGACAAGTTTTGGTGGTTATTTGCTTTTAAATCATTTACACAAAAATAACGAAAAATATAATAAAATTATACTTAGAGCTCCAGCTGTTTTTATGTCAGAAATTTTAGAAGAGGAAATTTTAAAAGAGAATGGTTGTTCTTGTAAGGATTTAAATAATGATGTATTAAATTTGGGTTACGAAAAACCCCTTTTTATAGATAAAAAATTTTTAGATGATTTAAAACAAAAAACGCTTTCAGATTTCAAGTGTGAAAACTTTTTGCATATATTTCAAGGCAAAAAAGATGACGTTGTAGATTTTATGAAAAATGAAGAGTTTTTTAGAAAATATACTAAAGAAAACTATAAGTTTTATTATTTTGAAAATGCAGACCATAGATTTAAAAAACCTGGCGAGTTAGAACAGATAGTAGAAATAGTGGTGAGTTTGCTTATCAATTAAGAAATCGTCCCATTTATGGGACGTTTATTTTTTGCTTAAAACAGTTGTAATTTTTACAAATTTGTTGTATAATGATTAGAATAAAAAACTTTTGTTATGAATAGAAAAAGGAAATAGGTAAATTATGTTATATAAGAATTCTATTAAATTACTTACCTCAACTTTTGGGCTTGTATGGAAACAACTTGTTTACTCGCTTATTTGTCTTGCAGTTGGTTTGCTTTCTGCATACTTGTTTTTGCAACCAGTAATAGATTGCTTAACAAATGCTGGCTGGATTAAAGAGTTTACAAGTATATTTGAAACGGTTTATACAAACTTTTCAGAGATCGGCGTTGTGGTGGAGAACACTTTTGTTCATTTTTTAAAAATTATAACTGACAATTTTGCATCGCTCTGGGGATATTTTCTTGGAATGTTTATAGTTTCAGTAATGATTCCATCAATCATGCTCAATTATTCTCAGTATGTTTTGTGCAAAGTTTCAGGCGATCAAATGAGTAGTTTGATGCAATCAGGCTATACAAAAACGGTTTTTGAAAGCTTTAAACAAGGATTTTTATATGCGCTTGCTAAATTTATATACGACTTACCATTTGCAATAGTTAAGTTTGGCATAATTTGTATTTATGTCAAGTTTGCGACAAATTTAGTTATGACCATAGTGTTGTTGTCGCTCATGTCACTCTTGTTTCTTGCTATTGAGGCATTGCGTATTACAATATTTAGCTGTTTTGCAGGTTACACAATTGATACGGGTAAAAACCCATTCAAAGGTTTCTTCAAGAGTGTTGGTGTTCTCGGCAAATCATTTGGAAGAGTGTTTTCAAACGCAGTAGCGGTAATTTTAACAATTATCTTTATCAATTCATTCATCGGTTTATTCACAGTGCTTTCAGGATTACTAATTACAGTGCCTGCTAGCATGGTATTTTGTGCTATTTTCTACCAAGTCGTATTCTATAGCGTGCAAGGTAAAAGATATTATTTAACAAACACATTGATTGTAAATCCAATCAATTAAAAATTATAAGGAAAGGTATTTATGACAGAATTAACAAACTTACAAAAAGCCCGCTTAGAGAAAAAGCAGGCGCAAAATGTTTCTATGGACAGAATTGATAAATTCTTGTCTACGCCAGTGAAAAAGACGCCGACAATCGATGCGTCATCTGGCAGAGTAAAGAAAAGAGTATTCTCAGAGAATACTCCAACTACAGGTGTAGCAAGTGCAGGCGCACCAAAAGCCAAAACAGCAAAAACTAAAACAGCAAAGACTGATGAAAGTCTAAAAGTTGCAGGCGACGTAAAAGTTAAAGCCGGTTCAGTAAAGATTGTATTCCTTGGCGGTATAGGTGAAATCGGAAAGAATATTACAGCCGTGGAGTATGGTAATGATATCGTGCTTATCGACTGTGGTTTGGCTTTCCCAAGCGAGGATATGCCGGGCATTGATTTGGTTATCCCTGATTTTACATACTTAAAAAACAACGCGGATAAAATTCGTGGTATTTGTGTAACTCATGGTCATGAGGACCACATCGGCTCTCTTCCATACTTACTTCGCGATATAAAGGTGCCAGTATATGGTAGCCACTTGGCTTTAGCGCTTCTTGACAATAAACTTCGCGAGCATAAGATTACTGGCGTACCTATGGGAATTGTTCGCGGTAGACAAGTGATTAAGCTTGGAGCTATGAGCATTGAGTTTGTCACAGTGAACCACTCGATCCCTGGTGCTTTTGCGCTTTCAATCACAACACCTGCAGGTATAATTTTCCACACAGGTGACTTTAAGATTGACCATGAGCCTATCGATGGCAACATGATTGATCTTCCACGCATTGCAGAGATAGGACGCAAGGGCGTGCTTCTTCTCATGTGTGAAAGTACAAACGTTGAGCGTGAGGGTTATACACCATCTGAGCGTTCTATCGGTTTAAAACTTGATAGAGTGTTTATGGAAAATGCGGATAGGAGATTGTTTGTTGCAACCTTTGCAAGTAACATCTTCCGTTTGCAGCAAATAATCGAACTTGCTATTAAATATAATAGACGCGTTGCCGTTGTCGGACGCAGTATGATAAATAACATTGAAACTGGAAACAAAATAGGCCTCTTTAAGTTTGACAAGAGCGTATTTATTGACATAGAGAAAATCGGAATGCTTGAAGATAAGAATGTTTTAGTTCTTTCAACAGGAAGCCAGGGTGAGCCTACAAGTGCAATGAGCAGACTCGCTAGTGGCGATTTTGCAAAGGTTGAGATAGGCGACAATGACACAGTTATCTTGTCATCATCTCCAATCCCAGGCAATGAAAACATGGTAAATAGAGTTATCAACAATCTATACCGTAAAGGTGCGAAAGTTATTCATGAAAATGTACACGCATCTGGCCACGCTTGCATGGAAGAGATTAAAGTTGTACACGCACTTTTAAAACCAAAATTTTTCATGCCAGTTCATGGTGAGTATAGACACTTAAAAGAGCACTGTATGCTTGCTGAAAAACTTGGCATGGATAAGAGAAATATGCTTATTCCTGAAATCGGTATGGCTGTCGAAGTTAATAAACAACATATCTTGCCTCGTGGCGTTGTTCCTGCAGGTGAAATGCTTGTTGACGGACTTGGCATAGGCGAGGTTGGCAGCAACGTGCTTAAGGATAGAAAACTCTTAAGTGAAGATGGATTAGCTATTGCAGTAATAGCTGTTTCTAGTGAAACGGGTGCTCCTACAGCCGACCCATACTTAATCACTCGTGGTTTTGCATATAACGGTGAAGTGGAAGAGCTTTGCGAGGAAGGAAAAGCGGTTATACTTGACACATTAGCAACCATAAAAATTAACGAGCTTGACGACTGGCAAGAGGTTAGAAATATAATCCGTAAGCCACTTAGAAACTTCTTCTATAAAAAGACAAAGCGTACACCTATGATTTTAACAGTCGTATTTAAGGTGTAGTATGGCAGAAGATTTGCACGCATACGGCGTAGCGTTCGGAGTCCCAGTACTGCGTGACGCAAGCCATAAGATGCTTGAAGAATTAGTAAAAAAATATAACCCGACTGAAATCTTGGAGATAGGTACAGCAATCGGGTATAGCGGAATAACGATGCTAAAAAACTCTAATGCAAACCTCACAACCATTGAGCTAATGGAAGGAAGTTTTCTAAAAGCCAAGGAAAATTTTGAGGCAGAGGGCTTTTCTGGCAGAGTAAACGCCATACATGGCGACTGCAATATTGTACTAACTGAGATGATTTGTGACGATAACAATCTAGGCAAGTTTGACTTTGTGTTTTTAGATGGGCCAAAGGGACAGTATATAAAGATGCTTGACTGCTTACTTTTGCTTTTAAAGAGTGGCGGCGTGCTTGTTGCAGACAATGTGCTTTTCAGGGGATACGTGCAAGGCGGCGTAAAATACCCAAGAAGATTTAAAACTATAGTAAAGAGACTTGGCGAATTTATAGAGACATGCAAATCGCATGATGAATTGGAGTTTATTGAACTCGACGAATCAGACGATGGCATGCTCATTGCAAAAAAGAGGTAGATATGCAAAGGATAGAATTGTTAGCACCAGCAGGGGATATGGAAAAATTAAAAACAGCATTGCATTTTGGCGCAGATGCTGTATATTTTGCTGGTAAAAATTATGGACTTAGAGCGTTTAGTGGAAACTTTGACACGGACGAGATTAAAGAAGCTGTCGAATATTGTCATAACCGCGGTAAAAGATGTTATGTAACACTTAATGTTTTTGCAAGAGATTGGGATTTTGATAATTTACCAGCATATTTAAAAGAGCTTGAAAATGCTAATGTGGATGCGGTT
>JAZUAE010000013.1:0-112472 GCA_045637805.1 Clostridia bacterium
ATATTTTATAATTATATTTAAAATAGATCCAATGAGTAATGGAATAAAAGGTAAAAAAACAAATCCAAAAAGTGAATAAATAAAACCTATAAAACTAAATCCAGATAATATAAAATATACAACAGTAAATGGAATATATAAAAATAAACAATATGTGTAACAACGTAAGAGAAAAGATGTTAGTCTACTCATAAAAAGCGTGGTTTTTTTAATAGGAAGAGAACAAAGCAAGTTGTTATCTTTGGTATTAAAAAGATAAGACGAAACAGATAGTAAACTATTAATAAAACAAATTATACAAGATGAAATAATGCCTAATACTAGTAAGATGTTTAAATTTTCTTTAGGTAAAGAAACGCCTATTAAATAAGAAATAGCACATACACTAGCAAATAAATATAAAAAAACAAAGGTATATAAAAACACCATTGATTTTTTACGTTTCGAGTAAAAAGTACTGGAAGCGTATTGATTATTGATATTAATTTTTACTAAATTAACAAAAGTTTTCATTAATCATTATCCTTTAAAAAGGCTTCCTCCAAAGTTTTGTTGCCTATAGTTTTTTTCATGCTACCCATTTCAATAATTTTTCCATTTTTTAATATGGCAACTTTATTACATAATTTCTCAGCAGTATCAAGCACGTGAGTTGAAAAGAAAATTGCTCCGCCATTTTTACAGAAATCTCGCATCATATCTTTAACAATTTTTGCAGCTTTTGGATCAAGACCAACAAAAGGTTCATCCATAATTAAAAGCTTTGAATTTCGAACAAAAGCAGACAGTAGAATGAGTTTTTGTTTCATTCCGTGCGAATATTCTAAAATTTTAGTTCCAAGATCTTTAAAGATTTCAAATTTCTCTGCAATAGCTTGAATTTCTTTAACTTTTTCTTGTTTGTTAATGCTGTAAATATCTAAAATGAAATTAACATATTCAATTCCAGTCATAAAAGTATAGATATCTGGATTGTCTGGAATATAGGAAATTTGTTGTTTACATTCGATAGGTTGTGTTTTTATATTTTTACCATCAATAAATATTTCACCTTGTTCAAAATTTAAAATACCGGTGATACATTTAATTGTTGTAGTTTTTCCGGCACCATTATGGCCAATAAAAGCAAAAATATCACCAGCGGAAACTTTAAATGATATTCCTTTTAATACATTTTCGTCTTTTTTATAACTTTTATATAAATTTTTAACCTCTAACATTTTAAACCTCTATAAATATAATTATATACTAATAATATATTTATATCAAATAAAATAAACTTAAATTCCAAAACTTTTCAAAGAGCCAATTATTATAAAAATTAAACCACTAAGCCAAGAAAGGTTTGAAGACGATTTGTTTGATAACTTTAAAGATATTTTATTTGGAATAAGCAATGAACAAAAAGTAAAAACAAAAAATATTAATATTGCAAAAGGCAAGTTTGGAATGTTATAACCATTTAAAAATGCCGTAAAGACAGCATCTAAATTTATGGGGAAGGTAAATAAAATGCAATTTTTTATACAAAGTGTGTTAAATTTTACATCTTCTTTTTCATTTTTGCAGTTTTTAGCCATAAAAGATGATATAAAATAAATTAATCCAAGCAAAATTAAAATTATTCCATTAAAGAGGTTACAAAAGTTTTTATCAAAATATTTAAAAACTAGATTTGATAAATGTAGAGGTATACTGAAAAGTATAGTAGAAAGAATAGTCATAATTAATATGTTTAATAAAGTTAATTTGTTTTTCTTAAATCCTTGTGCTAAACCAAAAGAAAAAGCGTCTAAACTAACTGCTGCTATTAAAATAATTGTTATAATCATAATGTAATATATTCATTAATTAAAATAAACGTTTATTTTCTTAATTAAAATAAAAAAATACGCAAAAATGCTAGTCAAAGATATGTAATTTATTATATATTATTGTCAAGAGGTAATTATATGGGAAAAATTATTGCATTTTCAAATCAAAAGGGTGGCGTAGGAAAGACTACAACCTGTGTAAATATGTCAACTTATATGGCGTTAATGGGGAAAAAGGTTCTTTTAATTGACATAGATCCTCAAGGAAACGCTACAAGTGGGTTAGGTAAACGAAAAACTAGAGATGTAAAATCAATTTATCAAGTAATTTCAGGTCAATGTGAAATTGAAGAAGCTATTGAACATACTGTAGTTCCAGGGCTTGATATTGTTCCTGCAAATATTGATTTAGCAGGAGTTGAAGTTGAACTTGTTTACATGGAATCAAGAGAAAATGTCATAAAAAGAATTTTGTCAAAAGTAAAAAATAATTATGATTATATAACTATTGATTGTCCACCATCACTTGGGTTACTTACGGTAAATGCGTTAACGAGTGCAGAGGGTGTAATAATTCCTATACAGTGTGAATTCTTTGCGCTAGAGGGTTTAAGTCAACTAATGAACACAATTAGGCTTGTAAAGAAACGATTAAATCCAACACTTGAAATTGATGGTGTTGTTCTTACAATGAGAGATAATAGAAGTAATTTAGGTAGACAAGTTTCGGAAGAGATAGGTAAATTCTTTGGAAGCACAGTGTTCAATGTTACGATTCCTAGAAATGTTAGATTAGCAGAATCTCCAAGTTATGGAAAGCCTATTTATCTTTATGATAAAAACTGTATGGGTTCAGTTGCTTATTTAAAATTAACTGAGGAATATTTTGAGAAAAATAATATTAAATACAAAAAAATATCTAAGAAGAAATAAGTGAGGTAATATGGAAAAAAAAGGATTAGGAAGAGGATTAAGTTCATTGTTTGGAGATTTTGAAGATTTTGACAATGATAAAGTAGTGAAACAATCAGAAACCACTGAAAGTAGTGGAGTGCAAGAGATTTCTATAGGTTTAATAGATAGAAATGAAGATCAACCAAGAACAAATTTTGATCAAAAAGCTTTAGATGAGCTTGCAGATTCTATTAAAATTCATGGAGTAATACAGCCTATATTATTACATGAGAACAATGGAAGATATGTTATAGTAGCTGGAGAAAGACGTTGGAGGGCAGCAAGAATTGCTGGATTAAAAACCATACCAGCTATAGTTAAGATATTCAGTGAAAAAGAAATAAGTGAAATTGCTATCATTGAAAACTTACAAAGAGAAGATTTAAATCCGATCGAGTCAGCAAAAGCCATTCAAAAACTTATTACAAAATATAATTTAACACAGGAAAATGTTGCAGATAGAATAGGAAAAAGTAGATCTGCAGTGGCAAATACATTAAGATTATTAACTTTACCAAATGAGGTTATTAATTACATCGAGGAAGGTAAATTGTCAGCAGGACACGCAAGAACTCTTTTAGGTATTGAAGAAAAGGGTAAAATTATAGAAATAGCTAGATTTTGTGTGGAAAAAAAGATAAGTGTACGTGAATTAGAAAAATTAGTAAAAGAATTGTCTAAACCGGCAAAAATAAAGGAAAAACAAGGATTAAGTTTAGAACTAAAAGATTTTGCGGAGCAAATGAAATCAAGATTTTCAACTAAAGTTGGCATTATAGGTAATGAAAACAAAGGTAGAATATATATAGATTACTATAATAAAAACGATTTACAAAGAATATATGATATAATTTTAAAGTAAGAAGTTAATTGCTTCTTACTTTTTTATTGGATTGTTTCACGTGAAACAATCCTTTTATATTTTGTTAACAATAATGTTTCACGTGAAACAATTATTAAAAAGCAACAAAAAAGATGTTTCACGTGAAACATCTTATTTAAATATTGATATGATAGAATTAAATAAATCTTGTAAGTTTACATAAGTGTCCATAAAGTAATTTATGTTCGTATAAGCAAAGTTTCCTATAGGTGAGGCTTTTATATAATCAAATACACCTTTTAATAAACCACTTTCATAAAAAAATGATAGGAAAGCGAAGAAAAGTGAAATATATAAAGCTCCTTTTACTACACCAAATATAAATCCAAATATTCTATCGACAACTTTTGTAGAACGTCCATCGGTTTTTACTTTTTTACCGATTAAACTTATAATCCATAAAATCAAATAAATTAAAGCAAAAGATATTACAAAACTTATAATTAAACTAAAGAAAGTACTGAGAGATTGAGATAAGATTGAATTTATTGATACAAATTCCTTATTTTGAATTTGTTCAGGGGTTATGTTAAGAACATTTGAATAAATACTACGGTTAAACCCAGATAGAGAACTGTTGTTTAATGTATTAGAAATGTGATCATTGATTTCGCTTTGTGTCATACCAACAAGATTTAAATTAAAACCTTCTCCAAGCTGGGTAAAATATGATGTATAACTGTTTTTTATAGCTCCTTGTAGATTAAATAAACTATTTAAAAAGGAATTTATAGGTTTACATATTAAAAAAGCTATGAAAAAATTTATTGTACTACTAAAAACGGAAACTAAGGAAAAAATGAAACCTTTCCAAGTTCCGATTACTATAAACAATAATAATATAACAATTATTGCAATATCTATAAAATTCATAAACTCCTCGTAAAATTCGAACAAATGTTTGAAAATTTGAAAGATTTGTGAAAATGTTGCAAAATTTTACTTTATATCTCTAAATTTTGCAGTTTTATTATACAATAAATTAATTATCTAGTAAAGTGTTTTTAATTTTACGTCAATTATTAATGTATGGATTATAAAAAGTGTTTATTAAATTTGCAATTGTTACAAAATATAGAAAACATATTAAAAAATATAAAAAACAAAGTTGTTTTTCTTTGTTTGGGAAATATAAAGGTTAACTTCGATTGTTTTGCTTCCTTTATAGCTGAAAATTTGAAAAAATTAAATGTTTATGGATATGTTTACGGTGGTGAAAAGTGTCCGTTGTATGGAGAATCTTTAGAAGAAATGAAAAATATTTTGGAGAGGTATCATAAAAATGACACCATTATATTTGTTGATGTTGTAAAAACAAAAGAAGAAACTGACAATGGAAAAATAATTGTTTCATCAAAAAAATTTCAGGTGGCGAATTCGGAGGTTGTATTTAATTATGATTATTCTATTTGTTACCTCGTTAAGATTAATGAAAATATTGATCATTTTTCTTTTCAAAAATATGAAGCAGAAAAAATTGCTACATATATTGCAAATTGTTGCCAAATTTTTTAAAATAATTGATATAATATGTTTTATATGTTAATATATAAATATTATAAAATACTAGCTTAAGGAGATCTTAGATGGATAAAAAAGAAAATAATAATCAACAACAAGTAAGTACAAGAGGTGGTTTTTCTAGAACATTAATAATTATTTCGATGATTATAATTTCGGTTTTGCTTCTTGTTTGGTTATTTTCAGACACTGCTACAGGTGAAGAATTAAGTTATGATAAATTTATCGAACATGTAGACAATAAGGTGGTGGAGAAGGTAGAATTAAACGCTAAAACTATCAATATCACACTTAAGAATGGTGAAAAGTATTGGATGTATACAACAGATTCAAGAGAAAACACTGTAAGAGAATATGTTGAACAATACAATAAACACCCTGAAACGGATACTGATGTGACAATCGTTTTTGGAACAACTGAAACGTTCAATATAATGAGTATATTGTATCCTATATTAATTATTGTTAGCTTTATAGTTTTATTTAGTATCGTGTCTAGACAAGTAAAAGGCGCAAATAATAAATCTTTTGATTTTGTTAAGAATAGAGCAAGGATTTATCCAAGTAAAACAAAATTTTCAGATGTTGCAGGCGCAGACGAAGAAAAGGCTGAGCTACAAGAAATAATAGAATTTTTAAGGGACCCAAACAAATTTATAAAACTTGGCGCAAAAATTCCAAAGGGTGTTTTGCTTATTGGTCAACCAGGTACTGGAAAAACATTACTTGCAAAAGCTGTTGCTGGTGAGGCAGAAGTTCCTTTCTTTACAATAAGTGGTTCTGATTTTATGGAACTTTTTGTTGGTGTTGGAGCTTCTCGTGTACGTGATTTGTTTGAAAATGCAAAAAGAGCAAAACCATGTATTATATTTATTGATGAAATCGATGCTGTTGGTCGTCAAAGGGGAGCAGGTCTTGGTGGAGGAAATGACGAAAGAGAACAAACTTTAAACCAACTTCTTGTTCAAATGGATGGTTTCGAAGAAAATGAAGGCATTATCGTAATGGCAGCAACAAACCGCGCCGATATACTTGATCCAGCACTTATGCGTCCAGGTAGATTTGATAGACAAATATATATTCACGCTCCTGATGTTAAGGGAAGAGAGGAAATATTAAAAGTTCATTCTAAAGGAAAATCTTTTGATAGTGATGTAGATTTTAAAACAGTAGCAAGAGTAACAAGTGGGTTTACTGGTGCAGACATCGCTAACCTTTTAAATGAAGCTGCATTACTTGCCGCAAGAAATAACAAAACTTCTATTAAGATGGAAGATATAAACAATTCTATCGTTAAAGTAACAATAGGTCCACAAAAGAGAAGTCGAATAATAAGTGATAAAGATAAAAAGATAACAGCATATCATGAGGCTGGTCATGCAGTAATTGAAAAACTTTTAAAAACAGGAGATACTGTACATGAAGTTTCTATAATCCCAAGAGGTAATGCTGGAGGTTATACTTTATCTAGACCTGAAACTGATGACGAATATAGATCAAAAAAGAAATTGATAGATAGAATAACAGTACTTTTAGGTGGTAGATCTGCCGAAACAATATTTTTGGAAGACATTACAACAGGTGCTTCAAACGATATTCAAGTTGCAAGCACTATTGCTCGCAAGATGGTCACCGAATGGGGTATGAGCGAAAGTGTTGGTCTAGTACAACTTGGAAGTCAAACCGAAATATTTGTAGGAAGAGACTACCAAACAAAAGTAAATTATAGTGAAAAACAAGCTGCTATCATTGACGAGGAAGTATCAAAAATTATTTCTGAATGTCAAAAGAAAGCTTTACAATTACTTGAGAAAAACAAAAAAATCGTAAACAACATGGTTGAATTGCTTTTACAAAAAGAAACAATATATAGTGACGAAATAGATTTGATAATTGCGGGAAAAACTGTAAAAACAGTTATTAAATTTATCGAAAACAAAAACAAAAAAGAAGAACCAAAGAAAACAGAAACTGTAAAAGAGCAAAATTTTGCCGATGAATTAATTAAAAAGGCAGAAGCTAAAAAACAGGAAAAAACTTCCGAAACAGAAAAACTTGCAGAAGAGACTGAAAACAAAAATTCAACAAAAGACGACAAGGAAGATAAGTAATGAACTTAAAAAAATTTAGTATTGCAAGTGGCATATTTACAGCTTTAATAATAGTATTAAGTATAGTTCTTTCTTGTATTAAAACAACAACTAGTTTTATAATAGAAAAACCTAGCGCTATATCAATATATAATCACAGTACAGTTTCTACTACATATTCCGAAACTAATACTAAATCAAAATATTATGAACTGTATGAAAAATTAAAAAATATAGGTACAATTTCAATACTAGAGAGAGCTATTAATAAGATTGAAGTTAACGATACTTTAAGTCAAGATGTTAATAGATATTTGCCTAATTGGGCAGGTGATTCAAACTTGAAAAATAATATTTGTATTGAAATAAAATATGAAACAACTCAATCACAAATCGTTTATGTTGATGGCGATAGTAAAAAAATAGATTATAAACAGTTAATTTTTATTTTACCAGAAGATGGTAAAACACAACAAATAGCTATTTATTTTATGATTTCTTCAGGATCAACATATTCTGCTAGCCCGATATTGATGAATGTAAACTGTAAAGATTTATACAACTATATAAAAACTTTATAAAAAAAATACTTCTATTGCTTATAGAAGTATTTTTTTGTTTTTATGTTTACACATTAAATCTAAATAATATTACATCACCGTCTTGAACAATATAATCTTTTCCTTCGCTGCGAACTTTACCATTTTCCTTTGCTTTATTATAACCGCCGTATTCGACCATGTTTTCATAGGTAACAACTTCAGCTCTTATAAATCCTTTTTCAAAATCACTGTGTATTTTTCCCGCAGCCCCTGGAGCTTTTGTACCCTTTGTGATCGTCCATGCACGAACTTCTTTTTCCCCAGCTGTTAAATAAGAAATTAATCCAAGCAACTTATATCCAACTTTAATTATTTTATCTAATCCGCTAGAAGAAAGGCCTAATTCTTCTAAGAAAAGATGTTTATCTTCATCTTCTAATTCAGACAACTCTTGTTCTATTTTTGCGCAGATAACCAACACTTCAGATCCTTCATTTTGTGCTAATTCTTTAACTTTGCGTATGTTTTCAAAATTATCTTCAGGACAAGCAAGCATTGTTTCAGATATGTTGCATGCGTAAATAACAGGTTTAGTTGTAATTAAAAATAAAGAATCAACAAAGGCTTTTTCATCATCTTTAAAGTTGATAGATTTAGCAAGTTTTCCACTGTTTAAACAGTCTTTAATCTTTAACATTGTTTCTAGTTCAGCTTTAGCGTCTTTATCACCCTGTTTTGCTTTTTTTTCAGTTTTTTCAATACGTGAGGAAATACTATCTAAATCTGAAAGAATTAATTCAGTGTTTATTGTTTCAATATCGCGAAGAGGGTCAATAGAGCCGTCTACATGGATAATGTTTGAATCTTCAAAACATCTAACAACATGGACAATAGCTTCACATTCACGAATTGGAGCAAGAAACTGGTTTCCTATTCCCTCTCCATGACTTCCACCCTTAACAAGACCTGCAATATCTACAAACTTTAATAGGGCAGGTGTTATTTTTTGAGTGTTATACATTTTTCCAAGTACATTTAACCTTTCATCTGGAACAGCAACAACTCCCACATTTGGCTCAATAGTACAAAAAGGGTAATTTGCCACATTTGCCCCTGCCTTGGTAATAGCATTAAATAAAGTACTTTTTCCTACATTTGGTAATCCAACAACGCCTAATTCCATAATCTTCTTCCTTATAAAGCACATTATACACAAATTTTTATAAAAAATAAAGCATAATTAATGTTTTTATATTATACAGCATAAGATTTAATTGAGGATTATTATGACATTAGTAAAAGCTGTTATTTTAGGATTAATACAAGGGTTAACTGAATTTCTTCCTATATCAAGTTCGGGACACTTAATGGTTGCGGAAAAACTTATGGGATTATCTAATGATTTAATATTTAGTTTAATGCTGCATCTTGCAACACTCCTTGCGGTTGTAATGTTTTACTGGCAAGACATTGTATATTTATTAAAACATCCAACATCATGTTTTGCTAAAAGTTTATATGTGTCATTTATACCTACGGTCTTAATAGCTTTGATTGTTCGAAAAATATTATCTGATTATGTGTTTGTTAATTTTATAGGCTTTTTATTTTTAGTAACAGCTGTCATACTTTTGCTGCCTACAATTATAAAGAAAAAATCAGGTTTAGGATTCGGTTATAAAACAGGAATTATAATAGGTTTAATGCAGGGAATTGCTTGTGTCCCAGGAATATCTAGGTCAGGGACAACTATTGTTACGGGACAATTATGCGGTTTGTCTAAAACAGAATCAGTTAAATTTAGTTTTATTTTAAGTATCCCGATTATTTTAGGGGGCATCGTTTATGAATTGTTTTTTAGTTCAAAGATCGTTATTTCAACAATTATGGGATTACCAATGTTAATAGGTTTTTTAGTAGCTTTTTTATCAGGATTAGCTTCCATAAAGACGGTTTCAAAACTTGTTCAAAACAACAAGTTTTATATTTTTAGTATATACTTGTTGATAGTTGGAGTATTTTGTATTGTTAACAGTTTTTTAGGGCTAATATAAAAGAGGAAGAATGTTCTTCCTCTTTTATATTACTTACAATCTTTTTCAGTAGATTGAGCTTTGCTTGTACAGCATTTTGTATTTTTAGCTTTTTTACAATTTTTACTCATAATTATCTCCTTTAAAGTATTATTAATAGTGTCTGCATTTTTTATTATTTTATACATTTACGTTCCCATTTTCCACAACAATTATTTTGTCTGCAATATTATCGACAATATCCATCGCAGAAAATACAATTATAGTTTTATGAGATTTAAGTTTTGAAAGAATACTTTTTATTGTTTCAATCTCCTTTTTTGTCAATCCATTTGGAAATTCATATATCATTAAAATTTCACTCTTAGTTAGTTTTGCGCGAGCAAGTCCAAGCAAGAATAAATAATATGAAGGAATTTCAGTTGTTGATCGTATAATGTTGGTATTATATTTTTTAGGTAAAGAATTAATAAACGAATCTAAATAAAAACTTTTCATTGTCTTTAATATTTCGTTTTTGTTTGGGTTCACAAGTTTTAAATTCTCCATTATTGACATATCAAAAAAGTAAGGTGTTGCAGTTGTATAGCTTAAATTTTTTTTATAGTAGTTTGGGTCAAAATCGAAAATGTTTATACTATCTATTGTTATTGTGCCAGTCAGTGGTTTTTCTTCACGTTTGAGTAAATTAAAAATATGTCGTTTTCCACAGTTTTTTAACCCTTTAAAAACACAAAACTGATTTCTTTTTATTTGATAAGAAAAAGGTTTTATATGACTTGAACTTTTTGATGAATTAGAAACAGAAACGTTTGAAAATGTAATACTTCCAACTACATCATCTGTAATATTGTTTCCAAAAAATATAATATCTTTTTCTGGTATATCAAAAATGGTTTTTATTCTTAAAGCTGAAATGTGTGTAAGTTCGAGATTGTAGTAACTATCATAGGCTAGAATGAATTTATCTACACACTCAGACAAATATGGAATCAAAATTAAATATGTGCTTAGTGATAAAAAATTATATTGAACTTGACTAATAAAATATAGTGTACTTAATGCGACAATGGCTTTCCAAAAAATTTTTATCCAGTTATATTTTAATGAATTCAGATTGTTTTGTTTTTTGTAAAGTTCAACAATTTCGAGGTTACTATTTATATACTTATTTTTTAAACCTGGTTCTTGGTTTAAATCAAATATTTCATTTCGACCATTTACAATATCCGCAAAAACCTCGCAGGTTTCGTCACGTTTAGATTGTAACAAGAAAGAGTTTTTAGAAATGGAATTATTAATAATTTTAAAAAGAAAATATACAACAATAGAAAGACATAAAATTATTAAACCTATTATATCTGATAAAGTAAAAACTACAATTAGTGTGATAATGGCGCTGATATAGCTAGCAAGTTGTTTAATAAAAATATTAGAATATTCTGCGAGATTAAAAAGAGAAGACGTCATAATATTTATTAATTTTTCTTTGGAGTTTATTTTTAAACTATTATCATGCATTAAAATTAATTTATTATATATTTTTTCCTGTGCAGATTTATAAATATGTTTTATTTGTGATGAATAAAAGGTGTTGTTTATAAACCAAGAAATATTTATTAAAGCGATTAATACAAAATCAAACAAAAGATAGAGTTTAGCTGCAGAGTAATCAAAAACTGTTAAACTTGTTATAATTTTAGCAGAAGGATAAGCTAGTAAAATAATCAAAATGTTTGGAATCAAGGCAAATATAAATTGTCCTACTAACAGAGAAGTAGAAGGGTTTGCGGTTTTAAGCCAGTTTTTTATTTTAAGAGAATAGAAAATGTTTCGCATAATATTTGTTTTTTTTGTTTGTGATTGCTATACTTGTATTATGTGTAAACAAATTACTTTTATGAGGAGTAAAGTATGAAAAAAGAAAATATGTCAGAAAAAGAAAAAGTTTGGGATTCTCGTTTTATGCAGATAGCAAGAGCTGTTGGATCATGGACAAGCTGTATCAGAAGACCAGTAGGGGCTATAATTGTAAAAAATCATAGAATTTTAACTACAGGATATAATGGTGCCCCACAATGTATTAAAAGTTGTAAAGAAAGAGGGGAATGCTTACGTGACAAACTCAACATTCCTAGTGGTACAAGACAAGAGATGTGTTATGCTATTCATGCTGAACAAAACGCTGTTGTGCAAGCAGCTAAAACAAATGTAAACATTGATGGAGCAACAATTTATGTAACACATCAACCATGTTCTTTGTGTACAAGAATTTTAATTAATGCGGGTATTAAAAGAATTGTATATGCAGAAGGATACCCAGATGAATTCTCATTACAATTAATAAAAGAAGCGGGTATAATGTTGGACAAAATTGAAGGATAAAAAACGCCAAAATTTGGCGTTTTTTTATTTTACAAAAATTATTAAATTTTGTTTATTTCAGTTTTTAAAAGATTTGATGTTTGTTTTATTTTTTCAAGATTTTCCGGGGTTCTCAGATTTTGTTTTGCGTAGTCAAAAATTTCTTTAACTTTTGCCATTGAATTTCCAAACTTTGTTTTTATCCATTCATGTTGAGGGTAAATCCAAACATGTAAGTGAACGCCTTTCTTCTCTTGAATGATAATATTAAATGTTTGACAAATATTGTGGCTTTTTAATATTGATATAGTTTTGTTTACAATATCAAACATTTCATTTCGTTCATTTTGTGTCAGGTCATTAAAGAACTCAACATGTCTTTCTGTTGGGCAGACAACAAAAAATCCGTCAATAGGCAATTCCCAGTCTTGAGACAATGTAAATCTTTCATTTTGAAAAGCTATACCACAAGGTAAAGAAAACTCATGTTTTGCATAAGCACACCCTGGGCAACCATTAAAAACAATTTCCTCACCCGCATAATTAATCATAAAAAATATCCTTTGTTTTGCATCTTAATTTTTTGATTTATTATAGCATAAAAATTGATGTGTGTCTAATATTTTTTATATTATAAAAATATAAAAAACGACATTTTATACAGGTTGGGTATTGAAAAACAGATAATCCTATGTTATGCTTAGAATATATGAAGTGGGAGATTTGTCCATGTTAACAAATGATGAATTGTTTAAAATACATAAGTACATTTATAAGTTTATATTTTTAAACGGCACAACTCATAGAAACATAATAAGAAAGAAACTTATTATGAGAGGTAAGGTTAGGAATAAAAGTAAATTTTTTGAATCGCTAGATGGGTTATTATCCTCTGGTTGTTTAAAAATGGATAAGGAAATGGTTTCTATAAACCCAGAGATTATTAAATATGGAATCATAAAAAAGGAACGAAAAGGTTGCTTTATTGTTGAAGCAAATTCTAATAGACGCTACAAGGTTGAAAGAAATGATGTTGCCGGTTATAAAAATGGCGAAGTTATAGAAATTGTTGTAGAAAAGGTGAACAACAAACTTGAAGCTGTTGTTTTAGGAAAAACCGAAAAAGAAAACACTTTTATTTTTGAATCCAGTGAAAGTTATAATGATAATCATTGTAATAATATAAATAATAACGAAAAACCAAAAGTGGAAAATAACAAAAACGTTTTACTAGGAAGAGTTGTTAAAACAAGTCATGACAATTTAGTTTTTATACCAAATAGTAAAAGTTTTCCTTTAAGACAAATTCAAATATTAAACTCTAAAGAAGAGACTATTAAATATCAGGATAAAATTTGTACCATAGAAATGCAAGACATGAATGCACCTATTTTAGGTGGAACACTTTTAGAGATAAAAGGCGATGCGGGAAACTTGATTCATGAATATGATGCTATTGCTAGCAACTATGGTGCAGTAATGTCTTGGTCTGGAGAACAAATCGAAGATGAAATCTCAAGAATACCGACAAGTGTATACGTAGATGATTACGAACTAATTTCTGAAAACGAAGCTCAATATGGACAAAAGGGTAAAGTCGTAGATTTAAGAGATTTACCTTTTGTTACTGTTGATCCTGCTACGTGTAAAGATATGGACGATGCTATTTATTCAAGATTTGACTATAAAGGAAATATTGTTTGTTATACAGCTGTTGCAAATGTAACCAAATACTTTAATTTAAAAAGCGAGATAGGAAAAAGATATATTGATGGAGCATTTACCATTTATGCTCCTAACAAGGCTTATAGCATTTTACCAAGTCAGCTTTCAACGGGTATTTGTTCGCTTAATCCAAACGAGGATAGGTTGGCTTTTGTTGTAAAAAGTGTTATTGATTTTGAAACGGGAAAAGTAAAAAAATCTGAAATTTATGATGCGATCATTAAAAGTCGTAAAAAGTTTTCTTACGAAGAGGCTCAAGAAATAGTAGACAATGAGAAAAATGTTCATTCAAAAAGCAAACTATTAAAAAAATGTTTAAGGAATGAACGGTTGTCAGCAAACGAGCAAATGTTGATGAATTATTATGCTGGTGAAACAATAAAAACCGGATTTGAAGCTAGAAAAATGCTTAGATTTATAGCTAATAAAGAAAGAGAAATTATTTTTGATGACAGCTTAGAAAATGTCGTAGATATAAAAGCTACACCACATTTAATGTATCATGAAATTATTGAAGCATTTATGGTTACTGCAAATGAGGCAACCGCAAAATATGCTAAAGATAACAATTTAGATAATATTTTTAGAATACACAACGAGCCTAGTTGTAATAAAGGCAAGCGAGCAAATGAATTTTTTAAAATCTTAGGGCTTAACTTTAATGGAGACTTGTCTGCTGAAGGAACAAGGAGATTAATCGAAATTATAAAAGACACAGACAATGAGGAAGTAATAAATAAATTTCTTATAAAAATGCAATCAAGAGCTGTGTATAACGATAATTTATATGATTCAAAGATGAACGAGAAATTGATAGGCGTAGACGGGCAAAGAATATCTCACTATGCATTGCAATCACCGCATTATAGCCATACAACATCGCCTATTAGAAGATTACCAGACTATATCACGCAGTATAATATTTTAGCAAATATTCATCAAACAAAACCTATAAGCTCAAAAACTATAAAACAAATCGTTGAAATTGCAAATGAACGCCAGTTAGATGTGGATCAGGCAGAAAAAGATTTCGAAGATGTTAACAGCGTATTATATTGTGAAAAACACATAGGTGAAAAACTTCGTGGACGCATTGTAAAATTTAAAACCCATATATGTGAAGACGAAAATGATGACAATATTATTGTTATTGTTAAAGATGAAGAAAAAGGTGTATGCGCAGAAATACCATTGTCCCAAATTGTAGGCAGAAGTTGTAAGGGGTATGAATTATCTCAACAACGCTGTGCAGTTTATGATAAAAATGGTAAAACAATTTTAAGTCTATGTAAGCCTATAAATTTTGTAATAGAAAAAGTAGATAGGAAAGCAATGCGTGTTACAGGTATGACAAATAAAGAAATTATGAGCTCTAATATTAAACAAGAAAGACAAGAAAATCCTGTAAACCATCAAGAAGTTATTTATTATGTTGAAAAACAAAACAACAAACCATTAATGCCGGTATCAGAATGCGGTTATGAATTTTAAAAAAACCACCTATAGATTTAGGTGGTTTTTTAATAAAGATATATAACTGAGAAACGAGCCTTTATAGTTCCTTAACTAAAATTCTATAATCTACAATTATCTCTTGGCAGTTTTTGTCGATTCTTGATAATGTTTTTTGTGCATTTTGTTTGCCCTTTTCTGAGAAGAAAGACTCTGATGATAAAGCAACAAAATCACATACCTTAACAGGTTTTGCATATAATGAATAAACGTTAAAGCCGTTACGAATTAGAGACGTAGAACTTGCCAAGTTATCTTTATGAACTTTACCAAACGCCCATTTAAACCCATCGTTTTTAATTTTTTCTAAAAGATGGGCAACCATCTTTTTCATGATTCCTTTACCGCGCTGCGTAGAATGTACCATAGTAAACCCCATTTCAACAAGTTTACTTGTGTCACAATTTTCAGGTAAATCTATTTTACCGATAAGTTTTCCACATTTGTAATCGAGTGAGCATACACCACACAAAACATCGCCTTCAAAGTATCCGATTATATAAAATCTAGGATTTTCAATCATGCCTTTAACATTTTCATAATCGTATGGCATAGGGGAAAACCACTCTAAATTTTCTAGGTTAGAATACATATTTACAATTAAATCGCAAAACTGACTTGTATGACTTGAGTTGAGTTGTTTTATTGAAATATTGTTTTCTTTAAAATATTTTAATTCTTTTAATTCAGCTATAGCTCGACCTCTGTGTGAAACACGATTTCTTTCTTCACTAGTAGCTTCACCAAAAGTTTTGCCAAGATCGTCTGAAAGGAATAGACAATTAAACCCAAACGAGTTGTCTCCGATTTCTTCAGTTGTTATTGTTCCAAATGTTTTTCCAACTGCCACAATGTATTCGCCAGAAGGAAATAACTCAACAAGAGTACAATTAAAATATGCCTTTCTATTTTGTTCACCTTTTAATTCATTAAGCAGTTTTTCTCTATTTTTTGCAAAATCGTGATCACCTGAATATCTAGCACTATATATTCCAGGAGCACCATTTAAAGCTTCTACACAAAGCCCGCTATCATCGGCAATAACGCTAGCAACAATGCCTTTTGATTTTAAAAACGACTGCACAGCTCGAGCTTTTATTAAACTATTTTCTTCAAAACTAGAGCCATCTTCTACAATGTCTTCAAAAAAGCCGATGTCTTCTAAAGCCAAAACATTATCTTCAGGAAACATTTCGCGGAATTCTTTAATCTTATGTTTATTATTAGACGCTAAAATAATTTTACCCATAAAAACCTCTTACGAAAATAATATCACAACACACCCTTTAAAGCAAACAAAAAAACCAGGTCAATATATTTTGACTTGGTTTTTTTTAAATACATTATTCTTCACAATCAGCAATACTGTTTGTTCCTTGCGACTCTTTCCAGTCGGCAGCAAAAGTTGTTACGGCATTATCTATATAATTTGTATAATTAGCACAAACCATTTCTCTCAAAAGTTCTGGTTGAATTGTAACGGCGTCTGCACCTGCTTGAAGCGCATTGGTAACTTGTCCACCATGGTGAAAACTTGCAGCAAGAATCTTAGTTTTCTTTCCAAAGTAGTCTATATTTTGTCTAAAGCAAGCAATTGTTTGTGAAGCGTCTGATCCACGACTTTGAATTCTGTTGAAATATGGTGCTATGTAATCTGCGCCAGCAGCAATTGCAACAAGACCTTGCATTTTTGTGTAAATTGCAGTGGCTGTAATATGAAATCCTCTGCTTTTGAGATTCTTAATAGCTTTTAATCCTTCTTCTGTTACAGGGATCTTAATGTAAACTTCCTTATCAATATTTTTGACTATTTTTTCAGCTTCCCTTATCATTTCTTCTGAAGTTTGAGATACTACTTGAATATGGAGAGATCTCTCCATTCCAATAATTTCTCGAACTTTTCTGAAGTGATCAAAAAAATTTATTTTACCTTCTTTTTTTATAATAGTTGGGTTACTGGTTACGCCGACGTAAGGATAAATCTCCGCACATTCTTTGATGGTTTCTAAATTTGCATTATCTAACATTAATTCCATAATTTTTCTCCTATTCGAACATTATAATATAAATTTTGCAATTGTCAAAGTAAATAAAATAAAAAATCGATCTTTACCATGATTAGTAAGAATAAACATGCTTGTTGGCAAATCTGAAGGACCCCGAACCGTTTTTTTATAGAAATAAAAAAAGTCGTCTAAATGTTGGTGCGGCTTGACAACCTGCTTGGCGGAGTGATGGTGATAGCGTTTGAAACACCAGCAAAATTTATTGATTTGTTTTTTCGAATGGAGCTCTGTAATTTTCATTTCTTTTCATAATTTCTAATGCATTCATATAATATTGTTGCGTTTCTTGAATGGTTGGTTTAAGTTCTTTACTTGCAACAAGTCTTTCGTTTCTATCAAATACTCGTTCTTCTACACCACCCATTCCAAAACTCATTTTCTTGGCTGAATAAATGTTTGCCAAAGCGAAGAACATAGGTTCAAGGTCTTGAGAAATGCCATCTCTTTGATATTCATATATGACAGATTCAAGTAAATCTTCTTTTAATGCTTTTTTACTTAAATCAAATAAGATCTTGTCGTCGCTATCTCTATAACTAGTACCAACACCTCTTAAAACTCTACCAAAAGCTATGGCTAAAGGTTGATATAATCCATAATAATCATAATTAGTTTGATATTGAATGTTTGGTATTACACGATCTCTTTCAGGTTGTTTTTGTGGCCTTGGCTGATTTATTGATGCATAATAACATGTTTCTGCAATATTTTGTGCAAGCGCTTCTTCAATTGTCATATAACCATAGTATGTACTATGTCTCATTAAATCACCAATATATGGAGCGGTATTTCTTTCTTTAAAACAACAATGAGCAAGCTCATGAAAAAGATATAGAGTTCTTTTCCAATTTTGCATATCTGGATTTATATATATCTTTTTTTCTTCAGCAACAGCTTGACCATATATGCCTCTTTTATTCTCTGGCAAAAAGTCTATATTTTTTACAGTATTTGAAAGTTTTTCAATAATTCTTTCAAAAGTTTTCTCATCAATTAATTCTGTAGTTAACAATGTTTCTATAAATTTTAAACTATCATTAGCTAATGTGAGAGCGTCAATTTGAGCATGCTCAGCAGTATAAATTTGCCCTTGAACTCTTTTTCCAACATATTGTCGTGTTGATTGCAATGTGTTAGATAAAAGAGTATCTTTAAAATTTTTAATGACTAACTTATAATCCATAACCACTACCTCTTGTTTAATTATAACATACAATAATTAAATTGTTAATACAATTATCAATAAAAAATTGCGCCCGGGACATCGTTGGTTATTATGTATAATCCTCCGGTGTTCGAACGCAGTCGCTCTTGGCGGAAAGTTAGCTTCTTTATACGAACCTGCTTACTTTTTTCTTAATACTTCATAATATGCTTTTAACTCTATTAAGAAATTAGTCAATATTTCTTGATCTTCAAATTGGTTTATATCTAATTTAATATTTGACTCTGCACCATTTTGATTAATAAAAATACATAAATGGTCTTTGGTTAATTCTAAAAAATTTCCCATATGATTCTCATCTTGCAATTTTGTTGAATTTTCATTTAAGAAATCTTCCATTCTAAAATATACAACTTCTCCAAAATTATAAGAAAATGATAAATTTTGAGTTCTCACATTAATATCAAAACTAATATGTAATCCGTCTTCTGATTTTAAATTTCTAATTTCAACTGATCCATTCTCTAAATTTCCTACAATATTCATATTTTCTCCTTTCTATTTATTATAGTTCGAAATTTCTTTATCTGTAAAACTAAAATTTTCAACAAATTTTATATGATTTATTTTTGCAATTCTAATGTTAAAAAGTAAAGCATTTATAAGATTTTTATTGTCTTGATATAATTTACTTTGAACTATTGCTGGTATTTCAACCTTTTCACAAGACCCACCACATGTCATTGTTTTTGTTATAATATTTCTTTTACACTTTTTTCTTAATTTTTGATTAGCAGTCTCAAGAACTTTTACCATTTTTTCTAGTTCATCTACGCTGATTTTACCTTTTCCAATAAATTCAATACACCTTTCTTGTGCCATTTTTTGTTCCTTTATTACATCTTTGTCACTTATTAAAATTTTCACATTATCCTCCTTTTATATAAACACATTATAACATAATTAATTTACACGTGGTCGCTATAAAGGCGACATTTAAAAATTAGTCAACGACTGTTGATTATATTCAGTTAGTGCGATATTAATAAGATTAATATCATATTTCTTTTTTTCTATAAAATATTTTACAACAATATCACTTATGAAACTCTGAGAAAGCGTATAGCCAGCACTTTCAAGCAAAACATTGGTTTCAGCTACATTTAATTTTAAAGCAATTGCAAAAGCTAACACTGTATTTTTACTAGGTTTATAATCTTCATTACTTCGTATTTTTGAAAACAATTTTCTATCTATGTTTGCCCGTTTGTAGCAATCTACATCTGACATATTTTTCTCATCAATAAAATCTATCAATGTTTTTGAAAAAGATTTTGTTTGAGACTTTAATATATCAAATTTGTCATCAATGTTTTTAGGTACCGAAAATTTTCCTCGAATGAACTTTGGGATTTTGCCACCATCAATATACTTTTTCAAGTCTCTTTTAACAAAAGCATATCTTAATTTATCAAACATATATCTACTCCTCTACTTTTTAATTCTATCATACTTTAAACAAATCCCAAAACAATTTATTAAATAAAAAAATACGAACTCATTCGAGTTCGTATTAATCGCTAATGGCGGAAAGACCGTTATCCAATCCTAACATCAAAATCTATATTGGTGCTAGGTGGATTATGATTAACATAAGTCTCTAATCTTCTCAAAAATTGGGACGTTGTCTTTATAACCCTTGGGGTTTAAAGGGCTTGGGTGGTAAATTGGTATAAGTTTATATTTTTTATCACCTAAAACAATGTTAAATTCTTTACCGACATAATCAGCATATTTTTTGATTTTAGTATTAAGTATTGCTTGGGTTGGATGCAACCCCATTGTTAATATTATTTCACAAGGTAAAGAGTTTAGTTGTTCAATAAGGATAGGCATACAATTGTTTGAGCATTTTTCAAGGTTTTTTCTATCTTCAATAATACATTTACAACATTCCGTAAAGTAAATATCTGAAATAGATAGTTTAATATTATTTAACAAACTTTCTAAAACTCTACCACTTCCTTGAAGTTTACCTGCTGTGTTATAAAAAGCCCGTTTACTTTCTATCCAGCCATCTTTTGCTGGACTTTCACCTATTATAATAAATTTGGTTGTTCCATATTGTATAGAGTTTTCAGTCAGTTTTGGCAAGTTTCCACATAATGAACAATTACATATTTTCTTTTTAATATCATTCATAGTTTTTACCTCTAGTTTTATTATAACATATTTCTTAAAGAAAAAGAAGGATTTTTTAATCCTTCTTAGTTATTTTATTGATTGGATTGCAAATGAGTGTAGACTGCATTTGCTGATAGGTTAGAAAAGTCGCCGTTGGGTTCGGCAAAGTTCTTTAAGTCGGTTGCAAGAATAAAGGCAATTCGCTATATTTGTTTTTGACTTAATTTTGTTTTGCCTTGCCTGTAACTTAAAGTATTAAGGTTGTAAGTGGCTATGTTTTCTGGTATATTTTCACAATCAATAAAACATTGTGTGTCAATAAGTTTTTGCATCTCATATTTTTACAATTATGAGAATATGCTTGTGCCTTATTGATTTTAACCCAATGCTCCATTTGGAGCAATAATAGTATAGCATAAAATCTAATATAAAATCATATTTTCTACAAAAAAAGACAAGTGGGTTTTCCACTTGGTCTAGAAAGGGAGTGTATGCAAATTTGCATTCAGCGAATTTTGAAAAGTGAATACATCAAAAGTGCTGAATTTTAGGGCGTTTAGATCAAAAAATATGGCAAAATGTATGCAATTCTTATCCTGCTTACTATAATTTAATCAAGATTTATATCGATTTTATATATTTCAGCAATAAAAAACACCCAAATATTAGGTGTTTAATTTATAGAGTATGTTCTTCTTCTGAGTTTGGATTTGTTGGTGCCAAATTATCCAATTCTAAATACAATCCTCCCTTAATACGCATATCGAAAATATCACAAAAATATCCATCAGACTCTAGTTTGACGCACTCATTGTTCCTACTAAATTCTACATGTAACAAAGGAACTTCTTTATAAAAGGGCCCCTCCTCATCTATCTTATTTTCGTCAATATGATGTTGAAATACAGTTGGAAATAATTCTTCAAACCTGTTATAATATTTCTCACTATATATAAGTAATAATGTATATTTCCCACCTACAGATCTATCAGTTGGTCCTTGTTCTTTCATGGATGAAAATAGCATTGCGTTTTTTATATTTGAACAAAGTTGAGAATTTTCACATAATTTAATACCAAGTGCTTCAAAAGAATAAATATAATTATCAGTAAAACAATATCTTCTACAGTCTGGAATCCTTAATTTATCTTCAACTTCCGGATCTGTTGTTAAAACAATTGCTCCTTCACACACATATCCATAATAAGGTTGAGTTTGTGACTTTCTCATAAATTTAGTAAATAATTTTTGAGTGTAATCTTTCCTCTCTTGCTCACAACATTTTTTATCTTTTATAAATGTCAATTCCTCTTTTATCTGTGTTGTAGGTTTAGTCGGATAAAACATATAATTAACTCCTTCATATATCTCATATATTAACATATATCAAAAACTTTTTCAATACCTATTCTTGAAAATTTTGTCAAAGTGGCTGATTTTTCTTTTGTTTCGTGTTAAGAATTTTTAGCAAAAAAGAACAACCCGAACATAAATGTTCGGATTGTTATCACTTGGCGGAGAACTTATAACGAAAATCGATTTTTTTTAATTTTTATCAATATCATTATCATACATTTTCATAAAAACCTTACCTGTGGTATAAGCATCACAATATGCTGTATGTTTATTTTCTTTGTATTCCGCTTGTTCTTGATTATTTAAGAGATTTAAAACTAAAGTATATAATTTTGCAGATGGAACATCTTCTCCTTGATGTTTGTAAAATAATTTTCTCCACATTTTCATTGTACAGAATGTCTTAAATCTAGGCATCTCTTTATTAAAACTTCTAAAATACTCAGATTTTAAAAAACTCATATCAAATTGTGAATTGTGCATAACAATTGGATATTTTCCAATAAATTCCAAAATGGTCGGAAATAGTTCTTTAATTGTTTTTGCATCTTTTACATCTTCATCATAAATACCATTAATTTCACTTGCATCATTTTTTATATGCCTTTTAGGATTTACATAGGATACAAATTTATCAACAACAACACCTTTCTCAAATTTTACTAAGGCTATTTGAATAATTCTATCGTTATCAGCACTTAACCCTGTTGTTTCTGTATCTAAAGCGACAAAACTGCTATTTTTAGAATTTAAAAATTTTTCTACGCGAAAATTGTCAATTTTTAATATCATATCATCTATATTGAAAGATAAGTCTTTTGCATTGTAATATGGATTTTCTTTAATTTGATAAAGAGCCATTAACATTAAAGAACATTGAAAATTGCTTTCCGTTCCGTCAATATCAAAGGTGTTAGAAATTAATTCTCTATATTTTGAAAGCTCTAGATTAGATGTTGTATTATCTTTGTTTTCTTGTACGATTTCTGTATTTGTTTCTATATTGGAATCTTTTTCTTTTCCTTTAAAATAAAAAAATAAGCCGATAGATGTGCATAAAATTGCACAACCAAACAAAGCAAATGTTTTAGCGTAGGTGTATAGATATAATAAAACACCTCCAACAACCATTCCTGCTATCGTTAGATATTTATATTTTGTATAATTCATAAATTTACTCCTTAATTAATTTAATTATACAAAATTACTACAAAATCTGTCAATTATTACACATGTTGTCAATGTTTTAATTTTAAATAAACGCGTGTGCTTGTCTTGAACAAGTGGCGTCGCTTTGCTCCGCCAGACAAGCACACGCAAAGTAGTTAATCAACAAATAGAAAATATAGACAACAAAAAGGGCGACCACGGGCTAAAGCGTTCGTTGGTTCGCCCTTTTTTGTTCTTTGCCTTGCAAGAAAGCCTAACCATTCCTATCTCATGTCAAGAACCTTTCACGGCATAAAGCAGCCACTAAAAAAGACTAGACATTGTTTGGTCTAGCCTAGTTATAAATTTAGTTGTTTAAAGAGTTTATAAAATTAATAAGTCCTACTGGTAGAACAGGCAATATCTCATTTTTGAATCGTTGTTGGTTTTCAGGACTTAATTCTTTTAATGCATCATATAAGTCTTTACTTGCTTTTGCAGTTTTGACTTTAAATTGATCATATTCTCTTTCTAAATCTTCGTAACTTTTCATAATCTATCCTCCTTTTAGTTTTTTGGAGAAAATACTATGTACTTATGAAGGATTAACAACGGATATGGTGGCATAGAGAATATAACATTTAACTTGTAAAAAGTCAATAAAAAACCTAAACCGAGATTATCGATTTAGGTTTTTGTTGGCGGAGAGAGCGGGATTTGAACCCGCGCTACGATTGCTCGTACTAACGCCTTAGCAGGGCATCCTCTTCGGCCTCTTGAGTATCTCTCCATACCTGGTCGTTGGGTTTTTCCCAGGTAATTTAGATTATAACACACCTTTTATGTAATTAAAAGTGTTTTTTGAAAATTTTTTTGTTTGTTTATTCTTTTCTGAATTTTTTTGTTTAAATCTTTAAAATTTGTCATTTTTCTATTGTTAATATCTAATATTTAAGATATAATATTGTTAATAATAAATATATTAAGGTGGTGTAATTATGCAAGCAGATACATTTGCAACGATATTAACATTGGCATTTTTACTTTTTATTGTTTTGGGACTCCTTTTCGGTTGGTGGAGAGGTTATGCAAAATCTATTGTTAGAATAGGTTTAGTGATAAGTGTTGCTGTTCTCACATTTTTTGTAGTTCCTTCAATATCTAAGGCACTATTAACTTTAGATATTTCAGCGTTAAACATTGTTATTAATGGAAATGCTGCAACAAATGTTCAAGAACTATTAATCGCTCTTCTTGAAAGCATACCTTATGTTAATGATTTAATGCTAGCTAGTCCATCATTTGAAGCTGTTATTGTTTTACTCCCAGAGATTATTTTAAATCTAGTAGGATTTATTGTATTCTTCTATTTATTTAGATTGCTCAGCATGATAATTTTCTGGATAATAAATGCAATATTCTTCTCAAAGAAAAAACAAGAGGGTAAAAACAAACACAGAATGATAGGTGCAGTAATCGGTGCTGTTCAAGGTGCGGTTATTGCAGTAGTGTTACTTCTTCCAGTATATGGTTTTATTAATACAATTACACCAGTAATTAAAGTTGAGACAATATCTTCGGCAAATGTTCAAATAGTGAAAGATTATGCTTATGCAGAGGGTGAGAATGATGAACAAGGTGAACTTGTAAGTATCGTTGCAACGTCTGAAGATTACATAAATGCAATTCAAAATAGTCCTCTTACAAAGGTATTAAATACTTTAGGTGTTGGAAAACTCGCAGATATTACATTTGAAAAATTAACAACAGTTAAGTATGATGAAACTGAATTAAACTTAAAGAAAGAAATTAAGATATTAAACAATGCGTATAAAAATATTTCATTTATAGCAAACGAGCAAATTGATTTTACAAATCCAGAGCATGTACAAAAACTAGATAAAGCAATCGAGACGGTTCTTGAATCTAAAAATGTTTCAGATATTATAAGTGAAATAATCGTTGGAATGGCAGAAGGTTGGACAAATGTTGAAGATCCTACATTTATAGGAATTAGCAAACCAGATCTTAAAGATGAAGATTTAAATAACGCATTTAATGAAATGCTTATAGCATTAAAAGATCCTCGCGGTGATGTAAGGAAAGATATTGTTTCAATAATGGACGCATACGTTGTGCTTGCAAATTCAGATATTCTTACAACAACTGATGCTATTAATACTCTTAAACAAGACAAGAACGAATTATTAATTACAAACATAATGAATGAACTTGTTAAAAGTCCAACAATTAAAGAATGTTTACCTGAGGTTTTAAACTGTGCTGTAAAATATGGATATAAAACAATAGGTTTTACCGATGAACAAACAACAAATATAGGAAATGTAAATTCCGAAGCGGTAATCGACGATGAAGAAATTTCTCATCTTGAAAAAATTACAGATGACATTGTTGCTATTTATGATCAAATGAACAACGCGTCAGCTGATGCTAAATTATACGAAAAGGTGAATTTTGCAACTCTTGGTAATGCGTTTGATAATTTGCGTAAATCTAATTTGTTTGGCGATGTTTCATTGAAACTTGTTCAAGAAATGCTCGCTACCGAGAAATTTGTCGGCGAAGGAAATGTTGATAAATTTGCTGGATTATCTACATCATTAGAAAGTGTATGGAAAAAAGAAGATGCAAATCTTGCTCAAACATTTAAAGGTTTTGAAGATGCTATGAAAGTTGCTGATAAGATGAATGCAACAACAGAAGATTCTAAAATCACTTCTGAAGATGTAAAAGATATTCTTGGATCTCTTAGTGATAACGAATCAATGTCGGAAGTTATTGATACTGTTGTAACTGATACTTTCTTGCAAGATATGGGTGTTGACGAGGAAACATCAGGCGTTATATTAGATGTTGTTGACAAGGTAATAAATGATGAAACCTTTGATGCTTCTAAAGAAACGGATGCGGCTGTTGAAATCTTTAATACAGCAAATAAGATTATGAATGCTGATGGAACTTCTGTAGAACTTGAAGATACTGACCAAACAAATCTTATCAATGCATTAGTTAAATCTGATTCATTAACACAAATGCTCGCAGACAATGCAACAAAAGCTGAAGGCGAAAAGAACGCAACCTTGGATTTAGCTTCTCAATTACATGATGATACTAAAGCGGAAATTATTGCAAAAATAGAAGCTGACACTGAAATGGACGAAAACAAAAAAGAACAATTACTTGCAATTTTCGGTCAAATTCAATCACAAGAATAAAATAAAAACTCTTGGAAAACCCAAGAGTTTTTTTATTTATCTTTTTAAGTGTAATAATTTATGTGCTGTTTGTCCACCAAAATCTCCGATATATTCTTTATATATTTTTTGTAGTGCCGGATTGTCTTTAGAATTTTTAAGCAGTTTGTTCTTTGCTGCATTATATAAGATCTTTGCTCTATGGTGTACAATCTCATCTTTATTTAAAAGAGATGGTGTATTTATTTGACCACCGCCTCCAACACAGCCGCCAGGACAAGCCATTACTTCGACGAAATCATATTTGTGAGGGTCTATTTTTAGTTCTTCAAGTATATTTCGTGCATTATTTAAGCCACTAGCTATTGCAATCTTTATATTTTTACCTTTTATATTTATAGTTCCTGTTTTAAGCCCACTTTTTCCATTTTTAAGCTCACTGTTAAGCTTTGTCATTTGTTTATCACAATCGTTTTCGCCAAGACTTCCAAGAACTGCATTCATTACGCCACCCGTGTTACCAAATATAACACCTGCGCCTGTTGATTCACCAAAAAACGTATCAAAATCTGCATTTGGCAATGAAGGAAAGTCTATATTTTTTTCTTTTATGAGTGTGGCAATTTGAGCAGTCGTAAGGCATGCATCTACATCATATCCGACAGCTGTATTCATGTCTGGTCTTAATCGTTCAAATCTCTTTACAACACAGGGAACTATACTTACAACAAAAATATCAGTAGATTTTTTGTTTATATGCTTTGTGTATATATTGTTAATTAATGCTCCAAACATTTGTTGAGGACTTTTGCAAGAAGATAAATTGTTTTTAAACTCAGGATACATTCTTTCAACATAATTTACCCAACCAGGACAACATGATGTAAACATTGGAAGATTGTTTTGCTCTAGTCTGTTTAAAAACTCAGTAGCTTCTTCAACTGTTGTAAAATCAGCTGCAATATTCATATCGAATATATTATCAAATCCAAGTCTTTTTAATGCAGAAACAAGTTTGCCTTGGGCGTCAAGGTTGTATCCAAAGGCTTCACCTATACTTGATCTAATAGATGGTGCAGTATAACAAATAACGTGTAAATTTTTATTACTTAATGCACTTTTAACTAGATCTAATTCATCAGACCCCGTATCTATTTCGTTTAAGCTATTTAATATTTCTTGTCCGCAAATGTCACAAAAAACAGGTAAATCTTTTTCTATGTCGAGTAAATCATTATGTAAAATTTGGCCCTTTTCTTTTGCTAAGTGTTTGCAGCTTTCGCAGTAAAATTTCTTTTTCATGTCTATATTTTACCTAAAACTGTTAAAAACTGCAAATTTTAACGTAAAAAAATACAAAATTTTAAAAAAATTTTGTAAAAATATGTGCAATATAATTAAATATATGTTATTTTATTTATAGAAAGTATATTTATAGGTGATAGCATGGAAAAGAAAATTCCACTCATAGTTGATTTAGATACTGGAATTGATGATGCCGCAGCAATTATAATTGCAGTCGCTTCTAAGAAGTTTGACATCAAACTTTTTACATGTTCAAGTGGTAACACATCTGCTAAAAATTCAGCAAAAAACACGTTAGACGTTCTTGAATATATAAATGCTCCACATATTCCAGTAGCCGTAGGTTGTGAAGATTCTTTAGTTAAAAATCGTGAAATTTTTATGGCACATGGTAAACGCGGAATAGGTGATTATGTGTTTCCTAAAAACACAAGAAAATTAGAAAAAGAAAACGCGATTGATTTGATTTATAAAACACTCATGGAAAGTAAAGTTCCAGTTAATATGGTGTGTTTAGGTGCAATAACAAACATTGCAAAATTAATATCAAAACATCCTGAAACAGTGCACAAAATAAACAAAATTGTATTTATGGCATCTTCAACAAAAAAGGTGGTAAAAGGAAAAACTCCTTATGTTGGGTTTAATATAGGTAAAGATCCTGAAGCTGCTGAAGTTGTAGTAAAATCACATATTCCACTTGTCATTGTGCCAACTGAACTTGGTAAAAAGTGTTATCTTGACTGGGAAGAAGTTTTCCGTACTAAAAATTGTGGTAGTGCTGGAGCATTACTGGAAAATTTATATAGATATTATAAAGATAGGCAAGTAAAAGATGGAATACCAACATATGATTTAACAGCAATTTGTTATTTAATTGATTCTACAATGTATGAAGTTTGTCCGGCAAATATTGAAATAATTTATTATGCAGATGTTGACACGGGTGTTGGGGTTATCGATTTTGATAAAACAGCAAACTGTTTAGTATGTAAAGACATAGATGTTAGTAAGTTTAAAAGTTTATATTTTAAATTATTGAAAAAAATAAAATAAGGAGGCAATGTATGAGAAAAGAACTATTCTTAACTTTCGTAGAAGATAATATTTTATCTCTTTTTACGGGTTCTGAAATCGTAGGCGAAGAAGAGTCTAGTTCTCGTGATGCATGCGTTGCCCAAGGACAAGGCGGAACAATTCTTGTAAAATTAAATCATAGTGACGATTATCGTTTTATTATTAAAAGAGTTCAGCCTTTTAAAAATTTTGAAATCTCACTTGTTAGAACAATTATTGAAGAGATCGCAAAAGTTTATAATCCTGATGTTCCTTATGAATTTATAAAAAATGTTGAAGACTATGTTATAGAAAAAGCTATATGCAAAGCACTTACAGATAACAATCAAACATTGCAAACCTTACTCACAGAAATTTCTAGTTGGTCAAACCGAACTTATGAAGGTAGAAAAACACAGTTTGGATTTTTATTATGCAATAAAAAATCAGGCAAACAAAGTAATCCAAATTTACATATAAATAAATTTTTAAAGAATGATTTTTCTGCGTTACTTTCTGATGGGGAGAATACCTGTCTAGAAATATCCAGTGATGGCTATTTAATGGATTATATTACTTTGCCTAAGAACTCTGAACAAGGATTACTTGTTCCTTATCAACAACTTAGAATGGCAAGTGTTTGTAAAGGTAAGAGAGTAGGTGTTTGTTTGCTTACCGAGGGTGATATTCTCTTAATTAAGGAACAACAATTATTGTTTGCTAAGAGAAATGGTAAATGGATAAGTTTTAGCCATGAAGAAATAATCGGAAAGTTGGCTGAGAGGTCGGGTGAAGTAGAAGAGGTTCGTCGCTCTATCTACTTGTCGGCAATAGATACGAGTTTCGCTCGAAATGGTGGCTGTATAGTTCACGTTAACAACTCAGATAAATATAATGTTTTAAAACACGTTGACATTGCAGATGTGTTATATAAAGATTGCTATGAATATTTAGTACAAGAAAGTATTAACCACTCATTCTTCTATGAACTAAAGGCTGAACCTGAGACGGTTGACACTTTTGAACAGTTTATTTTTCACAGTGAATGCACAAAAACTGCAAATCTAATTAAAATTATTAACGGCAAAAAATTTCATGAACTTGATCGAAAGCTGCGTCAAGAATTGTTAGCAATAGATGGTGCAACAATAATTGACTATGAAGGAAATATTGTTGCGGTTGGAGCAATTATAAAAATTGAAGCAGGAAGTTCAGGTGGTGGTCGCTTAGCTGCAGCAAAAACGTTATCCAACTATGGTATAAGCATTAAAGTTTCTGCAGATGGTAGTTTGTCAGGATTTAGAATGGACAGACAAAGATTGCGTGTGAGACCGATATTTGTAATAGGTTAGAAAATATAAGGGGGGCGAAAGCCTCTTTTTTAATTTTTAAAATAACAATTAGTTGAAATTTATCATAATATACATTGACGAGAAATCTCGTTAATACAAAAAAGGAGGAAGGTATGGAAATTTTCAACAATGCTAATGCAACATATGTTTTTAATGGTTCATCTGATGAAAACAATATTACTTCAAACACAAACAGTCTTGAATTATTAGTTTCTCAAGGTTTGTCTTTAACAAAGACTGCGAATCCTACCACTTATCTTGCAGGCGAAATTATTGATTACACTATTACCATCACAAACACATCTTCAAGTTTTCTTAATGGTGTACGGATAATTGATAATCTTGGTGGCGGAAACTTGGCGTATGTTCTTGGTAGTGCAAATCTTACTGTCGGCTCTTTAACGTATAATGTAAATCCTGTAAACACAAATCCTTTAACATTTACATTGCAGCAGCTCGGCGTTGGAGCAACTATGACATTAAGATACAAAAGTCAGGTTATATTTAATTTACCCTCAACAGTTATAAGTATAACTAATAGTGTACAAGGCATAGGTTATACTAGCACGGGTACAATCACTGGCTTTGCTAATGCAACAATTCAAAAAAAAACCAACAACGATTTTGTAATGACAAAGTCTGCAAGTGAAACGACAGTTTATGAAAATCAAGTATTTGATTATATAATTGAATATTTTAATAATACATCAACTTCAGCAGATGTTACAGAAACTATTGATCAGTTGTCAAGCAATTTTGTAGTTACAGCTGTGAGTGTACAAACAGGTATGAATGCGCCTATAACGCTAGACTCAAGTGATTATGTTTTAAGCGGAGCTAATTTACTTACGATTCCGTCAACAACTGGACCAAGTATTATTGTGCCAGCAAATGGCAACTTAAGAATTATAATTACGGGATACTTTAACTAAAAACAACTCCTGCGGGAGTTGTTTTTTATTGCTTAATTTATGAGAACATGTTATTATTTCTATAGAGGTGTGTTATGGCTTTTACTTATGATATAAATGCTAAAGACAAAGATAAAAGTTCAAGTAAATGTTTATTTGTTTGTCATATGCTAGGTAGTGTAATTAGTGTTTTTGTTTCAACATTTTTTGTTGCACATATTTATTCTTTATCAATTAATGCATTTGATTATATTAAAAATGTTGGCATTTACTATGTTGTTGTTTATTTAACATTTTTAATTACAATTTATTTCATGGGTTTTGTTGTAGACAAAACCAAACGAATAGGGGTGTATAGGGTTAGTCTTCTTTTTAGATTGGCAGTGGTAATTGTGATGATATTTTTTGGTCAAAATCTTGTAACATTGTTGCCGCTAGCTGGTTTTATGTATGGTTTTGCTGAAGGTTCATATTATGCGAGTTATAATGTCCTAAAGCAAGAAATGGTGTCAAGAAAAACCATGAGTGATTTTGCCACCTATGCAATGATTTTGAGTAAAATAGTTGAATTAATTACACCTATTGGTCTTGGTGCTTTAATAAGTGCGAGGTCTTTTACAAAAGCAGCCATTTATGTTGCAGTTGTTAGCTTGACCATCTTTATTATTTCTTTCTTTATAAAATCTCAGAAACCAAAGGGGAGTAATTTTGATCTATTAAAATATATTAAAAGATTAAAAGAAAAAAACACAACCAACGAAAAATTAAAATCTTTATATGTTGCTGGGTTGGTATATGGTGTTTCAACTTCTATGGGAGCTCTTATCAATGTTTGTATAATGCTAGAATTTAATTCATCATTTTCACTTGGTAGTATTACAAGTGTTATAAGCGCCATTGTTTTAGTTGAAATATTTATCATTAACAAATTTACAGTTCCAGGAAAGCGTAATGTTTTATATATTGTTTCTATGATTTTGCCTGCAATAGGAAGTTTAATGTTTGTACTGTTTCCGTCAATGGTTACAGTAATTATATTTAACCTGTTATTGGGAATGAGTGCTATAATATTTAAAACGGAGTTTGATATATATAGAAATGGAATTCTTAAAGAGGTTGGTCTTTATAGTGAAATTGCAGAACATCAAACAGTTATTGAGTTAAGCTTGGCGATTTCTAGAATTGTATCATTCGCATTGGTAATTTTAATAGGTTTAATTGGATCAGTAATAGCTTTTAAAATTCTACTAATATTATTTTCATTATCATATTCACTTATTTTATATCTCATGTTGAGATATGAAAACAAATATCTTAAAGAAGAAAAAAATTGCGCATAAGCGCAATTTTTAATTGGTTATATAATTTACTGGTTTTTGAGCAAGAGACGTGTCTACATCTTTATAATTTAACATTAAATTGCTAATTGCCTCTTTTCGTAGTTTTTTCATCAAATTGCTCTCTTCCATACTATAGGCCTCTTTTCCGTTAACTATAATGTGGTCTAGAATCATTAAGCCATTTAATACACTGCTAGATATAACATTTTTTGTGAAGGATATATCTTCGTCAGATGGATCACAAGTTCCATAAGGGTGATTGTGAATTAAAAGAATGTTTGTGCATTTGCAGCTTAAAGCAAATGATGTTATATCTCGAATTGCTACCGAAACTTTAGTGTCGTATCCACTAGCTAATGTTTTAAAATTAATTATTTTGTTTTGGCTAGTTAAACATACAACAGTAAATTCTTCAACAATTTTGCCCCTATATAGATTTTGAGCAAAATCTTTTGCTTTACGTGTTGAACTTAATTCCGTGTCAAAACCACTCTTTCCGTATTCGTTTATGAATGAGAAAACGGTTTTTATTAATAATGCAGTATGCTTTCCGACACCAGGAACTTTACATATTGAACTTAAAGGTGCAGCTAATACATTATCAATAGTTTTAAATTCATCAAGCAGAGCATGACTTAAAGGATTAACATCTTTTTGTGGTATAGCAAAAAACAATAAAAACTCTAACTTTTCATATTTGCTAAAGTTTTCGATTCCAGAGTTTTCAAAAATTTCCTTCATACGGTCCCTATGACCTTTATGTATGTTTTTTTGTTTTTCCATAAAATTTCCTTTGTTGTTATTTTGAAAGATAAAAAGTGCAACTGCTTAACTTTTTTCGTTTGAGATTTAAAATTTTTCCGTTTTGCATCTTGTAAGAATATCCATCTTTATATTGACAGTTGGCGCAAGTTGAGTTTAAATGTTCTTTTAATGGGCAGTGTTTAAGTGTCATATAAGGAAAGTCAAATTTTGAGCCAAAATCTTGTTCTGCAGTTAAATATTTTTTATTTATTACTGCCGCTGAGATGTTGTTATAAATATTTAAACCTGCGCCAGCAATTATGTTAGTACTCATATCAAGAGTGCTATAATTGTTGGAAACGATTGTTATTTCTGTGGCAGTTATTATATCTTTAATAAGAATAATATCTTCTTGTGTTAAAAAGTTTGGAGTGTCCAGTATCGGTGTTTTGTTTTCACTTTTACATCTAGCAATAAAAGCTTTGCAATCATTTATACAATAAATTTCCGGAGAGTATATTATGTTTTGAGCTTTAGGCAGCGTACTATATGATTCAATAATTGCATAGTTTGTTAAAATATTATTGTATCTATTTATTTTTATTGTATCTATTTGTAATTTTTTACGATCCATTTTTATCAATTTACTGTACAATGAATCAAAACAATTTCTTCTAAAGGAATTTAATTGTTTCTTTGTCAAAAAAACATTTTGTATATTAGATTCAATAGTTGCATCAAAAATGTCAGACTTAGCAAAACATTCGTTTAGTTCTGCAGAGGTTAATGGTTGATTTTTAGCCTCATCGCAAATTTCTCCTTGGGTGATAAGTCTTACATTTCGACATGTTATTTGTGCGACGATCGGTTTGTTAGCAACAGCTGTTATTTTTAAATCTACTGGAACTTTACAAGATTGTTTTAAAATCTCTTCTTCGTGGATTTCATCTACAATTAAATGAACTTTCCCTTTTGCTGGTACGTTCTGAGTAGTTGTAGTTGAATAAACATTTTCACCCTCTTGTTTTATTGAGAAAGCAGTAAATGTGCAAACCTCAATATTGTTTTTAAAAACTTTAAATGTTGATTTTGAATTAAGTTTTGTGTTTAAGTTGAAAATGATTTCGTTAAAGCGTTTTCCTTTGTTAACTTTTAATATTTCACCGACAAATACGCCTATATGGTTGTTGTATGGAGAAATAATTTTTGAGTTTCCGTTAAAATAACCTTCGGTAAATTGTCTTGTAAAAGCTAGGTTAATATCTCTTTCAGAAAACTGCTTCCCATCTATTGCATGCCTGTAGGTTTTAGTTGCCGCTGCAACATAATATGGTCGTCTTGCTCTTCCTTCAATTTTTATAACATCCACACCAGCATTAGCTAAATCTTTTAATCGGTTTAACATATTAAAATCTTTAGCACTTAAGAGATATCCTTTTTTAAGTTCTTTGTTTTTATATATTAAAGAATAAGGAAGTCTACACAATTGTTTACATTTGCCTCGATTACCACTGGCATTACATAGATAGCTGCTAAGATAACAGTTGCCTGAGAAACTCACACAAAGTGCGCCTTGTGCAAAGTATTCTATTTCCACATCAAGATTATTAGATATACGTTTAATTTCACCTAGTGGTGTTTCACGAGCGAGCACTATGCGTTTAAATCCAAACTTTGACAAATACCTTGCACCTTCAAGATTACATATACCCATTTGTGTGCTAGCGTGTATTTCTATTTCCGGATATTTTGTGTGTAAAATGGAAGCCAGCCCCAAATCCTGAATGATAAATGCATCAACACCTAAATTATAAGCTTTTATAATAGTTTTTAAGGCTTGATTTAATTCATCATCGGAAAACAATATATTTATCGCCAAATCGATTTTTACATTAAAAAGATGTGCAAAATCCACAGCTTCTTTTAATGTTTCTAGAGAAAAACCAGCAATATTATTTCGTGCATTAAAACCATTGATGCCAACATAGACTTCGTTTGCACCATTATAAATTGCAGCTTTTAAACTTTCCATATCACCTGCAGGTGAAAGTAATTTTATATTCATAAAATAATTATAACACAACTATAAATTTATTACAATTATTCAAATAAAAATTGCAACATCACATCTGACAATCGCATTAATATGAAATTATAAGTTTTTATTCCAAAAATTTAAATTATGTATTATATAAAAATGTATAAGAAGAAAAATGTTTTACTTATAGGAATTTTAAGGAATAAACTATGAATCAAGAGAAACGGTTGTTTTTGGAATTAATCAAAATGGTAGACTAAAAGATGACAAATATGATATGGATTATAAACAGGCTGTAAAAACTAAACAAGTTGCGTAGTTTTTTATTTGACAGCGTAAGTAAAAAATTTTAAACTACAAATAGGAGGGGTTGTCATGACAATTTTTTGGATTTTATTTGCAGTTACTATGCTTTGTGTTTCAATATTTTTATATGTTAGAGTTACAAAAGGCGGAGTCATAGCATTACTTTTAAAAACGTTAGCTTCGGTATTATTTATGATTACTGCATTTGTTGGGGAATATTTGTATGGAATGGGATTAGAAACAGTTTTTGTTTTTATAGGTCTACTTCTTGGAATGGTAGGAGATATTGTTCTTGACCTTAAGTTTTGTCATAGAGAACATGAAGAACTTTATACAAACGCTGGTATGCTTTCTTTTGGCCTAGGTCATGTGATGTACTTTATTACAACAATGCTCGTATTGTCACTTTATACAAATTTATCTTTATTATTTGTGGCAATATCTATTGTTGTTGCCGTATTGCTAACAATACTTATAACTTTCATATCAAAAAAACTAAAGTTTGATTTTGGTAAATATTTTTATCAAACAATAGCATATACTTTTATATTAACATTTATGGTATCAATAACTATAATTGCAACAATTTTTAATGTTGAATTTTGGAGAATGATGCTTGGTATAGTGTTGATATTCTTATCTGATTTAGTACTTTCAACAATATATTTTGGAGGTCAAGAAAAGAATGGATATTTAGTTGTTGCTAATCATGTGATATATTATGCCGGACAACTTATGATATGTATGTATCTATTTATTTAAAGAGGTGTTTTAATGAAAAAATTTATTGAACCAGATTTTACAAGAAGTAATTTAAATATATCTGCTACACTTGCGGAATTTTTAGGTGCGCCTAATAAAAATGCGACACTTCCTATTCTTAAAGAGGAACTTTTGAAAGGATATAAAAATGTAGTATTTATTTGTTTTGATGGTATGGGTGTTTATCCTATTGAGAAAAATTTAGAAGAAGACAACTTTTTGCGTAGAAATATTAAACAAAAACTAGTGTCTACTTTTCCATCAACCACAACAAATGCTACAAATTCACTTATGATGAACAAACTTCCACTTGAACATGGTTGGTTTGGCTGGAGTTTGTATTATAAGGATTTAAATAGAAATGTTAATATATTTTTAAATACAGAGTCTGCCACAAATGAGCGAGTAAATATTGAAAAATCACCACTAGCACCGATTGATTATTATTTTGATCATGCAAATAGTGATTATGAAATTAATTCGGTTTTTCCGTTTTATGTAAGGGTTAACAATGAACTAGCAAACAATCCATTTTCAGATGAAAATGAATTTTTTGACATTATAAAATCTATTTGTGAAAAAGATGGCAAACAATTTGTTTATGCTTATCACCCAGATCCAGATCACACAATGCATGATTACGGCGTAACAAGCAAAGAAGCAAAACAAACATTTAAAAATTTATCTGATGGAATGAAAAAACTTTACAAAGAAACAACTGATACTTTATTTATTATTACTGCAGATCATGGTCAAATTGATGTTGAGGGTTATGTTGAATTTTATAAGGACAAAAAATTAATGGATATGCTGAAAATTTATCCATTCCTTGATGCTAGGACACCTTCTTTTCTTGTGAAAGACGGTATGGAAAAAGAATTTGAAGAACATTTTACAAAAAATTATAGTGAAGATTTTGAATTGCATAAAACAAAAGAATTAGTCGATAATGGTTATTTTGGGGACTTTGGAGACAAAGCTGATCTTCTTGGTGATTACATTGCAATAGGAACATTTACCCATAAACAAGGAGTATTCTATGAAGGTGGAGATAGGTTTAAAGGTCATCACACTTCACTTACTGAAGAAATGGAAGTGCCTCTTATAATATTAAAGAATAAAAAAGCGAACTAACTGTTCGCTTTTTTTAATTATAAAAATTTAAAATATCAGCATAGACTTCTTCTTTGTTTATTTCATTTAAGAGTTCGTGTCTACAATCTGGATAAATTTTTAAAGATGAATTTAATCCATTTTTAACATAAAGTTGATGTAAAGTTTTTACATGTTTTCCGTTGCTTCCAACTGGGTCTTTTGATCCACAAATAAATAGTATAGGTTTTTCTTTATCAATTTTTGAAATGCCTTTATTTAGTAAATGCAGGTTGTTTAACATACTATGGAAGAAACTAAGGGGAAAAGCGTTGCCGCACAGTTTATCATTTTTATATTCCTCCCATACCTTATAGTCACGTGTTAACCAGTTTTCATCTTCAAAGCCTTTACCGTAAGATTTTAAGCTCATATTTTGTACAAGGTTTGCTCTTTTGTCTTTTTTCCCAAGTTTGACTAAAATGTTTGCTAAAAATCTACCTAGATCAATTATTCCAGAATCGCCATTAGTGGTTCCGCAAATAACTGCTTTTTTTATTGAAGGGCAAACTTGTATCATTTTTTGAGTAATAAAAGATCCATACGAGTGACCAAAAACATAAAGAGGACACTTATAGTTATCTTCAAGATATTTTGCTAATATTTTTTGATCTTCTATAATTTCAGAAAAGATATCGTCGCTTTCACCAGTGCCAAATTCTTCAGGAGTATTTGCAGTCAAACCATGTCCGCGCAAATCACTTACTAAAACAACAAATCCGTTTTTTTCAAGAAATTTTGCGAAGTGATCATATCTAGCACCATGTTCTTGCATTCCATGAACTATAAGAATACTTGCTTTTGGTTTTTTTGCATTAGCATAAAGATATATATTTAATGGCAAATTATTAAATCCTTCAATTGTTATATTTTTCATACATTTACTCCTGTATTGTTTGTTTTACTGCTTTTATCCAGCCTTTGTATAACAAATATCTTTCATCGTCTTTCATATGAGGTTTGAAATTATCGCCCATTTGAATGAGTTTTGGAATGTCGGTTAATTTATATAGTTTTTTGTTAATTCCCACCAAGAAAATCGCTCCCATGGCAGTTGCTTCTGAGTTGGATAGGCGCTTTACTTGTGTATTTAACATGTCTGCTTGGAATTGCATTAAGAAGTTATTTTTGCATGCACCGCCGTCAACTCTTAATTCGTTTAAAGAAATTCCTATTTCATTCATATTATCAACAATAGCTTTTGTGTTGTAAGCAATACTTTCGAGAACGGCTCTTATGATGTGACGATTATCAGAATCAAGAGTCAAACCAGTTATAGTTCCTCTTGTGTTTGGTTTCCAGTAAGGTGCGCCAAGTCCTGTAAATGCAGGAACAAAATATACTCCTTGATTATTTGGAATATCATAAGCTAATTTTTCTAAAACTGAAAAATCAGAAAAAAGTTTGAGATTTGATTTTAGCCAGTTAATTGCGCTACTTACACTAAAGATGCTACCCTCTAAAGCGTACATGGTTTTTTTGTTCACAGTTAAAGCTACTGTCGTGAGTAGATTTTTGCATGAAACACTAGGTTTGTCTCCGATATTCATAAGAATAAATGCACCTGTGCCATAAGTGTTTTTAGCCATGCCTCGTTTAATGCAACCTTGACCAAGCAAGCTTGATTGTTGATCGCCAACTAGTGCACAAAGTTCGACGTCACCTAAAATGTTAATAGTGCCTACTGTTTGGTTGCTTGAAATTACTGTTGGCAACATTTCTTTTGTGAGTCCAAAATATTTAATTAATTCTTCGTCCCAAGATAATGTGTTAATATTGAATAGCATTGTTCTACTTGCGTTAGTTGTGTCTGTTACAAAATTACCAGTTAATTTATAAGCAAGATATGCGTCAATGGTTCCCATTCTAAGTAAGCCTTGTTTTGCTAAATTTTTCGCCTCAGGCACATTGTCCATGATCCATTTCATTTTACTTGCGGAAAAATATGCATCTGCAATTAATCCCGTTTTCTTTCTTATCTGTTCTTTAGTGTTTGCAGGAATTGCGTCAATGGTGTCTGCAGTTCTTCTACATTGCCAAACAATAGCTTTATGTATAGGTTCGCCAGTATTTGCATTAAAAGCTACAATTGTTTCTCGTTGGTTGGTTATTCCAACACCTATAATTTCTTCAGAAGATACATTATTGTTGCGCAATACTTCACGCATGGAAGATGTTACAGCATTGTAAATCTGGTTGGCATCTTGTTCAACCCAACCATTCTTTGGATAGTATTGTTTGATTGCATGAGATGATATATCAGTTATTTTGTTTTTTGTAGTATCATATAATACAGCACGAGTACTTGTTGTACCTTCATCTATACCAAGAATGTATTTTTTCATATTTTTACCTCAAATTTATTTTAGCATAATTTAATTGATTTAAAAACTAAATAAGGTGATAATAAAATATTTGACTAAAAATTTTATTCAATTTACAATATGGTTAGGAGAATGATTATGCAAATTAAAATGTATGACTTTTTAATTGTTGGAGCTGGCGTAGTTGGTGCCAGCATTTTTAACGATTTAGTGCGTGGTGGTTATAGAGTCGCAATGATTGATAAAGCTAGTGATGTTGCAACTGGGGCAAGTAAGGCAAACAGTGGTCTTGTTCATGCTGGATTTGATCCAAAGCCTGGGACACTTAAGGCTTTGCTAAATGTTAAAGGAAATGCTTTATATCCTTCCATTTGTAAGAGATTAGGAGTTCCTTTAAAGAAAACTGGGGCAGTGGTGGTTGGAAAACATAAAACCGTTATGCTGTCTTTACTTAAAAATGGAAAAGCTAATGGGGTAGAAAATTTATCTTTATTAGAAAGAGATGAAATTGTAAAACTAATACCAAATATTTCTGATGATGTTAAATATGCTTTATATGCAAAAGATGCATATATTGTCAGTCCGTATTTATACACTATTTGTTTGGCGGAAGAAGCTGTTATAAATGGTGGAAACTTATATTTAGAGTATGACATTAAAAAGTGTGTCTATAAAAATGGCTTATATTATCTAAGCGATGGTACTTTAATGTTGGCGACAAAAACTATAATCAACGCGGCTGGAGCGGGATATAATGATGTTGCTAAAATTTTGGGCAGTGAACAATACCCGATCACTTTTAAGCGAGGTGAATATTATGTTTTAGACTCTAGCGAAAAGAATCTAGTAAACTTAACTGTCTTTCCTGAACCAACAAATGGATCAAAAGGAGTTTTAGTAACCCCTACCATAGATGGAAATATTTTAGTTGGACCAACAAGTATTATAAGCGATAAGATAGCGAGAACAACAAAAGAGGGACTAGATGAGATTAAGCAAAAATCTATACTAACCATTAAAAATATAAATCTAAGAAAAACGATAAGAGTGTTCTCTGGTTTGCGAAGCATAAGTGGGGAAGATTTCATTATTGAAAAAAGTCTAAAAAAACCAGCAATAATTAATATAGCGGGTGTTTGTTCACCTGGATTATCTGCGGCACCTGCAATCTCAAGATATGTATTATCGCTACTTGGTGTGGAATATAAAGTTGTAAAGAAAGAAAAAATTAAACCTTATATTTTAATGAAAGATTTATCTATATCAAAGCGTAATGAAATGATCAAGAAAAATCCAAGTTATGGCAAGATTGTGTGTAAATGTGAAGAAATTTCTGAAGGCGAAATAATAGACGCATTAAATAGGCCGATTGCGATTAAAAGCATAGATGGTGTGAAACGAAGAGTGCGTGCAGGCATGGGTAGATGTCAAGGTGGTTTTTGTGCGGATAGGGTTGCGGAAATAATTGCCGCTCAAAGGAATATACCTCTTGAAAACGTGATGAAAGAAAACAAAGGAAGTTATTTTATAAGCGGAAATATTAGGGAGAAATCTATATGGTAGATGTAGTTGTAATCGGTGGTGGCCCTGCTGGTATGGCTGCGGCAATTGAAAGTAGTAAAAACGGGGCGAAAACATTAATAATTGAAAGAAACAAAACTCTTGGTGGAATTTTAAATCAATGTATCCATAATGGTTTTGGATTACACTATTTTAAAGAAGAATTGACTGGTCCAGAGTTTGCTTATAAATTTAAACAACTTATAAAGAAAGAAAAAAACATACAAGTTTTAACACAAACTTTTGTTACTGATATTAAGCCCGGAAAAATCACTTTTATAAACAAAAATGGTGTTCAAGTTGTAAACACAAAATCAATAATTTTAGCGCAAGGGTGTAGAGAACGCACAGCTGCTAACATATTTCTTACAGGAACAAGGCCCGCTGGCATATACACAGCAGGTCAGGCTCAAAAACTGGTAAATATTCATGGAAAACTTCCAGGGAAAGAGGTTGTTATTCTTGGTAGTGGGGATATCGGTCTAATAATGGCAAGGAGGTTGACTCTTGAAGGAGCTAAAGTTAAAGCTATACTGGAAGTAAATAAAACGACTAGTGGTTTAAAAAGAAATATACTTCAATGTGTGACGGATTTTAATATCCCGCTGTTGTTTAAACACACAATTTATAGTGTTGAAGGAGAGTTTCGCGTTGAAGGTGTTTGGCAGTGTGAAGTAGATGACAACTACAATCCTATAGAGGGGACAAAAAAGTTTATTAAATGTGATACAATAATATTGTCCGTAGGTTTAATTCCTGAAATGGATTTATTGCCAGAACTTAATCTTAATAGATCAACAAATGGTACATATGTAGATGAGTATTTTCAAACCGAAATAAAAGGCCTTTTTGCGTGTGGAAACGTGTTGCATGTACATGATTTAGTGGACAATGTGGCGCTCGAATCTACGGTTGCTGGAAAATATGCGGCAATGTATGCCAAAGGAAGGTTAGATACGTCAAGAGAAATAAAAGTTTTAGCAGGTGATGGTTTAAGTTATGTTGTTCCATGTAAATGCTATTCAGGTGAGGGAATGTTCAATGCTAAGTTTAGATTGAAGCAGCGAATAGAAAGATCTTTTATAATTGCAAGAAGTGGAAAAGAAATCGTTGGCAAAAAATATGTTTTAGCTGGTGTTCCAGGAGAAATGTTAAATATTGATATAGACAAGTCAAAGGCTAATTCAGACATAGTAGTGGAGGTTCAAAAGAATGGTTAATTTAACTTGTATTATGTGCCCTATGGGTTGCAATTTAATGATAGATAAAAGCAAAAAGGGTGAAATGATTGTTAGTGGAAACAATTGCGCGCGAGGCGAAAATTTTGCCAAGGAAGAATTAACCCTGCCAAAAAGAGTTGTGACAACTTTAGTAAAAACTTCAAAAGGTGTAGTATCGGTAAAAACAACACAACCTATTCCTAAAAAACTTGTTGGAGCTGCTGTAAAAGAAATTGAAAAGCTGAGACTAAAAAGCGTTGCAATGCATGAGGTTTTAATTAAAAATATATTAAATACTGGAGCAGATGTTGTTGTTACTGGAAACAAATAATAATTTTCCTACTAATAAAAGTATGGGTTTTGCAATATAAATTAAGAAAAACGGTAAATTTTCAAAGAAATTTTAAAAGTTGTAGTATAGGTTGGTTTATATGATGGCAAAACTACAAGTAAAAAATGTTTGACTTTGCAGAAAACTTGTACCTAATGGCAAATAAAAAGAATGGCAGACGCCATTCTTTTTATTGTGGTTGATCTTCTTTGTTAGGAGCAATGCCTGGTAAATTAATTTCTCCTGTGGCTATTTTTTTTATATACTCTTCGACTCTATTATAATTAATTGTGTTTATGTTAGAGTCAATCACATTTGTGCCATTTTGTATTTCGTTCAACTCATCTTTTGTAAAATAGGTTAAAGCAATCTCATCTAAACTTTGGTTTTCTATTACATTTAATAAATGACTTTCTAAATGCACTTTTGTTAAATATAAAGGTGATGGTCTAAATGTTTTATGTCTAAACGCATATTCTTTGTCGTTCACTTTTTGTAATTGTTTTTGAGGGTCGCCTTCTATGCAACTATTTAATGCTTGTATATAAAGCGTTTTATTTTTGACATTGCGCTGTTCAAAAAGTTTTAAATCGTTAGCACCATTTGTTGTCAAATAGGTATAAAGGTTTTTAAATTCTCTTTTCTTATGTGAAAGTAAATTTGCTGCTTCACGTACGATATCGTATTCTTCATGAAGAGTTTTGCCAGGAATATCTGATTTTTCATTACCATATCCTCTTTCAATATTACTACCCATTAAAGACATTTTGTAGTATAATTCATTTACATTGTTGTAATATTGATCAAAATAAACTTTAACATGTTTATAGAAAGGGAGCAATTTCATGTTTTTTATTAATTCTTTGTATTCCTTTGTTTCCTCTTGTATTTGTTTCATTGTATCAAGAGGTCTTCGTAACTCTATTATTTCAGAATAAGATTCCACAGCATTTTTTAAGTTTCTTACCAAATCAGATTTGTCAGGGTTTTTATATGCGTTATAATCCATAAACAACCTCCAAAACTTATTACATATATTATAATATATAATTGTAATAATTTCAATGGTTTATTGCAAATTAATATGTTGTATGGTAATATGAAAAGAGAGGTGTTTATGCATAAAGATATTAAGATTAATCATATTATAGATTTTTAAAAACAAAATGGATATGACTGGAAAGGTAAAATTTTTTCATACGAAGAAAACAAAGAAGTTGATGCCACAATGGAATATTTAAACAAATGGAAGTTTGATATAGAGTTTATGTTTGCGGGAAAAAGTTCTTTGGGTGTAGCAATAGATCATTTAGATTTTATAGTTGACGAAAGTGGTAGAATAAAAGATCTTTCGAAAAAGTGGATGATGTATGAATCTAACATTTCAGAAGACGTTTTTAATGTAGTTAAAAAAGAAATAATTAATGAAAAAGTTTGTATAATGAATAATGCGATGAGAAAAATATCTGACTTGCAGAAGAAAGAACAAGAAGTATGTTTGCAAGCAAATAAAGAAGTTGCTATATGGGATAAAATTTTACAAGAAATAGAGAATCAAGAAAAATATGAAAAATAAAAAGGAACCATTTGGTTCCTTTTTGATTTAAAATTTTAATAGCATAGTTGCTTTTTCTTTTCCGATAGCGGTTAGGAAGAGTCCCAGTTTTGGTCCTTTAGATGTGCCAAGTAAAAATTGATAAAGGATTTCAAAATATCTTTTTTGTACTTGTTTTAAAGCTGCTTCGTCAAGATCGGGAGTTTTAACAACGGCATATAATGTGTTTTGAAGATCAGTTGTTGTCTCATAATCTGCTTTAAGAAGTTCGACAGTTTTTGTTAACCATTCTTTTTCAGTTACATTTAATGTGTTATAGTATTCAATATTAGGTGTAGATAAAACATTTACCTGATAGTCTGTACCATAATTTTCAACCCAGAATTTTGCGCGCTCTAAACGTTCTTTATATTGAACTGTTTTTGTGTCAACGCCTTCTTTTGTTAAAATTTCTGCAAGCATTTTTTCATTAAAATTCACAATAGGCAAGAATGTTGCGAGGTATGTGAAATTAGGATTTTTTAAGTACTCTTCAGTAACACCTGAAAATCTAATAAAATCACGGTTGCCTTCATCAATTCTGTTTTCAAAATAAGCTTTAACCCAACGGTCAAATTCGCTATAGAAACGAATAACATCGTTATCAAGAGCAATAAAGAAAGATTGATTTGGTTTATATTTAGAGTAAAACCACATAATAATGTGTTTGTCATAAACTGAAAGAAGGCTTGTAAGGGTTGTAACACCGCCCTTGCTAGAACTCATTTTAGCGCTACCGCCTTTGCTGCTAATAAAGTTATATCCATGATAAACTGGTGGTGTTATTCCAAAAATTTTCTTTGCTATTGCTTCAGCAACATCATGGCTTCCGCCAGCAGTAGAGTGATCTAATCCGCCTGTTTCAAACACAACATTTTCTTCACCCCAACGCATAGGCCAGTCAACTTTCCATTGAAGTTTAATGTTTCTAGCTGTTAATATGTTTGCCGTATATGTGTGTCCACATGCGCACTCGTATGTAAAATTACCAGAAACTTCATCATAAGATAAAATTTTAGTGCTATCTTTCCCACAGCTTTCACAATAAACAGAAATAGGATAGTATTTATCTCTTTCACCTTCTTCAGCGTCTTGTGTTCGGAAACTGTCAATGATGTCAAAAATTTCGCCACGTTTATCCATAGCATATTTTATTTTTTTTGCATATCTTCCACTTTGATATTCTTTTGATTGATAAATAACATCATCAAACTCAACACCCATTGCTTTACATTCGGATAAAAATCTTTCTTGAAAATCTTCTCCATAACTTTTATTCTTATCAAATGGACTTGGGAAACCAACATAAGGTTTTCCGATATGTTCTGCACAGCTTTCAGGCACGCCTGCTGGCACTTTTCTAAATCTGTCGAAATTATCTACTGAAATAAAAAATCTAACTTTTTTGCCGAGTTCACGTAGTTCTTTTGAAATCATAAATGGTGTTACAATTTCTCTAAAGTTACCGATGTGTATAAATCCTGATGGGCTTACACCACAGGCAACGTTATAAACTTCCTCGTTTGGTCTTTTTTGAATAATTTCTAATGCAATTTCTCTTGCCCAGTTCATAATTTTCTCCTAACAATTTTTATAATTCTGATAATATCATAAAATTTATGGTTTGTCTAGTATTATTATTTTGTTAAATAATAATTAACTTGCAATTTTAATACAAAAATGATATTCTTGCATTATGATAGAAAACAATAGAGTAATTAAAGTTAATAGAAGTTACTGGGAAATAGTGCAAAACGGCAGTGTTGTAAGAGGTGTTATTAACAATTCTTATAAAGGACAAATGATGCCAGCTGTTGGTGATTTTGTTGTAACTGAAAAGATTGATGAGGGTAGGGTATTAATTTTAGATTTGAAGCCAAGAATGAATGAGTTGGTTAAAGATTATGATGAAAAGAATCTAAGATTTACAAAACTTGTTAATAGTGGCAGGCAGGTTGTAGCGGCAAATATAAATAAAATTTTTATAGTAACATCTTTAAATAAAGATTTCCACATGGGAAAACTTGAACGATTTTTAATATTATCGGACATAAAAAAAGCAGAGAGAATTGTTGTTTTGTCTAAAGCAGATGTTTGCGATGATGTTGAAAAATATTTGAAAGAATTAAATCAACGTTTTCCGAAAATAAAAACTATTGTTACTAGCGGAAAAACTGGTGAAGGTTTAGATCTTTTATTAGAAGAATGGAAGAGTGGCGAAACAGCTGTTTTTATAGGTAGTTCCGGTGTCGGTAAAAGTACTTTGGTTAATACTCTTATTGGACAAGAAATTACAAAAACAAATGATGTACGAGCTCGTGATGATAGGGGTAGGCATACTACAAGTGCAAGTACTTTATTTGAAGTTGTTGGTGGAAGATATATTATAGATACTCCTGGGGTGAGAGAGGTTGGATTAGCCTCAGTTTCAGATGAAGAATTATCAGAAATATTTGCCCTGATTGAGGATTCAGCAAAGGAATGTAAAAAGTATAAATGTACTCATACCAAAGAAGATGGCTGTGCTGTGAAACAAGCTGTAGCAGGGGGAATGATAGACAAAAAAATATTAGAACGCTATATAAAATTAAATAACGCTAAATTAAGTAGAAAGAAAAACGCAAGCCAGAAGTCTTTGAAAGACGTTTCTAAAGCAAAATTAAAAAGAAACTATAAAAGAAAAAAACTAAGTGATGAGGAGTATTTTTAATGCAGCAAGAAATAAAAAATAATATACAGGGCTCAAAAATTTACAGTGTAATATGTGAATCGGCTGTAGATAAATTGATACAAAGAGAAATTCCGAAATACAAAAAGAAAAAAGATGTAGAACAATCCGTTAGGGCAAAACTGCACGCGTGGATAACAATGTTCTATGATAATTATAATAAAGTTTTAAAAAACATAGATGACGACAATATGGGTGATGAATTTTTTAAACAATTAATAAAAACACACATATCAACCAAAGAAAGATTTGAATTTTTGCAAGAATTCTTTGATGATGTACAAAACGTTGTTGGGGAGGTCGGTTCAATAATTGATTTTGGTGCGGGGTTTAATCCTATAGCATATTTTTTGTATACTAATAATAAGAATGTTGAATACACGGCAATAGATGCAGAAAAGAATGGTGTAGAGGCGTTGAATTTATGTTTTAAATCTATGGGAGTCAATGGCGTCGCTTTCGCACAAGATGTTTTAGATTTTAATATTGACAAAAAATATGATGTATGTTTTATGTTTAAATTATTGCCTTTGTTAGAGCAACAAAAACGAGGTTCAGCATTAGAAATAGTACGTAGAGTTAATTCTCACTTTTTGTGTATAAGTTATCCAACAAAAACGTTGTCAGGTAAAAACGTAGGAATGTATAATAAGTATAAAAATGACATTCAAACTATTATGCAGAATTGCGATGCCAAGCTGATTTTTGAAAAAGAATATAAAAACGAAATATTGTTTATATTAGAAAATAAAAAAAGCTAGAGTTGCTTTTTTATTTTTTTGAACGAGTTTAGTAAAGCGTTTGACATAAATTTTTACAAATGATATTTTAATATTAGTTAAAATAAATTACAAATATGAAAGTTTTTTAAATTTTAGTTAAAAATAATAAAAAGGAGAAAAATATGAAATTAAAAAAATTTTTATCATTTACTTTTATGTTCCTATTTGTTGTAACACTTTCTGTTGGACTTATAGGTTGTAAAAAGAATGATCACACTCATAGCTATGACCAAAACATAACATATTCGCTAAGTGAAGATGGTGAAAAGGCATATTTTCATGCTAAATGCTCTTGTGGTGACACTAGCAAAAAACAACTTTCCAACAATGAATATGTAGTTGCAAATCCAGAAAATGCACAAACAGTATTAAACGGAGACATTAATAATAAAGTTGTTTTCTTTACAAAAGGTGAAGGAGATGGCGTTTACGGAGATTTAAAACTTGAAGTAACAAGAGAAACTTTATCAGCTATAAATGAATTTGACGCTTCAAATCCAAGAGTTAAAGGTGATAGTGTTTCACTTGAACAAAAAGACAGTTTGTCTGAAGGTGGAGCTTATCATTACACTAGAAATGTTGAAAATGTTACATTTATAGCGGTAGGATCACCAGTGTTTGAGGGAGTGTTTACTGCTCAATCAAAAATTTACTGGTTAGACGAATGGTTTAATGAAAAAACCGCTGGAATGACTGTGCCAGCTGAAAAAAGAAAAGATCCTATTCGTGGTATTGAAAACAGAGATGGTGGTACTTCTGTAGGAGGATCAGCTTCTAAAGCTACAAGTATAACAAGTGAAGATGTTGCATACGTTCAACATATAAATTTAAAAAATATTAAGTTTAAAGATATGAATTTTGAAGGTGCAAATGGACGTATGTTATTTGCTTATGCTACAGAGTCAGAAGTGAATAATATAACAGTTGATAATTGTACATTTAACAATGATGAAACTCATTTGTCTTATGCATCTATACTTTTCACGACAAAAACTAACGCACCACAAACAATAATGAAAAATGTAAAAGTTAATAATTGCGAAATAACAAAACATTATCAAGGTGTTAGGGTTGCAAATGCAAACAATGTTTCAATAACAAATAATACTTTTACGCAGACTACACATAATGCAATCAATCTTCAAGAAGATGATGCTAGTGTTTCATTGTCTGGAAGAGTGCTTATTGAAGGAAATGCTTACATTAATATTTCTGAAAGACCTATAAGAACTTTAAAAGTAAAGAACGCAACAATTATTGTAAAAAATGAGATTTTTGAAAACGCAGCAGATGGAGATGAAATAATAAAAATAGGAGATAATAGCAACAATTCAACAATTAGTTTAATAGATTGTGTTATTAGAGGTGAAGGTGGTGTTATCACAAAAATAAACAATATAAATTCGCTTCAATTAAACAATCCAACTAAAGCGTTAGTAATAATGAATGCAGGCAATTATGAATGGGTAAACACATAAAATAAAAAAGATGTCTATCAAGACATCTTTTTTATTTTTGTAAAAATTTTTCTATTATTTTTTTCGATTCTTCTAAATAGTTGCCTTTTTCATTTACCCAGTAAATATTTTTTTCTTTCCTAAACCAAGTCATTTGGCGTTTTGCAAAGTGACGAATTTCTTTTAAAAGTTCTTCTTTGTAAGATTTAAAAGAGTCGTATTTTCCAAGCAAATACCTTGTTGTATATCGATACTCTAAACCAAGACCCTCCATGAATTCAGGTGTTGCCCCGTTATCTAGTAGATCTTTAATTTCTTCAACCATCCCATCTTTAATACGAATATCTAATCTTTCTTCAATTCTCTTGTATAAAATATTTCTATCAAAAGTTATGCCTATTTGTAATACATCATATCGTGGATTGTTTTGTGGTATATTGTTTTTTCCGCCTTTTACTTTTTCTATCTGTCTAATTAGTCTTCTTGGGTTTTCCGGCTCCTTAACTTCTTTTACGCCCAAATCTTTTAATATTTTGACCAACTCTTGTGCGGACTTGCCTTCTAAACTTTGTCTTAGTTTAAAATCGGGTTCTACGCTATCTAAGTCGTATCCTTCAATAATTGCCCTTGTATACAAACCAGTTCCTCCTACAATAATAGGGAGTTTGCCACGTTCAATTATTTCGTCTATTACTTTATAGGCTGCCTTTTGGTATTCTGCCAAACTATATGGAGTATTTGGCTCAATAACATCAAGCATGTGATGAGGTATGCCTGCGATTTCTTCAGGTGTGACTTTACCTGTGCCTAGATCTAATCCCTTGTATATCTGTCGGCTATCCGCAGAAACAACTTCAGCATTGAAGATTTTTGCAAGTTCTATTCCAAGAGAACTTTTGCCAGATGCGGTTGTTCCAACTATTGCTACAATCTTATGCTTTGTCATAATTTCTCCTTTTTGGTTTCGTGGTGGTTTTTTTAAATGGCTGTTTGAGGTAGTTAATAATAATTACGGTTTGTATAGGTAAACCGATTAAAAATATAAGCCACATATTTAACTCTATATGATGGCAATAAATTGCAGTTATGAAAGACCATATCAATAAAGAATTTAAATAAATAAGAAACTTTTTATTACCAAATTTGTTATTGAAATAAAGGAGTAGCAAACTAGATACTGGTAATGCCCAAATAAATATTTGCCAGTAATTTTGGTTGTTGTATGAAGCAAGATATATAAATAATACAGTTGCTGTCATCCATACAACCGCAATGGACAAAATTGTTATTAATATCTTCAGCGCATTTTGGTTGTTAGGTTTTAACTCATTAAACTCTTCAGGCTCGTGAGATTCTAACATATATGTAACAGAAACGCCAAACGCTTTTGCTAAGCTCTCAAGTGTTTCAATGTCAGGTACGGCTTCCCCCTTCTCCCATCTGGAGATTGCTTTGTCTGAATAGTTTATTTTTTCAGCTAATTCAAATTGTGTTAACTTATTAAACTTTCTTAAACTTAATATATTTTGAGAAAGAATATTTTTGATGTTTTCCATAAGTTTATTTTACTATATAATATACTAAATATCAACCATAATTAATAAAATTCCCATCTGGCGAGAGTTGTGGAACTGACTCTATAGTGATGGGAAGGAGTTGAGAGTTGTATTGATAAAATTTGTTTGATATTAATGTGTGTTTTGTATTATTATAAAATAAATAGAAAGGAGTTGTATATGGAAGAAAAAACATTTTATGAGTTAACACCTTCACAAGAAGTTGTAATGTTACAGTGTAAATATACTCTTTTTAAAAGAGTTGTTAATATTACATTTTCAGCAACAAGTGAAGAAAAACTTGACTGGAAAACAATGAAAATAGCATTTTTTAAAACTATTGAAAGAAACGATTGCTTGAGACTTAGATTTAAAATCATTGATAAAAAAATGATGCAATATTTTGAAAAAGATGTTGCAGAGTGGGATATACCGTACGTTGAATTTAAGAGCGAGCAAGAACAAAATAGGTTTATTGCAAAAGAAACTTCAAAGCCGATTAAATTTAAAAAGGGCGAAGTGGTTAAAGTTTTCTTCTGTAAAAGTTTTGATGGAAAAGATATGGTTCTTTTTAAGGTGTGTCATTTAATTCTTGATATGTATGGAATAAATGTAATCTTAAAAGATTTATTTGCGGTTTATAATGCACTAAAAAACAATGAAGAATTGCCGGCACAGCCTAAACAATATGAGGAACTTGTAAAGAAGGATATTGTAGTTAAAAACAATAAAGAATTTATGGAGGCAAATAGAGAATTCTTTAGCAAATATTTATTAGAACGAGAACACCCATATTATGCAGGTTTACATGGTCTTACAACCGATCTTGCAAAAAAAGAATTCGATAGCCATTCTATGAAAATGTTTTTTATAAATTGCGATACAAAAGGTTCAATGATCCCTTTTGGTAAAGAACTGTCTAATGCCATTGTTAAATTTTGTACGGAAAAGAAAATAAGCCCGGCAAATCTTATATTCTTTGCTTGTTCAGTTTGTCAGTCAAAAATGAACAACAATGTAGAAAATATGCTTCAACTGGAACTTTGCAACTGCAGAGGCACCGCATTAGAAAAGAACGCTGCAGGAACTAAAGTGCAAAGTGTTGGTTGTTATGTTTCTATTTCACAAGATAAAACAATTAATGAAAGTTTAAAAGAGTTTAATACAAATCAATTTAACTTCTATAAACATTTAGGATTGTCTGACATCGAGTTTGAAAAATTAGTGCATCAAACATATCATACTCCATTTTTAAGAACATATTACGCACTAACATTCTCATTCATTCCTATGAAAAGACCACAAGGTGTTAATTTTCAAATATATAGCAATGGAAAATGTGCATTACCAGCTTATGTTGCAGCTATGTATGATATAGATACAAATGAAATTGATATGGTTTACGATTGTCAAACAAAGTTAATGAATGAGAAGCATGTTGAAAAATATCATAATAATTTAATGTTAATTTTAAAACAAATTATTGAAAATCCTGAGCAAAAGATCGAAAATATAAAAGTTATTTTAAATTAATAAATGTAATATTGAACTAGATTATTTGTAATTGTTAAAATGATTTTGTTACATTAAATAAAAAACTTGACATATATAAAACAATTACATATATTTATGTCCAAGAGTGTGGATTATTATATAAAAAGATACTAAATTGAAATTTAGGAGTGGTGGATATGAAAAAATTAAAACAAATCATTAGCGAATATGCGGGTGTTGATGAGAGTGAGATTAAAGAAGATACAAAATTGGTTAACGATATAGGCCTTGATTCCTTTGCCATGATTGCTTTGGTTACAGAAATTGAGCAAACTTTCAATGTATCAATATCAGATTATGAATTGTCAACATTTCAAACGCTAAAAGACGTAGTTGATTATTTAAAAGAAAATAGTCCAAATTTTAGCGAATAATAAAAGCAAGCTTAGCCTAGAACTTTTGAAACTAGCGAAATATTAACACTTTAATCTACAAAGGTTAAGGTGTTTTTTTACTCTCTCTTAACTGCAAAAAGAAACAAATACTTCTGCGGATGTCAAAGATTGTTGCAGAAAGCGACATACACTTTAACCTTGAGGGCATTGAATGTTTGTTTACCATAATAGAAAAGAGAAGAAAAAATAACAAAAGCGAAAAAGTGTTGGTAAACTTATCACTCTTTCGCTTTTTGATTTAATTTATTTACTTGTTTGAGGGTTCTTGTCTGTTCGAGCGAAGCGAGAACATTTATATAAAGGAAAGCACACGCCACAGTGCCAAAATATAAGTTTATTACAAACCATTGACTTTACTTTTAATTTTGAATATAATAATCTCATATTAAAAAAGGAGAAATTTATGTTTAGTTCATTTATTTGGTGGCGTATAAACTAAAGTGTTCGCAAAATACTTATGTTTTGTGAATGCTTTTTAGTGCGTCACAAAACATATAAATGGATTAAATATTTCAAATATAAAATCTAATATAACCCGTTGGTATGTTTTGTTTGTCAAAATGATCAACGGGTTTTTATTTTAAAATTAAGGAGATATTATATTATGAAAAAAACAATGTTAACAGGAGTTAGACCTAGCGGAAATCTAACATTAGGAAATTACTTAGGAGCAATTAAGAACTTTGTAGATAGGCAAGAACTATATAATAGTTATATATTTCTTGCTGATTTGCACGCAATAACAAGTTATATCGAGCCAAATAAATTGAAAAGTGCTGTTATGGATTCGGTAGCAATGTATTTGGCTTGTGGAGTTAATCCCGATATAACAACTATATTTAAACAAAGCGATGTATTGGAGCATGGGACACTTGGATTTATAATGACTTTTCAAACAAAAATGGGTGAATTATCACGTATGACACAATTTAAGTATAAATCTCAGCAACAAACAAAAGAAGGTGTTGACACAGGCTTATTTGTTTATCCAACACTTATGGTCGCTGATATTCTGCTTTATGATACATCAATAGTTCCTGTGGGCAAAGACCAACAGCAACATGTTGAACTTACTCGTGATTTGGCTGAAAGATTTAACAAAAGATATGGAGAGACCTTTGTAATGCCAGATGTGTATGTAGCACCTGTTGGAAATAAAATATTAAATTTACAAAATCCATTAGAAAAAATGAATAAATCTGATAATGGAGACAACAAAGGAACAATATTCCTTATGGACGATATTAAGGTTGCCAAAAAGAAAATCATGTCGGCAAAGACTGATAGTTTTAATAAGGTTCACTTTGATGAAGAAAATCAACCCGGCATTTCAAACCTTATGAGTATTATGAGTAAAATAACCGATGAGAGTTTTGAAAGTATTGAAAAAAGATATGAGGGCAAAGGGTATGGAGAATTTAAAAAGGAAGTTGCAGAAATAGTCGCTAGTCTACTTAATGATATTCAATGTAAATATCACAAATATAATAATGAAGAAACATTAAACGAAATATTGAAAAAAGGTGCAACACAAGCAAAAGTTGTTGCAAAAGAAACTTTAAACAAAGTAACAAAAGCTCTTGGTCTTCATTAAAACATTATATAAAAAATAGACGCTATTTAGCGTCTATTTTTTCACTAGTTTCAAATCTGCTACACCTTAGCCTGTTTCTATTTTATTATTTTTGTATTCCTGTATTACATATTCCAAATTATTATCTAATTGAGGTTCGGTTGAACTAATAATTTCCCAGTTTGACATCTTGTCAATATTTGGAAAAAAAGTGTCAGCATCGGTAACTATATTAATTTTTGTAATATATGCTTTTTCACAATAATCAATTAATTGAGAATATATGTTTGCACCGCCACAAATATAAATATTTTCGTCTGGATAGTCTTTTATTTTTTCAAAAAGTTCAGGAAGTGAATGAGCAACTATTACACGGTTATCATTAAAGCTAGTGTTTCTAGTTAAAACTATGGTTGTTCTATTTGGCAAAGGGCGTACGGGTAAGCTCATATAAGTTTTCAATCCCATTACAACAATGTTGCCTTGTGTTTTGTTTTTGAAAAACTTTAGGTCTGCTGGTAAATGTACTAGCATTTTATTGTTTTTACCTATACCGAAATTTTTAGTAACTGCTACTATTAAATTCATATTATCTCCTAAAATTTTTATTCTTGCACATATAAGGATTGACTAGAATAAAATGGTTCGCTTGTAATATTGATTCCAAGTGCGAGTAAAGTGTGTTGATCAGAAGCATTGAGCATTGATGATGTATGTGCCTCACACCCCTTTAATTTGTCTAGTTGTTTTAAAACCAAAGCTGAAGTAGGGTTAATAGTTGAATTTATAGAAAGTAACATCAATACATCTTTTAAAGATAATTGACCTTTTCTAATTCCAAGCTTTGTACGTTTGAGTTCGAGTACTGGTTCAAGCATGTGTTTTGGTATCAACTCAATAGAATCGTCCAATTTTGCAAGATGTTTAATGCAATTTAATACGCAAGCGCAAGCATTTGTCATTAATTCTTTAGTTCGTCCTGTTATAATTTTGCCGCTCGCAAGTTCGAGTGCCATAACTGGGGTTTTTGTTTCCTCTTGTTTTTTGTTTGCCACGGGTACAACTTTTCGGCTTAATGGATCAATCTTCCATTCTCCCATTAAAAATTCTATTCTATTGATTGTATCGATTGGCGTAGTTCCTTTTTTATATTCACATTTTGCTTTATAATATCTGCGGATAATTTCATCATTGCTAGCTTTGCGTACAACTTCATCATTGCTAATAGCAAACCCAACCATATTTACACCCATATCAGTTGGGGATTGATATATTTTATCATTGCCAGTAATTTTGTGTAATATATTTCTTACAACAGGGAATACTTCTAAGTCTCGATTATAGTTAACTGCCGTTTTGCCATAAGCTGCAAGATGAAAACTATCTAACATATTCAAATCTTTAAGATCAGCAGTTGCTGCTTCGTAGGCAATATTTACTGGGTGATTTAAGTCTAAATTCCAAACAGGGAATGTTTCAAATTTGGCATATCCAGCTTTTATACCACGCTTATATTCATGGTATAGTTGAGATAAGCAGGTACCCATTTTACCACTTCCTGGGCCAGGAGCTGTTATTATTACAAGTGGTTTAGTGGTTTCAATATAAGGGTTTGCACCGTAACCTTCATCACTAACAATTGTGTTTACGTCTGTTGGATAGCCTTTTGTATATTTATGGAAATAAACTTTTTCATTTCTATTTATTAAACGATTTGCAAAATTAATAGCAGAAGGTTGTTCTTTAAAGAGAGTAATAACAACACCGCTTACAGTTAAGCCTGTTTCACGTAAACAATCTATTTGACGAAGAACGTCCATATCATAAGATATGGAATAATCAGCACGTATTTTATTACGTTCGATATCGTTTGCACTTATAACAAATATTATTTCAGATTTGTTTTTGAGTTTTTTCAAAATTTGAACTTTTGAATCTGGCTCAAACCCCGGAAGAACTCTTGATGCGTGAAGATCATCAAATAATTTTCCACCAAACTCAATATAAAGTTTATTGTCAAATTGATTAATTCGTTCTAATATTTTTTCTGTTTGAAGTTTTAAATATTTTTTGTTGTCAAAACCTTTTTTCATAAGTACTCCTAATACAAATACTATCATAAATTTAGACTATGTTACAAATTTTGTGAGGTAAGTTTTTAAATTTATAAAAAATGCACTAATAAAAAGAGAAAATACCCCATACGAGGTATTTTATTTCATTCCAGTTGAGCCAAAACCGCCAGTTCTTGTGGCAGTAATCTCTTCTTCATTGTCTACTGTTAAAAATTTAAAGAAGAAAATTTGGCCGATTTTATCACCAGCGTTTACGTGGTATGTATTTTTTCCTATGTTGTGCAACATAAAACCGATGTTGCCATCGTTGCTCTCGTTGTCGGCATAATCACTTTCAACGATCCCTATCCCATTAGCGAGAATAATGCCTTTTTTACCGAGTCCAGAAGTTGATGCAAGAATAAATCCTTCATCACTATTGCAATAAGCTTTTACATTGGTAAATACAAGCTCGGTGTTTCCTGGCTCTATATCTATATCGATAGGAGAGTAACAATCGTAGCATACTGAATGCTTTGTTTTTCTGACAGGCATTTTAATGGTGTCAGGATCTTGATTATACATTAAAAATTCTTGTTTAACTTTTTCAAATTTACGCATATATATTCCCCTTACAACATAGTATAATCTTTATAATAAAATAAAGCAAAACATATTCGCAAAAAACAAGTTTTAATTTTAAATGTTTTCTAACTGCTGTGAATGTTTTTTTACAATAGCATTCATTTTATCAAAATTCTTCAACATATCGTTAGCAAGAGCTAATTGACATCTCGCTCTATCTAAATTGTGATGAGCATGATTTGTTTTAAAATATTTATCCCCATCAATATAATCGGTTAAAAATCTTAAGCCACATTCTATCGTCATTGTTATGGCACCTAAAGCAAGAGTGGATTTTTCTTTATCTGTTAAGCTTTTTTTAGTTTTAGCCAAAAATCCTCTTGTAAAAGCTTCGAACTTATTAAAATCTACTCCAACTTTAGTTAAATCAGTTTCATCTTCGGTGCTTGTGTTAGCACAAAATCTTATAGCATCACCAAAATCAAAACCTACTAAGCCAGGCATAACAGTATCAAGATCTATTACGCACAAATACTCTCCTGTGTTACAGTCAAACATTACATTGTTACATTTAGTATCGTTATGTGTTACTCTAAGCCGTAATAGCCCTTGCTTTTGCATCTTATACATTTTTGTGGCAACATCTTCAAGCTTTAAAAACTCTTCAATTTCACTTTGTACGAACCCTGCTCTATTTGAAAGGTTGTTTTGAATCGATTCTTTAAATAATTGATATCTGTTTACTGTATTATGGAAATGTGGAATTATAATATGTAATTTTTCAATAGGAAAGTCTGTTAATAGTTGTTGAAAACTACCAAAAGCCTTACCGGTTTCTTCTAGAATATTTAAATCGTTCGTTTCATTAAAAGTCGTTGAGTTATCAATAAATTTATTTAGTCTCCAACAACTATTGTCGGAATCAGTTGTAAACTCTTTATTGTCTATTGTTTTAAAGAATGATAATACTTTTCTTTTATTATATTTGCCACATTTTTTTAGTTTATTTTTTATATGACAGGTAACATTAAAAATATTGTCCATTACCTTATTAGGATTATTAAAAACATAAGTGTTAATTTTTTGAAGTACATATTTTTCAATTTTATCATTAGTTAATACCTCAACTTTAAATGTTGAGTTTATATGTCCATTTGTAAACGTAGTACATGAAATTATTTCACCATTAATATTGAATTGTGATAGCAGATTTTTAATTTTTTTCATAATATCTCCACACTTTATTTTATTACTAAATAAACAAAAAGTAAATAAAAATTTCAAATTTTTATTTTTCTATAATCAGGTATTTTGTCGATAAACTCTTGACTTTTACAACTTTAATGGTATAATGTGATTAATTATCAGGAGGATAAATTATGAAAAATGTATCATTAGAAAATCCACAATACCAAATTATGGCTGCAATTTTTGATGAAATTGAGGCAATGCCAAATAAACTAACTCAAGAACAAGCAGTAGAGTTAGCTTTAAATATTGTTGAAAATATTGAAAAAAATACACCACTCACTCAAGAGGAAAAAGAAGCTTTCGTTGTTGCAATGGCAAATCAATTAAACAAGGGAAATGATAATTCTAAGATGGTTGCTGACAGCTTAAAAGAGTTTATGGTTGAAAAGGAAGCTACTTTCAGTGATGGGTTTGGAATGGAACCAAGAAATAAGAAAGAAGCAATGAAATTAGAATTAGAGGGTGAAAAGTTCAACGCCATTAGAGCAAAAAAATTATTGCAAATTCAAGACGAATTATCAAAGGCTAGAACTGCTTCTATAAATAAAGGTAATTATCTTTCAGAAGAATCTGCAGACCAAATAATGCAAAAAATAGATGAAGTAAATAGAGATGCAGCTCTTTTAAAATTAGAAAAGAAACAAGCAATAGAAACAAGCCGTTTTAATAAAGATATTTACAAGTCTAATATAAAATCTATAAAAGATAAAAGTAAATATGAGGCTGTTGAAAGTGAAGCAAAACTTCGCAAAGACAAATTAGATAAAAAAGGAATAATTGAAAGCATTAAAGAAAGCGATAAACTTGAGAGAGCTGAGTCTAGTATTGAAACAAGGAAAAATATTAGAAAAATACGCGGTTCAGCAATTAAAACTTTACTTGCTCCAGTTTCACTTTGTACAAACGTTGTTGGTTCAACATGTAAGCTTGTTGATACAATTGCGAGTGGTATTGTTAAATCAGTAACAAAACTTACTAAAAAAGGTTTTGAAGCTATTGATAATCAAATTGCTAGAATAAATAAAGCATAAAAATATTTTAGATGTGATTAAAAAAATAAAAACCATGGGATTATCCCATGGTTTTTAAAATGTTGATTCAATAAATTTATTAGACTCCTCTATTTTTTTATCAAATAGATATTCAAAGTTTTTTGATTGTTCTACTAATTCCTCATATTCTTTTTCGGTGTATTTTTTTATAACATTGCCAAGAATGATGGCATTGTTTTCATCAAAATTTATTGATATGTTTCCATAATTAAAAATTTCCAAAAATGGAACAACTTCCTGTCTTGCAAACTCATTACAAATCTCTTTAGTAAGTTTTGTTTTTGTTTCATAATCAATTTTTTTTGATTTTTGTGCAAGCGTGTATAATTCATTGCCTAGAGTGTGCCATGCATTTTTTATAGTTATAAGACGTTCTTTTTTTGTAAAACCTTCATTTATAGTTATAAGCATATATATTCTCCTAATCTCATATATTATATCATTAGATACACAAATAATCAATAGCGAACAAATAAAAAACCTTGAAAACAAATTCAAGGTTTTGTTTGGTGCGTCGTAAGAGATTCGAACTCCTGACCTTTGGTTCCGTAGACCAACGCTCTATCCAGCTGAGCTAACGACGCATATTAAATTTTGAATCACACTTTTTTTCAATGTTTGAACACAACGTATTCTACCACAACAAATAGTATTTGTCAACAAATACAATTTAACAAATTTAATAAAAAATTTTTACAAAATGTAAATAAAACTTGACATTGTTGAAATATAATGTATAATATATGTAAAGTAAACTTTACAAAAAGGAGGATATTATGGAAAAAGAAGAAGTTTTGGAGAAAGTTCAAAATAAGAAAGCAGTAGTAGGCGAAATGGAGAAAGAAAAAATAAACAAATCTAATTGGATTGCGTTAGTCATTGCTTGCTTTGTGGCGGTTACTTTTATGATTGTGGAGGGTGCTTTAGGTCGTAGAAGTGTAATATTTGCTATTGGAGCAATATGTTTTTCTTGGGCTAGCGTTTTCTATTTTTGTCAGTACTTTATTGCAAAAAGACCAAAAGGTGTTTTGATCGGTGCCATTCTTGAAACTTTAGGTGCTTGCATTATGATTACAAACTATGTATTATGTTTAGTAGGTGTAATATAATGAACGATATAGTATTAAAAAATAATTTAAAAGAAATTAGAATAAAAAATAATCTTTCACAAGAGGAACTTGCAAAAAAAGTTGGCACGACAAGGCAAACTATAATTTCAATAGAAAAGAACTTATTTAACCCGTCTGCAAAACTTGCACTATTGCTTTGCATGGTATTAAATGTAAAATTTGAAGAATTATTTTATTTTTAAACAAAAAAAGAGATGCACGCATCTCTTTTTTATTCATTATATCCGTTTGGGTTATTCTTTTGCCAGTTCCAAGAATCGCGACACATGTCTGATATGTTATACTCGGCTTTAAACCCTAATTCATTTTCAGCTTTTGCGCTGTTTGCGTAACACTCAGCGATATCTCCTGGGCGGCGATCTTTTATTTCATAAGGAATTTTAAAACCACAAGCTCTTTCCATTGCATCATGTACTTGAAGTACACTATAACCATGACCTGTACCCAAGTTATATGTAACGATGCCTGGATTTTTGAATAATTTATCTAATGCAAGCAAATGTCCTCGAGCCAAATCGCAAACATGAATATAGTCTCTAACGCCTGTTCCGTCTATTGTTTTATAATCGTTTCCAAAAACGCTTAAATATTCTCTTTTTCCTATAGCAACCTGTGTGATAAAAGGAACCAGGTTGTTAGGAATACCATTTGGATCTTCACCTATAAGTCCACTCGAGTGTGCTCCTATAGGATTAAAATATCTGAGCAATGCGACATTGAAATTTGAATGAACTTTACAATAGTCTCGAAGCATATCTTCAATCATTAGTTTTGTTCTTCCATAAGGATTTGTTACATGTAATTCAAAAGATTCGTCGATAGGTACGCTTACAGGATCTCCATAGACTGTTGCTGATGATGAGAATACAAGGTTGTTTACTTGATATTTTTCCATCAATTCAACAAGGTTTAAAGTAGAAACTAGATTGTTTTGGTAATACATTAATGGTTTTTGTGTAGACTCGCCCACAGCTTTAAGCCCTGCAAAATGTATAACAGCATCAATTTTATTTTCTTTAAAAATATTCTCTAAATCAATATAATTGCAGCAGTCCACTTCATAAAAAGTTAAATCTTTGCCGGTTATTTTCTTAATCCTTTCAAAAACTTTTGGGTTAGAGTTTGACAAATTATCTACAACAATAACATTATATCCTTTTTCAAGTAATTGTACACAAGTGTGAGAACCTATATATCCAGCTCCACCAGTAACTAAAATGTTTTTCATAATTCACCTCTATTTAATATTTTAACATAATATGTTTTATTAGTAAACTAAAATTTAAACATTCTTTAAACCATGAATAAGAATTTCTATTTTACAACAAATTAATCACAAACATAATTTGACAAATATATTCAAATTAACACAAGATAACGCATTAACTATTTTTGTCGCAACTTTAAATTATCTTTATAATAAACATAGAGGATAAAAATGGGCGATAAGAAAAAGTTGATGTTTTACTATATTATATTCTTTATAGTTATGTTTGTTTTGTCTAGCTACAGACTTGTTAACAGCATGGCGCCGTTTACTGCGCCATTTGTTTTTACGTTGATTAAAAATGGTTTTAGTCCGTATATTGTTTTAGTTGAGTTTTTTATAGCCGGTGTTTTAGTTGAATATTCTTCCAGTTCAGTTTTGATAATACTTAGTCAAATAGGTTTTGCTTTTTTATCATATCTATTCAAAGTTATATTAAAAGACAAGTATAAAATTTATTTAACTTATGTTTTATTGTTTTTAAGTCATGCCGCATTTATATATTTTAATTTTATTTCGGTGGAATATGTAGTATTATCTGTTTTGTCTATTACTCTTTCAATGCTTATGCTGTATGTGTTTAACATTTGCATTGATTCACTTAAAAACAAGGGGTATTATGCGCTATTTTCTGTTGAAGAAAAAGTTGCATTTTCTATTAGTATTATTGCATTGTTTATGGGGCTTTCATCAATAAATTCTTATGTGGATTTTGTGAAGGTTGTAGGTGTTTTAGTTTTGTTGGTTGCAAGTGAGATTACAGCAGAAAAAACAGTCTTTATTTTCTCTGTGCTTGCAGGACTTGGGGCTTCAATAACAAATGGAGGAATAAGCGAAATTGCACTACTTCCCATTTTTGCTGTAATATGTTGTGCAATTAAAAACAAATACATTAAAGCCTTCGCAATAGTTTTATGTGATCAACTTTTATTATTTGTTTTAAATGTTGATTTGTTTTTTAACTTGTATAATTTAATTTCAATGGTGATTGTTGCTTTAATTTTTATCGCTTTGCCAAATAGATTTGTGATAGAAATTAAAGAAAATTTGGGTCATATAAAAAGTTGTACTCTTATAGATTATTTAGATCAAAACCAGAGAAAAAATATAACAAAAAAACTTACATTAATTGCTGAAGCGTTTAGTGAAGTTAATAGGCAATACAAAAGTCTGGTTGTTGGGGAACTAAATGAAAGCAAGGCTATAGAGTTTGTTACAAAAAGTGTTTACAGCAATGTATGTGAAACTTGCACTAAGAGAGAGGAGTGTTATAAAGATTTGTATGTCAAAACAGGAATTGAAAGTTTTGTTAGGGTAGGTCTCAAAAAGAATAAGATAACTTTACTTGATGTTCCTCTTCAAATTTCTACTTGTTTACGATTAAATTTATTATCAGAAAAAATTAATAATGAAATTGAGGATATAAAAAAATATGCTAATAAAGTAAAAGCGCAAGACGATAAAAAGTTGGCACTTAGTAATCAATTTTTAGGAACAGGTGAACTGTTTAAAACTATTAGCGAAAATACTTTTGAATCCAAAATAGAACATAATCATGAAAAAATACTAATAGAAAAAATGATGAATGCAAATATAACAGTCAGAGAAGTTGCCGAAATTTATAATAATATGCAATTTAAAGAATTGTCTTTACTTGTAAAAAATGAAGATGTAGTCAAAAAGGAATTGCTAAAAATTGCGAGCAATGTGTATAAAATGAAACTGTTTTTATCCAGTCAAGAATTATCTAATGAATCGGGTTGGAGTGTTATAACGCTTGTACCAGAGCCAAAGTTACAACAAGTTGTGGGTATTGCGTTGTCACCAAAACAAGAATTTTCTAAAAGTGGAGATAATTATTCTATTACCAAAATAAACAATCATAGTTATATTTTTGCTATAGCAGATGGTATGGGGTTTGGAACAAAAGCTAATAAAATCAGCGAATCAACATTGGCGATGGTTGAAAATTTTTATAGAGCAGGAATTTCATCAGATATGATTTCAAGATGTGTAAATAATATAATATTGCCTTTAGCAGAAGAAAATTTTTCGTCTCTAGACTTGTTGCAGTTTGATAGTAGTACAGGTGAGGCGGATTTTATAAAAATGGGAGCGAGTGTGTCTTTACTTAGAAGAAATGGAAAAACCGAAATTATATGTGGGCAATCCTTGCCTGTGGGGGTAAAATACAATTCTAAACAATCATTAATAAAGCGTGCACTTGTAAAAAATGATATAGTAATTCTTGCCTCTGATGGAATCGTAGATAGTTTTAAGACGATTGAGGATTTTGCAAAATTTGTAAACAATGAAAATATTTTAAATATGCAGCTTTTTGCTGAAAGCATATTAGAAGAAGCAACGGCTAGGGGTGGTGTAAGTGACGATAAAACTGTATTGGCAATCAGATTTGTATAAAACTATTGCAAACTTTTTATAGATTTTGTATAATGCGAGTATGAAAGATAATGATATGTTTAAAAATATTGTGCAAAATATTTGTGTAGAAAAAGGTGAAACAATAGGCGTTGGAGTTAGTGGTGGTGCGGACTCTATGGTTTTATTACACGCGATTTTATCTTTAAAAGAATCAAATGATTTGAATATAATTGTTGTACATATAAATCATCAACTAAGAGGCAGTGAAAGCGATAGAGATGAACAATTTGTAAAAGAGTTTTGCATTAAGCATAATTTAATTTGCAAATGTGCAAAAGTTGATGTTAAGAAAAATAAAATAAATAATAAGTTAACAGAAGAGGAAAGTGCTAGAAACTTAAGATATGAAGTTTTTGATAATATTATAAAAGAATACAATATTAAAAAGTTTTATTTGGCACATCATGCAAACGATCAGGCAGAAACAATTTTAATGCATATTTTTCGTGGCAGCGGCTCGCTGGGTGCTGTAGGTATGATTGAAAATGGAATTTATAAACGACCCATGTTGGGCTTTACCAAAGATCAAATTTTAAACATTGCTAAGCATAATAATCTTTCTTATGTTTTAGATTCAACTAATGAGATCAATATTTGCAATAGAAACATTTTGAGAAATGAAATTTTGCCTCAAATTGAAAAAATATATCCTGGAGCAACAAGGTCAATTGTTAGATTTGCAAACAATCTTAGTGATGATTTGGATTATATTGAAAAATCTTTACCGCAAGATTTGATTAAAGTGAAAACAGATAGAGTAGGTATAGATTTAAAAGTGTTTAATATGCATGATGCCATCAGTTACAGATTAATAAAAAAGGCATTCAACAGTCTTAATGTTTTTCATGATATTTTATCTGTTCATATTCAAGCAATCAAAAATCTTGTAAAATTGCAGAATGGTTCTCGAATTGATTTGCCACATAATATAATTGCCGCTCGTGAATATTCAGAAATTGTACTATATAAAAAAACAAATAATAAAACAAATAAAGAGGCAGCTTTTGTTGAAGGTGAAATCTTTTTCAACGAATATATTATAAATGTAAAAGAAGTGGATTTTACAGATGTTTTATATAACGATGGATCTCTTTATGTGTGTGCGGACAATATTCATAATGCAGTATGGAGAACTGTAAAAAACAATGATTATTTTTGTAAGTTAGGTTCTTCCGGTTCTAAAAAGCTTGTAGATTATTTTACAGATAAAAAGATTCCTCTTTTAAAGAGAAAAGAAATTCCTATTTTAGTTTCCGATAGTGAGGTTTTAGTGGTAGCAGGTTACGACATAAGCGATAAGGTTAAAGTTAAAGACAAATGTTCTAAAATAGTTCGTATTACTTGTTTGACAAACGAATAATAAAACGATTATACTATTACAAGGAGAAAGATCGTGGGGCTATTTAAAAAAAGATTTAGCATTTTACGTTTAATTTTATTTGTAGTACTTGGTGCTCTATTTCTTTATTTAATGTTTAAAGGCATTGTTCGCGATACGATCATAAATTAATATGGCAAAAAGAAAAAAATCTAATTTTTTTGTAAGACTAACTGTATTTTTAGTTATTATTGTGGGCATTTTATCAGGTGTCTACTTTTTGCTTGATAAATTAATAGTTCCAAAATATTTTGGATCATACAATATTAACACCTTGGGTGATCTTGTGGGCATGGTTTCGACGCTTTATAATACTCCAAAAGAAAAAGATTTAATAAAAAATGGTTTCACTTTGTCTGACCAAGATAATGCGGAAGACAAGTTGAAGAGAGTTGGTTTTCCAACATTTGAAAGCAATAGCTCATTGGATTATGATAGAATAGCAAGTGGAGATTTTTTTATACCAGAAACAGAAAATCTTACAATGACCGATAGGGAACTTGCAGCCGTTTTGAACGAAATGGTAAAACATGGAGTACTTACTTCAAAAGTTCCAAGCTTAAAATTTGTTAACCAAATGGATTTAACTATTCTAGAAATGAATATAAAACCAAAAGCTGATGAAAGTTTACCAGATGGGTATAATACAAAAAGTGCAAAAGTAGATTTAATTTTTAAATTTGACACAGCAACAATAATAGATCAAATTTCAGAAGAAATGGACACTCCGGTTTTCCTTTTAAATATGATTATACCTAAAACTATGTATGTAACTTTATCTTATGACGTAAGCATAAATGAAAATGAAGAGTGTTTGGCGGAAAACGGTAATATGTCAATTAATGGAAAAACTGTAAAGCAAAGCAAAATACTTTTAGATTTGATGGTTTCTTTTATGTTCCCTAAAGAGGAAAATATGGCTGTTGAAAAATTAACAAACACAATGGGCGAAACATTGATTAAAGGTGTTGAAATGCTAGGAAATATTGAGTTTGTGAAAAATGTTAAAGATAGTCAAAATGGTGTTACACTAAATTTTGCAAATTAATATAAGGAAAAATAAAGGATTAGCACAGTCGCTAACCCTTTTTTTTATGAAATTGAGCAAAAATTGACTCATAGTGATTGATTAAACGAGTAGATAGTGATATAATTTGGGCATCGGAGAAAACTTATGAAAGAATATAACTTTAAAAAAATAGAAAAAAAATGGCAAAAATATTGGGAAGATAATCAATCTTTTATAGCTGTAAATGGCGGTAAAAAAGAACCGTATTATGTTTTGGTTGAATTTCCATACCCATCTGGGGCTGGATTACACGTTGGACACGTTCGTAGTTATACAGCACTTGATGCAGTGGCTCGTATGAAAAGATTACAAGGATATAATGTTTTATATCCTATGGGTTGGGACGCATTTGGTGCGCCTGCTGAACAATATGCTATTGCTAATCATATTCATCCAAAACAGGCTGTTGAAGAAAATATCAAAACATTTAAATCTCAGATGATGAATATGGGATTCTCGTTTGATTGGTCAAGAGAGTTTTCAACAACTGATCCGGAATATTACAAATGGACACAATGGCAATTTTTGCAATTTTACAAAAAGGGTATGGCATACAAGGCTAAAGTTCCTGTGAACTGGTGTCCAAAATGTCAAACAGTTCTTTCTAATGAAGACGCTGCGGGTGGCGTTTGTGAACGTTGTGGAACTCAGGTAGAACAAAAAGAGAAAAATCAATGGATTTTAAAGATGTCTGAATATGCTGAGGATTTGTTAACAGGTCTTGACGATACTCATTTTGCAGATAGAGTAAAAACAGCACAAGTTAACTGGATTGGAAAGTCAACTGGTGTTGAACTTGATGTTAATATTGTTGGTGGTGGTAAATTTTCAATCTTTACTACCTGTATTGAAACAATTTATGGAATAACATTTTTTGTTATTGCTCCTGATGGAAAACTTATTAAAGAGTTTATGCCAAGAGTTACAAATAAAGAAGAAGTTCAAACTTATATTGAAGCAACAAGTAAAAAATCAGCTCTTGATAGAAAAATTGATAACAAGAGTAAAACGGGTTGTGAGATTAAAGGAATTAAGGCCATAAATCCTGTTAATGGAAAAGAAGTTCCAATATTCCTGGGCGATTTTGTTCTTGGTGATTATGGTACAGGTGCTGTCATGGCAGTACCAAGTCATGATCAACGTGACTTTGAATATGCTGTAGCACATAATATTCCTATGATTCAAGTAATTGATGGTAGAGATGTGTCTACGTGTGCATTTGAAAAACAAGATTATCTTGGTAAAGGATTCAAATTAATTAACAGTGAAGAATTTACAGGAGTTACTGTTGAGGAAGCTAAAGAGGCAATTACAAATAAGCTTGTAGAACAAGGAATTGCAAGACGAGTTACTAATTATGCTATGCGTGATTGGATTTTCTCTCGTCAAAGATTCTGGGGTGAACCAATCCCTATGATTTATTGCGAGAAATGTGGTTGGATTCCAATGGACGAAAAAGATCTTCCACTTATTCTTCCAGATGTTGCGGAGTATGAACCAACAGATGATGGTGAAAGTCCACTTGCAAAAATAACCGATTGGGTTAACACTACATGTCCACACTGTGGTGGGCCTGCAAAACGTGAAACTGATACTATGCCAAACTGGGCAGGTTCAAGTTGGTATTTCTTGAGATTCATGGATCCAAAGAACGATAAAGAGTTTGCTTCAATGGACGCAATGAAATACTGGAATAAAGTCAACTGGTACAATGGTGGTATGGAACATGCTGCTCGCCATTTGCTTTACGCTCGTTTTTGGGTACAAATGTTGCATGATATGAAACTTGTACCACATAGAGAAATGATTGACACACGTGTTAGTCATGGTATGATACTTGGAAGCAACCATGAAAAAATGAGTAAATCAAAAGGAAATGTTGTAAATCCTGATGATATTGTAAGTGAATTTGGTGCTGATACTCTTAGAATTTATGAGATGTTTATGGGTAACTATCAACAAGATGCTCCTTGGAATACTGAATCATTAAAAGGTAGTAAAAGATTTGTTGATAAAGTTGTAAAATTAAGCAATAAAGTTGTTGATGGCAGCGAATATTCGAAAGAATTAGAAAAACTTATCCACAAAACAATTAAGAAAGTAGAAAGTGATATTAATAATATGGGTTATAATACAGCCGTATCTGCTCTTATGATTTTAGTAAATGCGATGGATGAACTCTCATCTATTACAAGGGCAGATTACGAAACATTGTTAATATTGTTAAATCCATTAATTCCTCATGTTACAGAAGAGCTTAATGCTGAACTTGGCAATAAACCTATTTGTGAAGGTGGTTGGCCTGTTTGTGATGAATCAAAAACTATAGACGACGTTAAAAAGTTGCCTATTCAGTTCAATGGAAAAGTGAGAGGATTTATAGAGGTTTCAGTAAATGCGACAGCAGATGAGGTTGTAGATATTGTTAAAAGCAATCCTGATTTATCAAAATTTATTACTGGAGATATTAAAAAGGTTATATTTGTGCCAGGAAGAATTATTAATATTATAATTTAAAAAATCACTCCTTCAAGGAGTGGTTTTTTGTTTTGTTTTAAGTTTTATATATGTTAAAATAAAATTAAAGAGAGGATTTATGGAAACTGAAATTACAGTTCAAGTTTTTGGAAACTTAAAAGATATAACTGATAAGATTATAAAACAAGGTTTTGTTATTGATGATATCTTTACGCTTAAGGATTACTATTTTACAGGTGTTGAAAAAGATAATGTAAAAAGTGTATCTTATGCCAAGATTTTAGCTTCATCAATTTTGGTTAGAGAAGTTGTATGTGATGGCAAAACAAAAGGATTTCTTTGTTATAAAAACAAAGTATTAGATATAAATGGAAACGTGTTGACTGAAGAAAAAATTAAAACGCGTGTAGAAGGTATTGAGGAAACATTGAAAATTTTGGAAAGTGCTGGGTTGTATTGTTGGTGTAAACTTATTAATGACTCAATTGTATTTAAAAAAGAAGAAATGTCTTTTTGTATACAAAGTGTGGATGAGTTAGGGCTTTTTATAGAGTATGAAGAGAAAAAGAAGCATGAAGGGTTAACGGAAACCGAAAAATTTGAAGCTTTAAAACAAGAAGTTAAAGAACTGGGCTTAAATTTGGGTGAGGATTTTTCATGCAAAAAACCGTTTATGAAATTACATAGTAAGTAAAAATTAAAAAATGTACTAATTTTGTTTTGATATTTGTAAAAAACATTTATAATAAAGTTATGGAAAAGAAAATTAAATACAAGAGAAATAATAGATCAATAAATGAGCCCATTGCTATAACGGAAGCGTATAGGGTTTATGCTTTAAATAATAATTTACCTGCATACAATGAAAACTTAAAAGAAGATGGGGATTATTTTGTTTACTTAAATGAGGAAGGTGTTGAAGAAAATAAAAAACCAATACTCAGTTATGATGAAATGATTGCGAAAATAATATCAACAATTTTTAAAAACAAAAACATATATGTGAACAAAAAAATAGTTGATGATTATATTTCAAAAAATGATACTCAAGGTTTGGGTGCATATTTTGCGTCAGAACTAGAGAATGATATTAACGTTGAGGTACACAAAGATGACTCGACTGCAAATGTAGTTTTGCGTTTTGGAAAGAATAATGCTTTAGATATGGGCGTGGGTGCAGTTGTTTACGATGAGAAAAATGAAATCCATGTTGCTTTTGGTAGAGTTAGACGCGCGATGTATGATATCGCAGAAACTCTTTGTGAATAAACAAAATAAAAACAGATACATTTGTATCTGTTTTTTTATTTTACAATAATTATTTGTTCGTCGCCCTTTATCATTCCTAAGTTGTCACGAATTACTTGTTGCTTATAGGCGTCAGACTCTCGCATGTTAATTCCTTCATTAACAGAGGTTTCAATAGCTTCTAATTCTCTCATTCTAGCACTGAGTGCTGCGTCGGTTTTCTTTAGCGATGAAATTTTTAGTAGTTGATAGAAAAGAACACCACAAACAACAAGTAAAGCAACCGTTGCAATCATTGTAATGGTTTTTACTACACGTTTCATATTCGATCCTCCTACTTAAAAATTTTGCTGCCAAATTTTGATTTTTTCAATCTTTTACTATAATTATTGATTTTAGTGTAAACAAATTGAAAAATTTTGTCAATCAAAAATTGTAAACTTACACATTCAAGTGCGAAACCCAGGCTTGCAAAGGAAAGGCTATAAAACAATTCATTTCCAAGATTTAATGAATGATGGTTTATAAAAATATAGCAAATGGCAAAATAGAAGAATGTAAAATCTAGTAATATATGTGAAAACGTGAATCCTTTTAAGGCTTTTTTTATAAGTCTTACAATTTCATAAATTATAGCTATAAAAAATCCAAGACTAAAATAAATGAATATAGATTTAAGTTCAAACATTTTATTTAAAAATTCTCTTAAAGAATGATTTTCCAGAAGGTGTGTTTAAATATTTTAATTCATTAATAGTTCCGTCAAGGATTAATAATTTTTCTTCAATGCTGAGTTTGTTTATTTTTAAATCGTTACCTGCTATTTGCATTGCTCCATCTTCAAGTTTAAGATTGACAAGCTTTTCTGTTGCACTGATTACCTCAGAAACTGCTGTGATAACTGTTCTCAATCTATTTTCAATAGATATCGAGTGAGCTGTTTGTATTTGATTTTCCATAAATTTTCTCCTTAGAACAAATCTATGAAAAAGCATTATAATTTATTACATTAAAGTGCCATTTTTTAGGAATGTATAAAGCATACAGTTTCTTTTTGTCATATAGTTGTTTTTAATCATATAATAAATATTTCCACTTTTGCCTATTAATACAACCATTTTTTTGGCACGCGTAACGGCTGTATATAATAGGTTTTTATTGAATAGTACAGGGTTCCCACCTATGATAGGTATTATAACTACAGGAAATTCACTGCCTTGACTTTTGTGAATAGTCATGGCGTAGGCAAGCGTTAAGTTTTCAAGTTCAACAATGGAATATGCACTTCTTCTGCCATCTTCGAAAAGGACATTTATTTCACCTGTATAAGAATTTATATCTTCTATTATTCCGATATCGCCATTAAAAACACCTTCGCCGTTTATTATTAATCCATTCTCTTCTTTGTACCAAGTTTGTTCGTAGTCGTTGCATATTTGCATAACTCTATCACCAACCCTGAAAACGGTTTTATTAATTTCCTTTTCTTTTTTATTACTGCTAGCAGGATTTAATGCCTGTTGCAATGCTTTGTTAATATTATTCACGCCGCAGATTCCGGTTTTGATAGGGGATATGATTTGAATGTCTTTAGGGAAAATTGTTGGGTCGTAAGAAGGTATTCTATTTTTAACCATTTGAACAATAAGTTCAATAACATTTTCGGGATTGCTTTCACCAGAATAGAAAAAGTCGGTAGATTTTTCGGAAAGGTTTGGCATCTCGCCGTTATTAATTTTATGCGCGTTAACAATAATTTTGCTATCATCAGCTTGTCTATATATTTGAACTAGATTTTTGCACGAAACTTCATTAGAGCGAATTATGTCAGCAAGAATATTTCCTGCACCTACGCTAGGTAACTGATCTTTGTCGCCCACCAAAATAACGCGAGTGCCAAGACTTATTGCTTTAAGTAAACTTTGTGCTAGTCTGATATCTAACATACTTACTTCATCAATTATAATAACATCTGTTTCTAGTGGATTCCTATCATTTCGAGCAAAGGAAAGTCTGCCAGTGTTAAAATTAACTTCTAAGCCGCGGTGAATGGTTTTTGCTTCCATTCCTGACTGTTCTTCCATACGCTTTGCTGCGCGCCCTGTTGGGGCAAGCAGTGTTACATTAAACTTGCGTTTTTTAAATATTTTTATTATAGCTTTTATTATGGTGGTTTTTCCAGTTCCTGGACCGCCGGTTATAACTAAAAACCCTTCAGTTGTTGAGGTTTTAATCGCGTCTATCTGGCAGTTATGTAGAGATATATTGTTTTCACGTTGAAACTCCTCAATGTCTAAGTCCACAGAATCGGAAAGGGGCGTTACAGAGTTTTGTAAAAGTTTTATCTTATCAGCAATAAATTTTTCAGCAAAATACATTTTAGACAAAATAATACAGTCGTCATCTTCAAAATCAACTTTTCTAAGCAATCCTTCAATTTCAAGGCTTGTTATTTCGCGCTCAATTTCGCCTGAAAGTTCCTCACTAAATTCAAGGAGGCCAAGTACATTGTTTAAAAGATCTGAAGTTTTTACCACTGTTCCGCCTATACGCTCGGAAAGTTCGTTCATAACAAAAAGTATTGCAGCTTTAAGTCTAAAAGAGCTTGTGTGTTCGACGCCCATTCGTGAAGCTATTTTGTCAGCAGTTTTAAAACTTATACCTTCGATATCTTCGATTAATTGATAAGGATTATTTTTTAAAATTGTTTCGGTTTTGTCGCCGTATTCATTGAATATTTTAACTGCTAGGTTAATAGTTATGTCATAATTTTGTAAAAACATAACAGCATTTTGCATCTTTTTAATGTCGGTATAGGACGCGTGTATATCGTTTGCTTTTCTGATAGATACGCCTTTTACTCGTGCGAGTTTTTCGTGATCATTTTCAATCACGTCTAATGTTTTTTCGCCAAACATATTAACGATAGATGTTGCTGTAACAATTCCAACACCAGATATTAGCCCGCATGACAAGTATTTTATGATTGAGTCATTTGTTTTTGGTTTACTAATTTCTATTGACGAAGCTACAAATTGTTCGCCATATCTTGGATTTATTTTAAATTCACCCTCTAACGTAACTGTTTCGCATATGCCGACAACTGGGAATTTACCAGTAGTAGTAATGATGGAACCGTCATTTGTTGTTACATCTAGAATTGTATATCCAGTTTCGTCATTTCGATATATGACGTTTTCAATCATACCAACAAGTTTCATAAAAATAGAATACATCTTTTTAGTGGTTGTTGTCAATTTTATTAAAGTTTTATGCATAAATACAAAGTTAATTAGCAAACTAAGATTATGAAAAGATTAATTTGTGTAGTTTATATATTTTTGTTCTTAATTACAACATTTTCACCATTAAATTTATGTTTTACACATGCAACAAATGAAAACCAAGCACTGCTAGCTATTGTTATTGATGATTTTGGAGGTTATGAAAGGCAAGGTGTTGATAAGATTTTGAATATAAAAGACCCTATAACTTGTGCTGTTATTCCTTTTTGTGAAAATAGCGATATAGATGCCAAGAATGCTAAAAGTAATGGTCATGAGGTTATTTTACATATGCCTATGGAGGCGCATATAAATTTGCCGGAAGTATGGTATGGAAATGTAGTTATAAGAAATAATGACAGTGACGATCAGATTATAGAAAAATTAAACAAAGCTACAGAGTCTTTGCCAAATGTAGAGGGTGCAAATATTCATATAGGTTCAGGGGTGAGTAGAAATAAACGTATAATGAAAACAATTTATGATTATATGAAAAATAAAAATATGTTTTTCCTTGATAGTAGAACAATAACCGGTGGTGTTTGTGAAGATGTATGCAAAACAAACAATATAACATACCTTAAAAGAGATGTATTTTTAGAGGCTGACAAAAATAGAAGCTATGCAAATGTTGTTAAAAATTTAGAAGAGGCTTGCAAAATAGCAAAACAGCAAGGATATGCTGTCGCAATAGGTCATGTTGGAAAAGAAGGCGGTGAGAATACGGCAAATGCAATTATAGAAATGTTGCCTAAAATAAAAGAAATGGGAATAAAAATAGTTCCACTTTCAGAAGTTTACAATAAAATAGATAATACGAAGAAGATTTAAGAGAGATATTATCTCTCTTTCTTTTATTAGAAAAATATTAAAAAAATCATTGACAAAAAGGCTTCGATGTATTATTATTGTGTAGTTAGTCGTCGCGGGGTAGAGCAGCTCGGAAGCTCGTCGGGCTCATAACCCGAAGGTCGTTGGTTCAAATCCAGCCCCCGCAACCATAACGTGGCCCCGTGGTCAAGAGGTTAAGACATCGCCCTTTCACGGCGGTAACAGGAGTTCGATTCTCCTCGGGGTCACCACTACATTTATGGCGGCTTAGCTCAGTTGGCTAGAGCGCCCGGTTCATACCCGGTAGGTCGAAAGTTCAAATCTCTCAGCCGCTACCAAAAGACAATGACGCGTATTGCGTCTTTTTTTATACCCTAGTTTTTGTGCAAAATGCACAAAATTTTAAGGAGAGGTAAATTTATTTGATAAAATAAATAAATATAAGTACAATAATAGTAATGAGGATATAAGTATGAAAAACAAAGTTAAGTTAATTTTAACAAGTTTACTATTTGCACTTTGTGTAATTTTTTCGTGTGGAATAATTTTCGCAAATAACATAGTAAGTGCTAGTGGTGGCATATATGTTGAAGATGGGGCAAATGTAAATATTACAGGCGGCATAATGCAAAACAATAATACAGCGATAATTATTGATGGCGGAGAGCATGTAATTGAAAATGTAACAATTTCTGGAAGCACAAATGGTGCTGTTATTATTGCAGCAGGTGCAAATGTGTCAATCAAAAATTGTAACATTGTTAATAATACAAACCCAAATAATGGTGGTGCAATTTACGTAGGGGAAGGTGCAACTCTAACAATTGAGAACTCAAAAATATCAGGCAATATTTCAATCGGCAAAGGTGGTGCAATTTACGCTGCAAAAAATTCAAATATTTTTATTAATGGCGATACAACCATTGGTCAAAACACTGCAACACTTGGTGGCGGAATATATTTGGAAGATACAGCGTTGTTAAATAATGGAAGCATTGCAGTTGCAGATTATTTTGCAGGTAATCGTTCTTTGCAAAACGCTGATGTTTGGCAACACGTTTATTACGAAAATATCGATATTGATTTTACATTAGAAGGAATAGTTAATAGTAACAAAAGTATAGAAAATTATGAAAATTTTGATGTTGAGAACATACTCGCCTTTGATGTTGAAGGATACAACGATTACTATACATGGTTGCCTTATGAAGGTGCGACTAATGATAAAATTTTAAATATAGACGGAATAAACGATGCTGAAATAAATAAAATATCCCAGCTTGAAGGTTATAGTAATGTTTCTTACTATGGAGAAAATAAGTTAAGTTATGGAATGGTAAACGGAGTTAGTGCTTATTCCGTAAAAGCAAGACGTTCAGCCATATCGGGAAATATTGTTTTACAACCTGAATATAACAACTTGCCAGTTGTGACATTTCCAACTAATGCATTTAAGGATATAAGCACTATTACTGGTGATTTAGATATACCAGATAGTTTTACATCAATAGGTCAGAATGCATTCTATGGTTGTAGTGGTTTTAACGGGGAATTAAGGCTCAGTGAAAATCTAACAACTATACATCATTATGCCTTTCAAAATTGTAGTGGCTTTACTGGCAATTTAGTTATTCCGGAAAGTGTTAAAACTATCGGTGGTGCTGTCTTTGAAAACTGCCGTGGTTTTTCTGGCGATCTAATACTTCCAAATACTTTAACCAGTGTGGCAAATAGGGCGTTTGTTGGTTGTTCTGGTTTTGATGGAAACCTGGTCATAGGCGAAAATTTAACAACAATAGCACTATATACGTTTTTTAATTGTTCTAGAATTAAAAGTGTAGAGATTCCAGATAGTGTTACGTCAATAGGAACTTATGCTTTTTCGGGTTGTAGTGGTCTACAAGGTAATTTAGTAATTCCAGAAAGCGTAACATATATAGGGTCATATGCTTTTTATGCTTGTACGGGTTTAACAAGTGTTGAATTTGAAAGTGTAATGGGTTGGTGGGCGTCACCAAGCTCTGGAGCGGCAAGTCAAACTTGGTTGAATTTAAAATATCCAGAAAGAAATGATACTTATTTAAACGGAAGTTTTAAATCATATAATTGGGAAAGGACTGAGGTATTAGAATATACACTTTTAGCAGATAACACATATTCAGTTGGAATGATAAGTGAATATAAAACAGTTTATGGTGGTCCATTAATTATTCCAACAACATATAAAGAATTACCAGTTTCAGCCATAAAGGCTTATGCTTTCCAGGGTGGCAGCAACATGGTTGACACTTTAACAATTCCTGAGAGTATAACAAATATTGGTGTTTATGCTTTTGACAGCTGTAGTGGATTTGAAGGAGATTTATCAATTCCAAGTAGTATAACAATTATAGAAGAAAGTGCTTTTCAAAAATGTAGAGGATTAAATGGAACTTTAACAATTCCAGACAGTGTAACAAATATTAAATATCAGGCATTCTATTTGTGTTCAGGGTTAACTGGAAACTTAGAAATTCCAGACAGTGTAACAAACATTGGTCAAAATGCTTTTCGTAGTTGTGGATTTACAGGTTTAACTATTCATGATAGTGCCACAAGTATAGAGACTGGATTGGTTTTTGGACAAGGGGCATTTCGTGATTGCATAAGCTTGACCGGCAAGTTAGTAATACCAAATCGTGTAACAGAAATAGGAGATGATGCTTTTTATAATTGTTATAGTTTTACTGGCTTAACTTTGGGTAATGGTTTAACAAGTATAGGTAATAATGCTTTTAACGGTTGTAAAGGCTTTACTGGAAAATTAATATTGCCAGATAGTATAGAGTATATTAAAGGTTATGCATTCTACGACTGTAGTGGGTTTACTGGTATTGTATCAATTCCAGAAAATTTAATGAAGATAGACAAAGCAGCTTTTGTTGGTTGTAACAAATTAACCGGCATTGACTTTGCAAGAGTAATGGGTTGGTGGACGTCATCAAGTAGTACAGCAACAAGCGGGAAATGGATGGACGTTTCAAATCCAGCAACAAACACTACACTATTTAAATCAACATTTAACGCCTATTTTTGGAGAAGAACCGAAGTATTAGAATTCGATCTTTTAGAAGATAATACATATTCAGTTGGAATGATAGATAGTTTTAAAAATGGTGGATACAATGGACCATTAGTGATTCCAGCAAAACATAATAAATTGCCTATTACAACAATTAAAGATCAAGCCTTCAATGGTGGCTACGCGATGGTTGGAACTTTAAAAATTCCAAGTAACATCAAAAGTATAGGAAATTATGCTTTTACGGGCTGCACTGGTTTAACTGGTAGGCTGGATATATCTTCTAGCGTAACAAGTATAGGGGATCATGCATTTGGTTATTGTAGTGGTTTTACTGATTATCTTGAAATTCCAAGCAGCATCACAACAATAAGTACAGCAGCTTTCATAGGCTGTACTGGTATCTCGGAAGTTTTATTATATGCTGGACTAATAGATATAGAAAATTCAGCATTTGAAGATTGTACAAGTTTAGTGAATGCCGCAGTGGGTGAACGAGGAGAAAGTGTTTTTTGTTACTATACCTTGGAAACTATCGGAAATAGAGCGTTCTACAATACTGCGCTTACAAGTTTTACAATCCCATATAGTTTAGAAAGTTTAGGCGAAGATGCGTTTGGTGGTAATACTAAAAACACTCTAAAAGAGCTTAATATAAACACCTGTAATAATGATGCATTATCGGCTGGACAATTTAAAAATTTCTCAGCGCTTGAAAAAGTAAACTTATCTTCAGAAATAACATATATACCAGAAAGCTTCTTTGAAAACTGTGTAAACCTAGTTACAATAACAACATATAATGTTGGATCGGATTCAGAGTATTATTTTAGAGATGTTAACACTTTTGGTAATAGGTCGTTTGCAAACACTGGGGCAAGCATTGTTTATGCGGACTTCTTAGACGCAAACAATCAAAACACAACTTCCTTTGTGGATTGTGACAACTTAACATATTTTAGTACAAAAAATTATATATTCACAAAAGCCGCGAGCGTTCAGGAATGGTCGATAGTAAGAAATTATAGTGCAAGTCTTTCAGGATACATTTCAATCCCTGAAAACTTTGTGGGTTTAAATGTTACAACTATTGCGCAAAATGGATTTATGGAAACACGTATAACAAGTGTTATAATCCCTGCCACAATAACAGTAATATCAGGAAGTGCGTTTTTTAATTGTGCTCGGCTACAAACTGTAACTTTTTCAGATAATAGTAATTTAACATCAATAGGTTCGTATGCTTTCACTGGTTCAAAAATAACTGAATTTACATTGCCAGACACTTGTACATTTGTGGGCGATGGTGTGTTTATGGATTGCAGATACCTCGAAACATTTACGATAGGCGACAATTCCGAGCTTACAATTATTAGTCACCAAATGTTCTATAATTGTTTATTATTGCAAAACATAAAAATACCAGCAAAGGTTGAAACGATAGATGAAACGGCTTTCTATAATGCAGGTACAAGTGCTAATAATTTTAGTGTTACTTTTGCAGATGGAATCAATTTAAAATCAATTGGAACAAGTGCCTTTGCATTCTCGGGCTTAACTGAAATAGAACTTCCAACCGGTACAGATGACTTAAAAATGGAAAACAATGCTTTTTCAAATTGCTCAAAGTTAAAAACAGTAGCTCTTGGAGATAGTTTAACAAATATTTCAGAATCTGCATTCTCGTCATGTCCTGCTCTCGAGCAAGTGATAATAGGTGCAAAAGTTTCGTATATAGGTGCAAATGCGTTCTGGGATTCGTTTATTAAACCTGAAGATTTTGAAAATAATGTTCCTTTTGAAGCTACTGGTTATATTACAGTTAAAAATGGTGCAGATATTGAAGTCGAAAATTCTGCGTTCTATTTGTGTCGCTTTAAAGGATTTGGAGATACTGAAGAATCTGCAAGTGCATTAATTCCAAAAAGGTTTACGACAATCCATGATAGAGCGTTTAAACAATCAGGTCTTACAGGCGTATTACAATTTGAAAATGGCAATACCACAAAGTTTGTTGAAAACGGCACAGCTTCAGAAGGTGTATTCAGTTATTGCTTAAACTTAACAGAAGTAGATCTTACATATTTTAATAATGCTGAGAATACTTATAGGTTGCCAGCACTCTTCTTGTATGCTAGCTCATACGTTGTAGAAGCAACTTTACCAGAATACCTTTTAACAATAGGTACAAAATCTTTATCTTATACAAAATTAACTACAATAGATTTGTATAACGTAGAGAAAATAGAAGAGAAAGCATTTAGAAATGTTGATACGTTAACCGAAATATATTTACCTAATATTAAGGAAATAGGCGATGCCGCATTTAGCAGTTGCGACAGTCTTACAACTGTTAATTTTGGTGCATCTCTAGAAAAAATAGGAAAAGAAGCGTTTGTTGATTGCGCGGCTTTAAATAAAGCTACTTTCGAAAATTATACAGGCTGGTGGATATCAACATCTAAATATGTCTCAAGTGGAACATGGTTAGATTTAACAAAAGAAGCTCAAAATGCAACATATTTGAAATCAACTTATTCTACATATTACTGGAATCGTACGGAAATCTTAGAATTTACACTTTTATCAGATGGTACGTATGAAGTTGGAATGAAAGAAGAATATAAATCTAGTTACAAAGCTCCGGTAATAATACTAGATCAGTATAACGGAAAATATATGATGTCATATTCTAGTAAGTATGATGGTAAATTTATTACCCAAATAGCATATCGAGGTTTTTATAATTCAAATATAACAGACATTAAACTGCTATACACTATTATACACATAAACGAATCTGCATTTTATTTTGCTAGCCCAGATGGCTTTACAATTGATATCAAAGATTGCTTATTCCTAGAATCAATAGGAGGCACAGCCTTTGCAAATTCAGGTTTAACTTCTATAGAGTTTCCTGACGATTGTCAGAATGATCAGCAAGTTATTACAATGGGAAATGGTGCTTTTGCAAATTGCTCAAAGCTGACAAATGTAGATCTTGGAGATTATGTAGAAAATATTTCAGAGCGTGCATTCGCGTCATGTCCTGCCCTTGAGCATGTTATAATAGGTGCAAAAGTTTCGTATATAGGTGCAAATGCGTTCTTGCAGTCTTTTACAACTGCTGGTTATATTACAGTTAAAGATGGTGCAGGTATTGAAGTTGGAAATTCTGCGTTCTTTGATAGTTTCTTTAAAGGATTTGGAGATACTAAAGAATCTGCAAGTGCATTAATTCCAAAAAGGTTTACGACAATTAATGATAGGGCGTTTAAACAATCATATCTTACAGGCGTATTACAATTTGAAAATGGCAATACCACAAAGTTTGTTGAAAACGGCACAGCTTCAGAAGGTGTATTCAGTTATTGCTTAAACTTAACAGGAGTAGATCTTACATATTTTAATAATGTTGAGAATACTTATAGGTTGCCAGCACTCTTCTTGTATGCTAGCTCAAACGTTGCAGGAGTAACTTTACCAAATGACCTTTTAACTATAGGTGCAAGATCTTTATCATATCTAGGCTGTACAGGAATATGGATACCAGACACTGTTACAACGATTGAGAATAATGCATTCAAGAAAACTCCACTTACAAGTATTACGCTACCTAGTGGATTAACAAGAATAGAGCAATCTATATTAGAGTCTACAAAGATAAGTTCAGTTGAAATTCCATCAAAAGTAACATATATAAATCCAAACGCTTTTAAAGATTGTATAAACTTGACAACGGTTAACTTTAAAGGAACTGCAATAAAAACAATACAAGAATATGCATTCTATAATTGTGTAAAGCTAAACAATATTAAAATTCCAGACAGTGTAACATATATAGGATATCAAGCGTTCTATTATTGTTCAGCTTTAACTAATGCAACGCTAGAAAGGACAAGTTGGACAATTGATGGTGAATATCACTATATTGACAGTTCAAGTTATGCTGCAACACAGTTACGCAAAGGTGCAACTATGGAGGCTGACAAGTATTTCACCTTTACAAAAAGTGATCAAAGCAAGTATGGTCGTTACTTTTTTGATATAGGTATAGGTTCAGATGTGACTGATTTAGTAGACAATAGTTTTACATTAATCTTGCCTGAGAGTTTGTCTTATAATGGTGGAACATCTCAAGTAATTTTGTCAATAGGTTGGATCGATGATCTATCGAAATATGATACACCTATAGATGGAGTTATAATTCCTGATGCAGTAAAACGTATTAGGTTCGGTGCATTTGAAGACAATCAAGGAAAGTCCTTAAATATAAAACGCAATAACGGATCAATCTTAAGAATTGAAGAGATAGAATGGTACGCTGAAAAATCTAGCATTTATGGTGGAACTGATAACAAAGTTTATGATCCTGAAAAGTTTGCGTATGGAACAGATGGTACAATTTATAATTCAAACTATATGTACACTGATGAAAGTGAATTATAGAAAAAAATGCTTAGAAATTTCTAAGCATTTTTTATTTTTAATAATTCGATGCACAAATTTAAAATATAAAGAATTGACATTAAAATACTTGTTTGTTATACTTACCTCATAAGAGGTAAAGCTATGAAAATTTATAACACGTTTACTAGAAAAAAAGAAGAATTTAAACCTATAGTGCCAGGTCATGTTGGTATGTATGTTTGTGGACCAACTGTTTATGGACTTCCACATTTGGGTCATGCTAAAAGCTATATTAGTTTTGATATTGTATATAGGTTTTTTAAATTCCTTGGATACAAAGTCAAATATGTTCAAGGCGTTACAGACGTTGGTCATTTGGTTGGAGATGGCGATGAGGGACAAGATAAGATAGGTAAGCAAGCAGCTATTGAAAAACTTGATGCGTATGAAATTGCATATAAGTACGAAGTTGAACATTTCAAAAACATGGACATGCTTAACGTGCTTAGACCTAGTATTTCTTGTCGTGCAACAGGATTTATTCAAGAAATGATTGAAGCTGTTCAAGATATTGTGAGTAAAGGATTTGCTTATGTTACCAAAGAAGGTAATGTTTATTTTGATGTACATAAATATAAGAATTATGGTCAACTTTCTAACCGTACACTTGATAAAAATCTAAGCGGTGAAAGAATTGAAGTGGCAGGGGATAAAAAACACAATGAAGACTTTGCTCTTTGGAAAAGTGTAGAAGATAATGCTCTTATGAAATGGGATTCTCCTTGGGGAGTTGGTTGCCCAGGTTGGCACATTGAGTGTACCGTATTTGGTAAAAAATTCCTTGGTCCAAAATTTGATATTCATGGCGGTGGGCTTGATAATATTTTCCCACACCACGAATGTGAATGTGCACAGGCTGACATTTTAAACGGACACATTCCTATGAATTACTTTATGCACAATGGTCTTGTTACTGTAAATGGAACAAAAATGGGCAAGAGTTTAGGTAATTTTGTTACATTACCTGATTTATTCAAAAAATTTGATCCTATGGTTGTTAGATACTTCACAATTTGCTCACATTATAGATCAAGTATAGATTTTTCAGACAGTGCATTAAATATTGCAAAAAATCAATTTGAAAAAATTGAAGATGCTGTTTCTAAACTAAGAGAAGTTACAACTGAGGTTAAAAAACCTGCCGATCCGGAAATTTTGGTTATACTCAATAAAATAATTGATGCTATGCAGGACGATTTTAACACCCCAGTTGCAATAGCTGAGTTTATAAAGCTGCCTAAGATTATAAATAATAGTTTGGGTAATAAAAATAAGCTTGAAGAAATTAATTTTGTTATAGAAGAAGTTGGATCAAAAATATTTGGTTTAATATTTAAAACTTCTGAAAAGAAAGAGGAAAAAGTTCCTGCCGAAGTTATTGAATTGGCAAAAGCTCGTTGGGAAGCTAAACAAAATAAAAACTGGGCCGTGGCTGATGAAATGAGAGCAAAGATTGATGCCGCAGGTTATGTTGTTAGAGATAATGTTAATGGTTACGAAATAGTAAAGAAATAAGCTTATTTCCAAAAAACTTTATAAAAAATTTGCTGGAATATTTATTTGAATCAATCTATTAATTTATCGTGCGTATTGTTAAATAAAGAAAAATGTTTAGACTCGACTATGACTTTTAGAAAAACCCACATCTCTATGAAAATAAAAAACAACACACAAATGGTGTTGTTTTTTATTTTGGCGGAAGCGGGCGGATTCGAACCGCCGGTTCCTTGCAGAACACTCGTTTTCGAGACGAGCACAATAGACCAGCTCTGACACGCTTCCAAGCCTCTTAATTTTATCACAATTATTAATTAATAGTCTATTATATTTATATTAATTTTTCAAACCAAATGCTTGCTGATTAGGATTTTACGGTGTTATAATAAAATCAATAACAAAGGAGGATTTATGAAAAAATTTATTGCTGATTTTAAGAAATTTATAAGTCGCGGAAATATCGTTGATATGGCTGTCGGTGTTATTATAGGTAGTGCGTTTAGTGCTATTGTTACTGCACTTACAAATAAAATTATTATGCCTTTTATTAACTATTTACTTTCTGCAGGTGGGGAGAATGGACTTGAAAAAGCATATACTTTCTTGAAATATGCTTACAATACTGATGGAACTGTTGACCTTACAAAAAGTATATATATTGACTGGGGCGCTTTTATCACCGCTATCATCAACTTCTTCTTAATTGCCCTTGTTCTATTTATTGTTCTTAGAATTGTAACTAGAGCAAATAAAATGTTCCAAGACACAATAGAAGATGTTACAAACAAAAAACTTAGAGAAGAAAAAAAGGCTGTTTGGAAACAAGCAAAGGCTGAAAAGAAAAACTTTAAAAAGGCTTGGAAAGAATATTTGGCTGAAAAAGAAGCAGCTGCTGCAGCAGCTAAAGCTTTAGAGGAGGCAAACAAGCCTAAAGAAGAGAAGATGGAAGATATAATGAAAGACATTAGAACTCTTCTTCAAAACGCTAATGCTAAAGTTGAAGTTGAAACAGAAGCTAAAAAGAAAGTAAAAATTGAAAAATAAAATTAGAAACGCATTTGCGTTTCTTTTTTGTCTAAAATTTGACATTGTGATAATAATTGTATAAACTAAAACTAACCGGGGGAGTTATGTATTATTTAAACATAGACAATGTCATAAAACAATACGACAACGCTAAAGGTTATTGTTTGGCTTATGCAAAACAAATAAGGGAACAATTTGCGGAAATGTCACACATAAATCTTTGCAATCTTATTAATTTATTAAAGAAGGATTTTAAAATTGTCGATGATTGTGAAATAAATGAAGAAGAAAGAATTGCTTGTTTGCTTAGTAATAAGCAAGGCAGAGCTCAAGATTTAGTCGATTTTTTACTTTTAGTTTTGTTTCCGTTTCAAAATGTGAGTGCAACCAAGTTTTCAATGATTTTGGCTAATAGAAATGTTGTTGAGGGAGTGCTTGGTTCATCAACTAATCCGATTTATCACTTTGGACTATGCTTTAAGTTTAGTGATGAGAAGATGACAAAAGAGCGTTACATTGATATTAATCTGGCTTTTGAACAATTATTAAATATAAAGATTTGTACGAATGGAGAGCTCAGAGCAATATTTTCTAAAGATTTTTATTTTACGATTATCAATAGAATATACGATGTTCAAGCCGATGGTTTAGAAATGTATTATGATCAAATAATAAAAAACAGTGATAAGGCAAAACCTAGATCAAAAGTATAAAAAACCCCAAACCGTTTGGGGTTTTTGTTTTTATATGTTAAACTAATGCTATGAAAATAAATGGTAAAAACGTACAAATATTTGCTTGTTCATCTGGTACAGGTAAGACTTGGCTAGCAAGACAAAACTCGGATTTTGTAGATATTGATAGAGAAAAGTTTTTATGTAAATATCCAGAACTGGATAAAAATATAAGTGATAAAGAAATTGAAAAATTAAAGGATAAAGTAAAAACCAAATCGAAAGATTTTCCAGAAAACTTTATTAAACGAATACATGATTTAATAGCTCGTGGAAAAAATCTCTTAGTTGTTCCTGAGCCCTTGATTATGGATATTATTCACAAAAACAACTGGGGATATGTATTAATTTATCCAGATAAAGATTGTAAAAACGAATACACAAAAAGAGTGCTAGAGCGTGGAAACAGTAAAGAATTTGCAATGTGGCATGATATGTTTTTTGACATGTATTTCATGCAATGTGAAAAAGATGATAAGGCAATAATGAAAATTAAGTTAAAGCCGGGAGAGTTTTTGTCCGATGTTGTTTTTAAGCTGGAAGATAAATAACGCTTGAAATGATAGTTGGGATATGATATAATTAACAAGCAAAAGAGGAAGAATTATGTATAAACATTTTTTTAAAAGATTTTTTGATATATTATTATCAGGGCTCGCATTAATAGTGTTTGCTCCAGTTATGTTGATTGTGGCGATTTTAGTGCGTTGCAAACTTGGTGGACCAGCCATTTTTTCACAATATAGGCCTGGTAAAAATAATAAAATTTTTAAATTTTACAAGTTTAGGTCTATGACTAATGAAAAAGACGAAAATGGTAATCTTTTACCAGATGAAAAGCGAATGACTAAGTTTGGTAGAGCTCTTAGAAAAACAAGTTTAGACGAGCTTCCACAGCTTTGGAATATCTTTAAAGGCGATATGAGTATTATAGGACCAAGACCAAAATTGGTAAAGGATATGGTTTTCTATAATGATGAACAAAACATACGTGCAAACGTAAGACCTGGCTTAACCGGGCTTGCTCAGGTAAATGGTAGAAACAATGCTACTTGGGAAGAAGTTTTTGCTTATGACAAAGAGTATGCTGAAAAAGTGAGTTTTGCAATGGATTTTAAAATCTTTTTCAAGACTATAGGTAAAGTATTTAAAAAGGCTGATATTGTTGAGCAAAATCAAACAAAACAAGCATATTATTTTGGAGACTATTTGCTTGAGTCGAATCAAATTTCCAAAGAAGAATATGATGAAAAACAAGCTAAAGCAAAAAAACTGATTGAAGAATTGAAAACAAATAAAGTAGAAAAAAAAGAAGCATAAAGATTGCAGAATATGCAATCTTTTTTATTTATTTAAATTAGTTTTGTCCTGAAGTTGTAAATTCCTTACCGTGCGTGATATAATGATAACATGAGAAAATGTGACAATTTTATTAGAGTTATTTTGTCTATGCTTTTAATGCTAATTTTGCCAGTAGCATCATTATTTGTTCAGAATTTTAATTTGCATGAAAGCGATGGTGAATATGAAATATATTCAACAGCAAATGCGACATATATATCAGGAACTTTCAAAAATGAGGCTAAAAACGCTATTGAAGCAAAGAATGTGGCTGGCGAGGTTGGTGCAAGATTTGGTATAAAAGATGTAAATAAACAACTTTATTATAAACAAACAATTGAACTTGTATATGGTAGAACATATCAATTTTATCAGTTACATGAGGGCTTTTTTGTTTATGGAAAAACGCTGTCTATTACTGTTGATAGAGAAGGAAAAGTTTTATCGGTAACTGGCAATGCGAACGGTAATATTGATTTAAAGATCCAAACGGATTTACTTGAACCAAACCTGAAAGATGTTTTGGGTGAGTTTGAGCCTTATAACATTTTAAAAACAGAAATGGTTGTGTATGAAAAAGAAAAGGAATTTTTCTTTTGTTATAATTTAACTCTTAGTTCTACGTCTCATTATTCTTGTTTCATTGATGCTTATACTGGTGATTTGATTGATGCTGTTCCATTAACAAACAATTTGTCAACATTGCCTTCAAGTGGTTATACTATTACACCGGAAGAAGTTGATCAAAAAGATGCTTTAAATAACAACATTAGTGTTATTATGGAAAAATATGTTTCAAGTTCAGGCTCTGATACATTTTATCTTTTAGCTGATAGTAGTAAAAATATTTATATGGCAGATAATAAAAACAAAACATCTTACTCGGGTTATGATTACTATACTTCGACTACTGGTAAAATAACAGACAGTGTTGCCGTGACGGCTTATATTAATCTGATCACAGCTTACGACTTCTATAAAGATTATTTAAGTGTAGAAGGTATTTCTGATGGAAATGATGGAAAGATAACATTAACGGCTCTTGTTCACTATGATACAAATATGAAGAATGCTGCGTATGTTTATACGTACTCAAGTTCATCACATTATTTTATATTTGGTGATGGTGGAGATGTTTATAAAACAGATCCGGTAACCCAAGAAAAAGAGTATTTATATACATACAACAATTTTGCACTTGGGTTAGATGTTGTTGGACATGAATATACTCATGCAATGACAAGGTCCATTGTTGACTTTAAATATTTAAACGAATCAGGTGCACTTAGTGAAGCTTATTCAGATATGTTTGGAGCAATGATAGAGGCTGTAAAAAATAATTACACCTTTGAAGATTCTAAGTTTTGGGCAATCGGTGAAGACCTTTTAGAAGAAGATGGTAGATGTGTTAGAAACTTAAAGAATCCTAAAGTGACTAGTTACGCAAACAAGGTTGCTGACTGTCTTTGGAACCATGATCATGACGATGCTGGTTGTGATAGAGGTGGTGTACATTCAAACTGTCAGATATTTACTTATGCAATATATAAAATGTATGAGGCAGATGTTTTTTCTGATATAAATTCAATGGCAACATTGCTTTATAGCTCATTGCCTTATCTAACCACTACTGCTACATTGTTAGATTCAAGAGCAGCACTCTTGCTCGCAGCAGAACATTTAAAACTGGGTGATGAAACAAAAGTTTCAATTATGAATAGTTTCGCGGCAGTTGGACTTGGTAAAGAATCTAGAAGTTGTTTATTTTATGAAGATGAAACAATGACTGGGGAACCTATTGCAGTAAGTGATGAAATAGGTGCAACAATAGAAATACCTGCTTGTTCTTTTGAAAAAGAGGGAAAAGTGTTTTGGTACTGGACGAATGCTAAAGGTGAAGTCTTAGAGGCTGGAAAGTCCTTTACAATGGGAAGCGAAAATCTATCGTTTTATGCTGTATGGAGCGAAAATGAATTAAGTGTACTGGAAGGTGATGGAAATGATTTATCTCCATACTTAATAGAAGATTATTTTGACTTAAAGACGGTTGGTTATTATGTAAATCAGAATGCTTATGAAGGGCAATACAATTCTGCATGCTATGAAATTGTTGCCGATATAGATATGTCTAACGATTTATGGATTCCTATCGGAACAAAAGAAAATCCTTTTAATGGTAGTTTTGATGGCGGAAAATATAAAATTAATAATATAAATCTCAATGCAGATAGTTCAAGAGAATATAATGGCTTATTTGGATATCTTGGAAGCGGTGCTTACATTTTCAATATTGTAATAAGTGATGTTGATATAATTACTCAGGCAAAATATACAGGGGCCGTTGCTGGCTTTTCAAATGGCACTATAACAAAGTGTACAAACAATGCAAACATACAATCAACAGATATTGCTGGAGGTATTATAGGACTGGCTGAAACAACAGGTTCAACAATAATTGAAGATTGTATTAATAGAGGAGAGATTTCTGCAAATACAGCTGGTGGCATTATAGGTCATGCTTATTCTTCTATGGCAAGCGCAGATAGTGACGTTTATTATTCGGGTTATGTAGTTAATTCATATAACACGGCTACTATTTGTGGAGCGTTTGCGGGCGGTATTTGTGGACAAGCTAATGGAGTCTACTTTTTAAACTGCATTAATAATGGATTTATAAATGCGGTATCTGGAATTGCGGGCGGTATTTGTGGTATTATTACATTACAAGACATGATAAATTCTCCGCTTGCTAATCCAGCAATCATGGTTTATGGCGGAATTTTCTCAGCTAAGGTTTCAGCTGATGTTGAAGCAACTACAAAAGGAGCGTTAGTTGGAAAAGTTGAATGCATTAATCAAAGTGGCGTAATATATTTGGAAAATAATACAATCAAATCCACATACACTTTAGTTGGAAATTTTAAAGTTTTTACAAGTAATGAGTCTGCGGTCGTAAAATTTATAAACAATAAAACAACGAACGACAATGCGTTTGATGGCGATTTTGACTACGACAATTTAGAATTTTATATCGCAGCAGAAAAATGGACCGTATTAAATGGCTATACACCATACAATTTCATATTTACATGGCAGATTGTTGAAAATGACATGCCAACATTTGTCGTAATGGAAAACTGGTTTGGTGTTGGATACGATTACATAACTTCTCTTTCAAGGTACGAATCACCATTTGATGGCTATGGAACTAGCTCTAATCCGTATAAAATTAAAAATGCAAAACAATTGGCCGCACTTAGTGTATATGTCGCTAATGGATACAATTTTGCGGGGCAATATTTCAAATTAACTGCAGACATAGATTTAAATGGAAAGGCTTGGGTTGGAATAGGTATAATGAATAGGGCCGCCACGGATTGGTATTGTGGTTTTTCTGGAACATTTGATGGTAATGGATACGTTATTGAAAACCTAACAGGTTCAACTCTTGGTAGTGTTGTGGAAGATCAGGATTATATTGTAGGCTATAGAACACAAATATTCTTTGGTTCATTATTTGGTATTACTGCACCATACTTTTATGAGTATGAAGGTAAAGCTTATTCGTATTATCCAACAATTAAAAATGTGATAATTAGAAATTCAAATGTGTCGGGAGTATATTCCGCAGGATTTGTTGGACTAGCCCTCAGTTCGTTAAATATTGAGAATTGTTATAACATTAATGGAACAATTACTTCTTCAGGCTTTGCTGGCGGTATAGTTGGATATTTAGGAAGCAATGATTTTGACATTTCTTATACCGGGGTTGAAGACCAAATCGCCACAATCAAAAATTGCTATACAAATGCAACTATTAGTGGAACAATCGCAGGTGGTTTAATAGGTTATGCTGAAAATACAAGCGATTCACTCAAGATGACACTAAATTTAATAAATTGTGTTAATGTTGGAAATGTATTTGGTGTAGGTGTCGATTTAAACGCTGAAAATGCTTATAGTTCTAGCAGTGTTGGTGGTATTATGGGTTCTTCCATTGCAGCTATAACTAATTTTGAAAACTGCATTTTTGGTGGAATCGTAAAATCTTACACGGCTTATGGTGCTGTCGGGGGCATACTTGGAACGCTCGGGCATAAAAGTTACGGACAGTCTTCTCTTACAATGAGTTTTGTGGGGTGTAAAGTTTATGGGGAACTTTTAAATCTTGTAGATAATGATTCATTAAGAGTGGGAGCCTTAATAGGCTCATCTGCAGGAGAGGAAATTGCGACGGTTAATATTTCGAATATAAATAAAACACACTATTTAACAAAGTATGTGCCTTTTGGAAGAAATGTGGTAGGAAATCAATTAACAATTTGTGAATACGAAGGTGCAGATGATAATGCTTATAATTTTAACGATCTTAATTACTTTAAAAGTGATAAATTGTCGCAAACCTATCAATTTTCAGAAGAGATAATGGACAAACTTCGAACAAAATACACAGTTGTTTATAAAGATGAAAATGTTATATTCGATATTCAGTCGTATATATCAGGTACAACTTTTAACTCTAATCCTAAAAAATATAATCCATTTAAAAGTTCAGACTTTTTTTATGATTATAGGTTTGTAGGTTGGGATTACAGTGGTGACGTTTTAAGCGATTTAGAAGTTCATGCTCTTTATGAAAAGACAATAAAACCTCAAGGTATTGTCCTTTTAATAGCAATTTTACTTATTTGTTTCCTAGTACCTATAATGATTGTTGTTCGTAATCATTTTAAGAAAAAAGAACATAGATAATACAAAAAGTGGCTCAATGCTCGATAAAATCTAGCAAAAAGCCACTTTTTTTTGAAAAAAGTGCTAATTTTAGTAAAAATCATTTTGAAATGATTTTGCTAGTATGGTAAAATATAAACATAGATGGAGTGAGGTTAAAACTTAATCCACATATAAAAGGAGGATAAAAAACATGAATAAAGGAGAATTTTTAAGAGCAGTTGCTGATAAGGCTGGCGCAACAATTAAAGACGCTACAGCATTCTATGATGCTTACGTTGCAGTAGTTGAAGAAGCTATGAAGAAAAATGACAAAGTTACACTTGTTGGCTTTGGTACATTTGAAGCAAAGAAAAGACCAGCAAGAGTTTGCAACAACCCTGCTACAGGTGCAAAAGTTAAAGTTGCAGCTTGCACAGTTCCAGTTCTTAAATTTGGCAAAAGCTTTAAAGCTAAATTAAACTAATAGTAAACAAAAAAGACCACAATTTGTGGTCCTTTTTTATTGCGTTAATTTAATGGCTGATATTCAGGGGTTTTGTATTTTTTTTCTTTACCAAGAGTTTCCAAATAATGTAAAGCTTGTCCTGTGATATCGTTTGTATATTTCAAAAGATCTATTGGGTTGTTTGTTTTTGAATAGTAAGCTTTTGTCCTTGCGTCGTAGAATATTAAATCGTTATACGAAAATGTCACATCTGAAAAATCAAATTTATATATGTTATTCATAAAATCAGTTTGTGGTCTGCGTGCATCAGTTGCATAAGCTCTAGCAAAGTTAATAACCTCTTGGTCACTAAAAGAGTTTGATTCGCCATTACTTAATTTTGAGTATAAACCCATAGATATTAGATGATATTTATTTACATTAATTATTGCCATAATTATATCCTCCAAATTATTGTTATTTTAACCTAAAATTGTTTAAAAGTCAATACTATAGTTGCAATATGCATATTTTCATTTTAATTGCAACAGTTTTATTTAGAATTAGGTTTGTTTATTGTTGCTAGTTCTTTCTTTTCTTTGTGTCCAAAATAAAAGACATTCCTATTTTTATAGAATGTCTTATTTTACTATTTGCTTAATGTATCTTCATCTTCTTTTGGTGGAGTATAATTACCATTTATAAGAGTTTTTGCAAGTTTCCTCATACTTGCTCTATTAGGTTTTGGGTCGTTATATGTTCTTTCTGGTATTTGTTTTGGTAATAATCTATATTGACCACTTTCTTGGTCAAATTCACATATTTGCTCGTCACTCCAAAACCCTAATCTTGGGTGGGTCATATAGCGATATTTAACGCTTGTTATATGATTGTTTTTGTCAAATGAAAACTCTGCATAAGTTCCGTCTCCCCACAATGGAATTTCATCATAATTTGCCTTACACTCATCTCGTAATACAACCACATCATCACCAAAAGCAAATATGCAATCGTTTCTATGGGTTTCAGCATTTTGATTTCTTCTGCCATAATACATAACAGGTTTTTTTGCTTGTTCGTCTTGCATTACTGTTACACCACGATAATTGTAATAATTCCAACCGTCCTTTTTTGCATAAAATGCTGCATGTGGTTTGTCTTTTATAGGAAAATGTTTAATGTCTGGTTGTTCTGTAAAAAAATCTCTCAAAGTAATATCAATTCCACTTAAAGTACATTCTACACCATACTCTTTTGCGTGTTTTGCAAATTCAGACAATTCAAGTAATTTTTGTTGTATATCTTCATAGTTTCCACCATTACTTATTAAAGCATTTTCAACAAAATCAACAATATTACGAATTTTTTTCTTCTTTGGTGTATAAGGTGTGATAGAACTATCACCATTAGCTATCAAAGATGTATTTTTACTTTTTTGTTGTCTATTTCTAAAAAAATCTAATATTCCCATATTACTCCTTAAAAGTATTATCAGTATAGCATATTTATTAAAACATTTCAATACCAATATTTAGATTTATTGCTTAAACTTATCTGACACAACCCATTTATACTTTGTCGGACTATAAACTATATGTGCTTTACCATACTTTCTTAATTGTTCAACATTTTCTTTCGTTATTGGGTCAAAAGGGAAATAAGTGTAATCATCATAACGATTATATTTAAACCACATATTCAAACTAGGAGAAAAATAGTTATCTAAAACCTTTCTAGGCATATCATTTATTCTATCTTGAATCAATAATATATCTAGTTCACTATACTTACTAAAGTTTGTTTTCTTGGGCAAGAATCTTCTAACTATTCCATTAAAGTTCTCGTTAGCACCCCTTTCATAAGAGCTATAAGGGTGGGTAAAATAGACCTTTACTCCCATTGCTTCTATTTCCTTATGACAATTAAATTCAACTCCATTATCGAATGTTATAGACTTAAAAATTCGACCAAACATCAAATCACCAACTTCATATTTAATTTGTTGCATAGCATTTAAAATACAAGCAGGACTTTTCGTTTTTATCTTCTTAATTATGCCAAATCTTGTAACTCTTTCTACTAAAGTAAATAAACATTGAAGATTATCTTTGCAAACTATTGTATCTCCTTCCCAATGCCCAAATTCTGACCTATTATTTATATCATCAGGTCTTTCTTCAATAGATGTTCCTTTAATCATTTTAGGCATTCTTTTAACAACTCTTTTCTTTCTTGGTTTACGATTTAACTTATGTATTAAATCAGAAAAATCAACACTAATAATTCCTTTATTTATGTATCTATAGACAGTGCTTAGGCTGATTGGAAATTCTTCTCCACCATAGTAAAGACCAGTATCCAGTTGACCTATAAACGAGCCTGGAGAGAGTTTTCTAGTAAATATCCAGTCTTCTAAATCTGCAATCATATACTCATTTTCACAGTTATATATCTTATATTTTCTACCACAACTTTGTCGTGCTTTTTCATAACTTTCTTGAGCTCGATGACTATCATATTCTTTCTTGATTTTGTGTGTTTTGTAGTTCTTATGATAATCTTGAGAACCTTTTCTTTTAAGTTCTCTTGAGATAGTGCTTCTATTTCTTCCTAAAATAGTTGCAATTTGTGATTGAGAATAGCCCCTTGCATTAAGTTTTTCAATAACTTTTCTTTCTGGTAGGGTTAAATGATTAAAACTTTCTCTTGTTTGATTTTCGTTCCTAAGCAAGTATTTTACTTCTCTAATTAAAGCATCCGTTAATTCTTTTTTACCACCCATAAAAAATCTCCTTTGTATGATATAAATAGTTTATCAAATAAAGGAGTTATTTGTTGCATTTGATTTGAGAATGTGCCTATAGTTGCAATAATAGTACGGTTATATCTGCAGGATTCACTCCTGATATTCTGCTTGCTGCACCTACAGTTAATGGCTTAATTTGGTTTAATTTTTCAGCAGCTTCTAGTCTTAATCCTTTAACGCTTAAAAAATCAAAACCTTCTGGAATAGTTTTTTCTTCAAGTTTTTTGCTACGTTTAATTAATTGTTTTTCGCGTTGGAGATAGCCTTCAAATTTTGTATTGATAGATACTTCGTAAATCGCTTGTTTTGAGTAATTAGGCAATAGAGATAATTTTTCTCGAGCGTCTATAAAATCTACATGATTACGTTTCATTAATCCAGCTATTGATATGCCTTGAGGGGCAGGGGATTCACCGATGCTCTCAAGGTAGTTTGCAAGTTTTTCGCTTGGCTTTATTATTGTGCTTAGTTTACTTTCAATCTCTTCCATCTCTTGTTTTTTGTGTAAGAAATTTTGCCAGCGTTCATCGGTTACAAGTCCAGCGTTTCTACCAATTTCAGTTAGTCTTAAATCGGCATTATCTTGACGTAAAAGGAGGCGATATTCAGCTCTACTTGTCATCATTCTGTAAGGCTCATTTGTGCCTTTAGTTGTTAAATCGTCAACTAACACACCTATATATGAGCTATCACGAGTAAGAATAATAGGATCTTCCCCTCTAATAGATAAACTTGCGTTTAATCCGGCGAGTAAGCCCTGAGCGGCTGCCTCTTCGTATCCACTTGTTCCATTTATTTGACCAGCGCAATAAATTCCTTTTATTTTCTTAAATTCAAGTGTAGGATATAAATTTAAAGGGTCAATACAATCATATTCTATAGCATAACCATATTTTTTTATTTCTGCGTTTTCTAAGCCGTCTACACTTGCAACCATTTGGTCTTGTATATCCTTTGGCATGCTTGTTGAAAGCCCTTGAACGTATATTTCAGACACGTCTCGAGTTTCTGGTTCCAAGAATAGTTGGTGTCTATCTTTGTCTGCAAAACGCACAAATTTCGTTTCGATAGATGGACAATATCTTGGCCCCTGACCTATAATTGTTCCAGAATACATAGGTGCTCTATCGAGATTATTCATCACTATTTCTTTTGTTTTAGAAGAAGTATAACCGAGATAGCAAACATGTGTATTTTCAGGTTTTACTTTCGTCATAAATGAAAAAGTTTGCAATGTATCGTCACCATATTGTTTTTCAAATTTAGAATAGTCAATTGTGTTTCCAACCAAACGAGGAGGGGTACCAGTTTTAAACCTTCTGATATCAAATCCGAGACTCAACAAGCTTTGAGTTAAGTGGCTAGCATTTGAGAATCCACAAGGACCAGCATTTTCAATTTCTTCACCGATTATAATTCTCGAATTTAAATAAACACCTGTTGTTATTACTACTGTATCTGTTAGAAAAACATCTCCGTCAATAGTTTTTACGCATTTTACCTTGCCATTCTCTGCGCAAATCTCACTAGCCTCAGATTCTACTATGTCTAGATTTTCTTGACTTTCAAGAATTGAGACCATGTAATCTCTATAAGAAAATTTGTCTATTTGAGCGCGTAAACTATGAACGGCAGGTCCTTTACCTAAATTTAACATTCTAAGTTGTAAAGAATTTACATCTGCAGATATGCCCATTTGACCGCCAAGTGCATCAATCTCACACACTAAATGACCTTTTGCAGTACCACCGATAGATGGGTTGCATGGACAAAAAGCCACACCTTCTTTTGTGAGTGTGATAAGTAATGTTTTTATGTTAGTGCGGGCTAAAGCCAAACTGGCCTCTACTCCAGCGTGTCCACCACCGATTACTATTGCTTGATAATTTTTTTCCATTTTTTACTCGTTTTTAAATTCTAATGTATCATAATATGCTGCTGCATAATTTGTTGTATGTTTCTTCATAACGAAACCAAAATTTTTAAAAAGGTTATAACTTGGTTTGTTTTTATAATTAACTTTTGCAAAAACACTTGCAATTTCAGTATTGAAATATTTTTTTGGTTTATTTATTAATTCGTTTAGCACAACTTTTCCAACACCCTTATTTTGATGTTCGGGATTGATAACTAAATATTGAATCATAAGTTCACTGTTATGAGATTGAAGGTTGTCAACTAGCGACAAAACAAAACCTATTATTTCATTATTTTGATTCTTTATAGTGAAAGCGAATTTCCTTTCATTATTGCCTATTTTAAACGCTTCATAATTTACATATAAAACCTCGCGAAGAGTGAAATATGTGTTATTCTCTAATATAAACTCTCTGATGCTGTCGTATCTAGGGTCGTATCTATATTTTTTATCCCATGTGGCAATTTCGGAAATATCAGTGCTTGGGTTTAATGCTTCTATTTTAATTTTCATACTATTTACCTAAACAGAATTTGCTAAAAATTGCATCAATAATATCTTCACCAGTTGTATTACCTGTAATTTCGCCAAGTGCACTATAAGCTAGGTTTAAGTCTATTGTAATTAAGTCTAATGTGTCATTATCTATATTAGAAATTGCTTGATCAATATGTTCTTTTGCGCGGTTTAAACAATCAAAGTGTCTTTGGCTAGTTATTATTAAGCCGTTAGTGTTAATTTTGTCTTTAACTGTTTTGTTGTAAAGAGATTGTTTAAGTTCTTCAATACCGCTGCCTGTAACAGCAGAAATTAATATATCATTTACAGGTTTCTCTTCTAACAAATCAGCTTTGTTTTTTATAATTAAATAATTTTTGTCTTTTATTATATTTAATATTGATTGATCTTCATCGTCAAGAGGTTTTGAAGCGTCTTGAATAAATAAAATCATATCGGCAGCATTTATTTGTTCTTTTGCTTTGTCTACACCGATTTTTTCAACTCTATCAGTTGCTTCACGAATACCTGCAGTGTCAACAACAGTAAATTTTACTCCATTTATTGTAAATGTGTCTTCAATAGAATCTCTAGTTGTTCCAGGAATGTCTGTTACAATGGCCTTTTCTTTACCGATCAATCTATTTAATAGACTACTTTTACCAACATTTGGTTTTCCAAGAATTAAAACTTTAACACCATTTTTTATAATACCACTATTCTTAGATCTATTTAATACGTCACCTATATTTGATGAAATAACGTTTAGTCTAGCTTTTGCGTTAGCTTTTGTTATGTATTCGATTTGTTCTTCGGGATAGTCAAAAGAAACCTCTATTTCAGATAAAATATCAGTTAATTCTGTTTGAGAATCAATGGCAAGTTTATTTAATTCACCACCAAGCAAGGAATAACCAGCTCTAACCTCTGCTTCGCTTTCGGCGTTAATCATGTCCATCATTCCTTCGGCAGATGCTAGTGACATTTTACCATTTAAAAATGCACGTTTTGTAAATTCACCATTACCAGCCATTCTAGCTCCGAGTTTTATACATTCACGAATTATGCTCTCAGCAATTTTGCTTCCACCATGTGTTTGAAACTCAACCAAGTCTTCACCAGTAAAACTATTTGGTGCTTTAAATACAACGCAAAGACAATTATCTTTTATTGAAGATGTTGTTAGTGTTCCAAGTTCCATTGTTCTAGGCGTGAAAGTTTTTGGTTTTTTGTTTGATAGGGAAGTAAATAGTTTATTTGCGATTTCTACTGCGTTTTCGCCTGATAATCTGACAATAGAAATCGCTCCAAGCCCCATGCTTGAAGTTGAAAGAGCAACTATTGTACCATTTGCATTTGTGTTTAACATATTATTGATTATACTATAAAATTTTAGTTTTTCAACCTTTTATAATAAAATTATAAAAAAATAGAAGAGTAAATTACTCTTCTATTAATCGTTATATGGTCTATTTTCGCTATCTGTTGATAATTCTTCTGACTCTTCGGCTTTACGAGATTCGTTCTTTTCTTTACGTTTATCAACTTTGCCTTTTACTTTGATAACGACATATCTATTTGGCTCATTGCCAGAACTTTCAGTTTCAACCTTATTGTTGTCGTTTAAAGCGTTATGTATAATTCTACGTTCATAAGCGTTCATAGGATCAAGTCTAACATTTCTATTTTCACGTACTGCTTTAGCTGCCATACGTTGAGCTAAAATGTTTAAAGTATCTTCTCTGCGTCCGCGGTAGTTGTTGCTGTCAACTTTAATGCGTTTACGTTCTTCAGGTGGTTTTTTGTCATTAATCATGCTATTAATTAATGTTTGAAATGCATCTAAGCTATCACCACGTTTGCCTATGACGATAGCAGCATCTTCACCGGTGATATCAACTAAAAAGTTTTCTTCTTGTTCTTCAACGAATACGTCGCAGTTGATGTTTAAAGTTTTAAGTAATTCTTCAACTTTTTGACGTAATTCTTCTTCTACTGGGCTAGAGTCCATTGTTGATAAACGAACTTTTGCTTTTGTAAACAATCCAGCTTGTTCTAGGATTGAAATTTTTACTTGATCACGAGTAAGCCCTAATTTATATAGACCAATTTCAATAGCTTGATCTACGGTTTTTCCTTCAGTTTCTATTGATTTCATATGTTTCTCCTTATTTTTTAAGCATACGACGTTCAGCTTTAAGTGCCTCTTTCTCTAAGTATTCTGTTACTTCACGTTGTTTTTTAACGGTGAGTTTATCTACTATGAGATTGATTACGAGGCTGAGAAGTGTTGAAATTACTGAACTTGCCAAGATGTATATGCCAAATGATGCGCTACTTGTGAGTACAAATATTGCCATCATAACTGGTAAAAGTATCTTCATAATAAGTCCCATAGATTTGTTTTGATTTGCACTTTGAGCAACCATGCTTGCTTTTTTATTTTTCAATTTAGTACCAAGTTCTGATATGTATTGAGATAAGAATGTCACTGCTGCGCCGAGAATAGCCAAAATATAATAACCATTCCATCTAGACTCGTGCTCAGTTACGATTTGTTGGATCTTGTTATAAGTGTCCTTGTCTATAGATCCTACATGGTCTTTGTATGCTTGATGACCAGAGTCATTAGCTGATTTTTGAAGATCTGCGTAAGAAAGCATAGGTGAGCTATTGCCATCGATAACCCAAATGTTTGAAACCCAAAGCCATTGATCTTTTGTTTCGTTCCATTTTTGTTTAACGGCAGCCTCTGCGTCTTCTTCGTTTGTGACAGCTTGTTCATAAACTTCTTTGAGCTCATCATATTGATTTATTGCATTGTATGCTGAAACTGTTCTAAGTGATGAGAAAATTGTAAAGAATACAACAAGTGTTAGTACGAGGTTTAGCATCATAACAAAGCAAGAAGCAACCAAGTTTGTGCCCTCTTTCTTATATAAAGCTTGTTGTTGTGCTTGAAGCATTTGTTGATTGTTTGCATACTTCTTTTGAAGTTTTGCCATTTGTGGCGCGAGTTTTTGTTGTACTAAGGTTGTTTTCTTTGTGGAATATTTAATTACAAAATCAAGTGGTGACATTGCAACTTTAATAAGAATGGTAAAAAGCACTATTGTCCAACCTAGGTTTCCAATAGCACCATTGATCCAGTTTATTATAGTTACCCACAAATCGTTAGGGGCATTAATAGCAGCGCCAAGTAGACTTGTTAAATTAGCCATTTATAATCTCCTTTTATATTTACGGGAACTGGGTCTTTTCCACCTTTGCTCCAAGGATTACAGCGTGCGAGACGTTTCAATCCTAAGCTTGTTCCATGGATAATACCATATTCCTTAATGGCGTCGGTCATATAAACCGAACATGTAGGAGTATACTTGCAGGCGTGTGGCAGGAAAGGGGAAACAATTACCCTATATAGCCAAACCAGAAGTAGTCCTATTGTCTTTGGTAGCCATAAAATAATATTTAGAAATTTCATTTAAGGTCTGCCTTTGAAAGAGCAATATCGATTTGTTTACTTATTGAAGATAATGAAACATCTACAATGCTAGGTTCTGCGAATATGATAATGTTATAGTTAGGTTTCAAAAATTCAAGCTGTGGACGCAATGCTTCACGAAGTAATCTTTTAATACGATTACGTGTAACTGCACCGCCAACCTTTTTATTTACTGATAAACCAACTTTAACATTTTTATTTTTGCTAGAACAATAAAATAATAAAAGATTTGGTTGTCTTATTACTTTTCCTGCTTTGTAAACATAGTTAAATTGATATTTCTTTCTAAGTCTATAGTTCTTTTTAAGCACTTTTAGCCTCTTTATGCGCTAATTTTTTTTCTACCTTTGTTTCTACGACGAGCAAGTACATTTCTGCCGCCTTTTGTTTTCATTCTTGTTCTGAAGCCATGAACTTTGTTTCTGTTGGCTTTTTTAGGTTGATAAGTTCTTTTCATAAATAAGTCTCCTATAATTTCTGCCTAATTTGCAGTAATTGTTATTATAACTGCAAGACATTAAGTTGTCAAGATAATTTTTAAGTAATAAATTATATAATATATATTAAACAAATGCGCATAAAATCTAAATCCTGCAATAAAAAACAGCCCGAAGGCTGGTTTTAATTATTTGATTTAATTAAACAACTGTTTATTATTTTTTTTGTTTTAGTTAAAGATATGTAAAATATTGTTGCCATTGTTAATGAAATTAAAACTACTGCGCTTAGGTTTGCAATAAAGCCTGTTGCATTTGTGATAGTCGTCTTGGTTAAAATTTTTATACTTGTAACAATTATTTCAACAATTGTCGCTCCCGCAACTGATGCGCTAAATGTGAAGAATGCAACAAAACCATTGTTTGTTTTAATAATACCGCTCTCTGTTTTTTGCAAGTTGTAGAATACTGATAGAGAAAAGATATTAAAAACAAAACCAAGATATAAATAGAACAAAATTAGCGTCCAAAAGTTTTCAAATAAGCCAAATGTGTAATATATGTTTGTAAAAATAAAGAAACCAAAGTATAAAACGCATTTGAGCCAGTTTGGTACTGTAACTTTGCCAAGTTTTTCAGAAAGCATTAGGGCTATAAATAGTGATAGGCAAACAACTAGTAAAATAAAAGATGTTATATAACTAAAAGATTCCCTCGTCATTATTTCTGGTCTAAAAACATTAAATAGACTAAGGAGTAAAAAGGTTAAATGCAAAGCAGAAAATGCAAATACTAATATCTCTAACCAGCCAGAAAATCCAAGCTTCTTTTTTTGTGGGTTCAAATCTTTTTTGATCATTGCATTCTCCTTAAGCCATTATACGAACTGGTAAGATGAGGTATAAATAATCACCGTTTTCTGTTGAAGAAATAGTGCAAGGTGCGATAGGTGATGTGAAATTGATTTTGACAAACTCATCATCTATAATTTTTACGCAATCACTGAAATATCTTGCGTTGAAGGCAATTGAAATATCTTTACCATCTAGAGCTATAGTGATGTTTTCAGTAACGTTTCCGATGTCTGAACTACTTGTAAGTGTTAAAAGAGTGTCTTTTATGTCAAATCTTACAAGGTTGTTTTTGTCCATTCTTGCAAGAAGGCTTGCTCTATCAAGGCCGTCTTGAAGTTGACGAGTATTGATTGTTACAACACTGCTAATGTTTGTAGGGATTACTTGTTTGTAATTAATAAATTCGCCGTCTAATAATCTTGTGATAATTCTAGTATTTCCTAAGTTGATTAATAGGTAATTCTTTTGAATAAATATTTCAAGATTATCATCTTCTTCTGTTTCTAGAAGTTTACTAATTTCTCCAAGAGTACGAGCTGGCACAATGCAACTAAATTCAGAAGTTGTTTCTTTAATAGGTTTTTTAACAAGTGCGAGTCTAAATCCGTCTAGAGCAACTGCTGTAATTTCTTTTGCAGCAATTTCAAATAAACAACCTTTTAAAATAGGTCTTGCATCGTCTACTGCTACAGAGAAGATGGTTTTTGTTATTAAGTCTTTAAAGTCGTTTTTCTTTAAAGATATTTTTTCTGGGTTATCAAGTTGTTTTATTACAGGAAACTCTTCAACATTCATGCATTGCAAAAATCCTTCAGAATCAGTATACTGAATTTTTAAAAGTTTATTGTTTGTGAGAGATAATTCAATTTGTTCAGAAGATAATTTTTTAACAAAGTCTGCAAAAAACTTTCCAGGGACAACTATTTCGCCTTCAATTTTAACATCGGCAGGGATTGTTTTTTCTATAGAAATTTCCAAATCGGTTGCTGATAATGTTAAAGAGTCTTGGCTCGCTCTAAGTTTAATGCCTTCAAGAATAGGGTTTGTTGTTTTTGTAGCGGTTGCTCTTATAACTTTAAGTACAGCATCGCTTAAATCTAATCCTTCACAAATAAGTTTCATAAAAATTCTCCTTTAGTTTAGTTAAATTATAAGTTTTTAAATCGTGAAAATCAAGTTTTTTACTTGCCTTTTATCATTTGTTTCATATCGCTGATTTCAACAGCAAGTTTTTTAGAATTTTTCATATCCTCACTAATTTTGTTTTTTGCATAAATTACAGTTGCATGGTCTTTTCCGAATATGTCGCCTATAGTAGCAAGTGGAAGACTTACAAGTTCGCTTATTAGATACATTGCTATTTGTCTAGCTTGTGCAATCTCTTTTGTACGCTTACGAGCAAGTAATTCCTCCTTTTTAATATTATAGAATTTACATACGCAATCTATGCAATTATCTGCATCAACGGTCTCATTTGCTTCAACGGCGATATTCTTCAACGCTTCTCTTGCAGATTCTATAGATGCTTGACTTTCACCAAGTAAGCCAGAATAGAATACAACTCGAGATAAATACCCCTCCATTTCACGTATGTTTGTTGTTGAAATGTCTGCAATATATTCGATGGCCTCTCTTGAAATATTGTATCTTTCAATTTGTGCTTTTTTGTATAAAATTGCAATACGTGTTTCAATATCTGGAATGCCTATATCTGCCAACATGCCCCATTCCATGCGAGTACGAATTCTCTCTTCTAAAGTAGAGATGTCTTTTGGTGGTTTATCTGCAGCAAGAACAATTTGTTTTCCACGTTCATAAAGTTCGTTAAACGTTTGGAAAAATTCTTCTTGAGTACTTGTTTTGCCGACCAAGTATTGTATATCATCTACAATTAAAACATCTGCAGTTCTATAAAGTTCACGAAATTCACTAGTCGCTGTTTTGCTAGTACTCCTTATTGCGCTGATTAGTTCGTTTGAGAATGTTGATGTTGGAGTGTATATAACTTTCATATCTTTATTGTGCTCAGTTATATAATTACCTATTGCTTGAAGAAGGTGTGTTTTTCCAAGTCCGCTTCCACCATATATAAATAGGGGGTTAAATTTTTTACCAGGAGCCTCAGCAACCGCTCTAGCGGCTGCGGCAACAAATTGGTTACTTCCGCCTATTACAAAGTTGTCAAAGGTGTATTTTGGATTAAATACTGAAGATGTTTTAATTACTCTTGGTTCTTCTTTTATTATAGAAAAGGTTTCTTCTTTGTTTTCGTTTTCTAAATTCTCGCCTGTTGAAACAACAATCTCAATGTCTGTTATTGCAGTATGCACTTGGCTAAGTGAATTTTTTATAATATCTTTGTATTGTTTTAAAATTACGTTTTTACTGGAAGCTGATGGTGTTCCAAGTTGCAAACAATTACCCTTTAATTCTAATGGGATTAATGACTTAATCCAGACATCATAAGATATAGCTGTAATATCCTTAGAAATAATAGGCAAGCATTCATTCCAAACACTTTTAATGTCTATTTCGCTTTCACCTGAAACAATTAAGTTGTTGTTTTCTTCCATAACGTACTCCTTGCGAGTTGATTATACAATACTCTGCTTTAAAGTTGCAAGTTAATTTTTCATTTTTAGTTGTACAAATTAAATATTAATGTGATATAATATATCCATGTATATAAAAAGCGTCAAACTTGAACATTTTAGAAATTACGAATCCGCCTCTGCGGAGTTTTTTCGTGGAGTGAATTTAATTACGGGTCAAAACGGCCAAGGCAAGACGAATCTTGTTGAATCGTTGGTTGTGGCAAGCCACACAAAAAGTCCAAGAACTAGTAAGCATAAAGACCTCATAGGGTGGGGTGCGGATAAGACAAAAGTTGAGTTGGTGGTCAATCGAAATTTTGGTGATGTTAAAATTGCTTATGAGTTAGGACAAGAGGAAAACAAAAAATTTTATATCAATGGAGCACAAGTTGGTAAATTGTCGGAAGTGTTTGGAAATCTTGTGGTTGTATATTTTTCACCAACAGAAATGAAGATTGTTACTGGTGGTCCACAAGAAAGACGCGATTTTATGGATACTGACATTTCTGAACTTTCTGGACAATATTATAATTTGGTCCAACGATATACAAAGGTTTTGGAGCAAAGAAATAAACTTCTAAAAAATCGTTTTGATAGAAAAATGGTTTTGGATCAGATTGATGTCTTCTCTGAACAACTTGCAAGTTTAGCAGCACCTATTATAAAAACAAGACGCAACTTTATAAAAAAACTGGCCCCGCTTGCAAAAAATGCAATGCTAGAAATTTCAGGTGGAAAAGAGAGTTTGGATATAGAATATTCTAGTGTTTCAGGCGATGATTCGTCAGAAATAAAAAAGAATCTCCTGAATGCTTATGATGCAAATTTAGAAAAAGATTTAGAACTGGGTTATACTCTTGTTGGTCCACATAGAGATGATGTCAAAATTCTGATTAATGGAGTAGAGGCTAAAGATTTTGCCAGTCAAGGTCAACAACGTTCAATAGTGTTAGCATTAAAGATGGCTGAAATGGAAATTTTTGAAAAAGAAATAAATGAAAAACCGGTATTAATTCTCGATGATGTTTTTTCAGAACTTGATAATAAACGTCAAAAATTAATGTATAAATTAATGGAAAGCGCTCAAGTGATTGTTACTGGTACGGCGGTAAAATTTAAGCCTGAAGGCGAGTACAGTGTTAAGAAAATTAAAAATGCAAGAATCAAAGAACAAAAGGTGTCAAAATAAAGTCAAAATTTGCCCATTTTAGGCCCTAAATATATACTATATATTAAATATATATAAATTATTGTAAAAAACGCTTGGAAATTCTGAGCGTTTTTGTTATAATAATTTTATTAATATTTTAGAGGTGAATATGGAAAATTTAGACGAGAAAACAAAAGTTGAACAAAACTATGGCGAAGATCAAATTCAAGTCTTAGAAGGACTAGAACCAGTTCGTAAAAGACCAGGTATGTATATAGGTTCTACTGACGAGAGAGGACTTCATCATTTAATTACAGAAATTGTTGACAACAGTATAGACGAGGCTTTGGCTGGGTACTGTAAAAATATCGTGATTGAGCTTAACAAAGACGGCTCTTGTTCCGTTACTGATGATGGCCGAGGTATCCCAACTGGTATTCATAAAACCGAAGGTAAAAGTGCTGTTGAACTTGTATTAACAAAGCTTCATGCTGGTGGTAAATTTGGTGGCGGTGGATACAAAATTTCAGGCGGTTTACATGGTGTTGGTATTTCAGTAGTAAATGCGCTTTCTGAATGGCTTGAAGTGGAAGTGTATCAAAATGGTCAACACTTTAAACAAACATATAATCGTGGTGTTCCACAACGTCCGCTTGCAGTTATAGGAACGGCGGATAAGACAGGTACAAAAGTTACTTTCCTTCCAGATAACGAAATTTTTGAAGTGACACACTTTGATTATGATTTAATTAAGAGTCGTTTACGTGAGCTTGCGTTCTTAAATAAGGGAATAACAATTACTGCAATTGATCATAGGGAAAATAAGAGTGAAACAATGCACTACGAGGGTGGTATTGTTGAGTTTGTTGAACAAATGAATAAAAACAAAGAAATTGTTTTTCCAAACCCTATCTATATTCACAGAGAAATCAATGGTGCAATTATTGAAATTGCTTTTCAATATAATGAATCTTACAATGAAACAATACATGCCTATGCAAATAATATTAACACGCAAGAGGGTGGTACTCACTTAGAAGGATTTAAAAAGGCGCTTACAAAAATCATGAACGAGTATGGCGTTGCTGCTAAGATTATGAAAGAGAATGAAAAACTTTCAGGCGAGGACGTTCGTGAAGGCATTACAGCTGTACTTTCAGTAAAACTGCCAGACCCACAATTTGAAGGACAAACAAAAACAAAACTTGGCAACAGTTATGTCCAAACAGCGGTAAATAAAGCTGTAACAGAAGATTTTGGCACATATCTTGAAGAAAATCCAAACGAGGCTCGTAACCTTATTTTAAAGAGTGTAACAGCGCAACGCGCTAGAGAAGCAGCAAGAGCGGCAAGAGAGTCTACTAGAAGAAAAGGTGTACTTGAAAGTACAACGCTTCCTGGTAAACTTGCAGATTGTTCTGAAAAGGATCCTAAACTTTGTGAAATTTATATCGTAGAGGGTGACTCTGCGGGTGGATCTGCAAAACAAGGTCGAGATATGAGGTTCCAGGCCATTCTTCCACTTCGTGGTAAGATTTTAAACGTTGAAAAGGCTAGATTAAACAGGGTTCTCGAGAATGCTGAAATAAAAGCCATGGCAACAGCGTTTGGCGGAGGAATAGGTAGCGAATTTGACGTGTCTAAACTCCGTTATGATAAAATTATTTGTATGACTGATGCCGATGTTGATGGAGCGCACATTAGAATACTTTTACTTACATTCTTCTATAGATACATGAGACCTATGATTGAGCAAGGCCACGTTTATGCGGCTATGCCACCTCTATATAAGATTACAAAAGGTAAAATTGAAAGGTATGCCTACAGCGACGAAGAAAAAGCAAAAGTTATTTCAGAGCTTGGTGGAGAACGTGGAATTGAGATTCAACGTTACAAAGGTCTTGGTGAAATGGATCCAGAACAGCTTTGGGAAACAACTATGAATCCAGCAAATAGAACACTTAGACAAATTAATATAAAAGACGCAGTTGAAGCAGATGAAATTATGTCATTACTTATGGGTGAAGAACCAACACTTAGACGTAAGTTTATTGAAGAAAATGCACATCTAGCAACTGACTTGGATATTTAGGAGGAAATATGGCAAAGAAACATGATTATAGAGCTCAATACGAGCAGATAGTAGACAACACAAAAATCATTGATACAGATGCTACAACTGAAATGAAAAAGTCTTTTATTGAATATGCAATGGCAGTTAATGTTAGCCGTGCTATTCCTGACGTAAGAGACGGTTTAAAACCTGTTCATAGAAGAATTTTATATTCAATGAATGAAATAGGTTTAACATCAGATAAACCTTTCAGAAAATGTGCAAAAATCGTCGGTGATGTACTTGGTAAATATCACCCACATGGAGACTCATCGGTTTATGGCGCACTTGTTCGTTTAGCGCAAGATTTTAGTATTCGCCATACACTTATTGATGGACACGGAAACTTTGGTTCAGTCGATGGTGATGGGGCTGCGGCTTATCGTTATACCGAGGCTAGACTTTCAAAAATTGCTGGCGAGCTTTTAAGTGACATAGATAAAGAAACTGTTGATTTTTATCCTAACTATGATGCAACTCTTGAGCAACCAGTAGTGCTTCCTGCAAGATTTCCAAACCTCTTGGTTAATGGGTCTGATGGTATTGCCGTAGGTATGGCTACAAATATTCCACCTCATAATCTTGGTGAGGTTATTGATGCAACTATTGCGCAAATCAAAAACCCTGAAATAACTATTGAAGAATTAATGGAATTGATGCCAGCACCTGATTATCCAACTGGCGGTATAATCATGGGTACCGAAGCTTTAAAACAAGCATATTTAACAGGTCGTGGTGGCGTTGTAGTTCGTTCTAGAACTGAAATTGAGAAAGATGAAAACAAAAGCCGAATAATAATCACAGAAATTCCTTATCAAGTAATAAAAACAGACCTCATTCAACAAATGGCAAACCTTGTTAAAGATAAGAGAATCGAAGGTATTAGTGATATAAAAGAAGAATCAGACCGTATCAGCGGGCTTAGAATAGTTGTAGAGGTAAAGCGTGATTATCAACCTGAAATTATCTTAAATCAATTATTCAAAATGACATCACTTCAAACAAGTTATGGTATTATTTTCTTAGCGCTAGTTGATAATAAACCAAAGATTTGTAACTTGAAAGAAATTTTATCAGCATACATAAAACATCAACAAAATGTAATATATAGAAGAACAAAATATGATCTTACACGCGCAGAAGAAAGAGAGCATATTGTTGAAGGTTTAGTTGTCGCTTTAGCTAATATTGATGAAGTAATTGCGACAATCAAAAAATCAAAAGATCGCGCAGAAGCGTCTAAAAATTTACAAGATAAATTCCTTTTATCAGATAAACAAGCTGGCGCCATTCTTGATATGAGACTTCAAAGATTGACTGGTCTTGAAGTTGAAAAATTACAACAAGAACTTGAAGAACTTAGAAATACAATTATGGAACTTCGTGGCATTCTTGCAAGCAGTGAAAAGATTGATGAAATTATTATTAATGAGATTACTGAAATCAAAGAAAAATTTGCTAATGATAGAAAAACTGAAATTAGTTTAAATTATGGAAATATCAATATTGAAGATTTAATTCCAAGAGAAGATGTTGTAATTTCTATGACTCACTTTGGATATATCAAACGTGTTCCTGTTGATGAGTATAGAGCTCAACATAGGGGTGGAGCAGGAGTAACTGCACATAAACCTAAAGAAGAAGATTTTGTCGAGAATATGTTCATCACAAATACTCATGATGATATTATGTTCTTTAGTAGTAAAGGTAAAGTTTATACACTTAAAGGATATGAAATTCCTGAGGGACAAAAAACTGCTAGGGGTAGAGCTGTTGTAAACCTTCTTCCTGTTGAAAAAGATGAAAAGATAGAAGCAATTATTCCGATGACCGATTCTACGGAAGGTTCGCTCATAATTGCAACAAGAGAAGGCATGATTAAAAAGACACCTATCGAAGAATATAGAAATATCAGAAAGAGCGGTAAGATTGCAATCGCACTTAAAGATGATGATAGTTTAATAAGTGTACAATTTACAACTGGTGAAAGCGATATTATTGTTGCAAGTAATGAAGGTAAATGTATTAAATTCTCAGAAAATGATGTAAGACCACTCGGTCGTGATACTGTGGGTGTTAGAGCTATTGACCTTGCAGATGATGATTACCTTGTTGACATGATTGCTCTTAAACCAGGTTACGACATTTTAACTATTACTGAACAAGGATTTGGTAAGAGAAGTCCACAAGAAGAATATAGACTACAAAATAGAAAAGGTAAAGGTGTAAAAGCCGGTGTGTTCAATGATAAGACTGGACGCCTTGTGAACTTAAAACAAGTTAAAGAAGATCAAGATGTTATGATTATTGCTGATAACGGTATTGTAATCAGAACCCCAGCAAAAGACATTTCTAGAATCGGAAGAGATACAATCGGTGTTAGAATTATGAAACTTAAAGGTGGATCAAAAGTTGCAACTGTGGCCATTGCTGACGCTGTTGCTGAAGATATGACCGAGAATTCAACTGGTGAAGAAATTGCAATAGACGAAAGAATTGATTCAGCTGAATAAAATTAAGGTGTGCAGATAAGCACGCCTTTTTATTTGTTTAAATTGTTTGACTATTTATAAGTATATGTTATATACTTAAAAGACAAAAAAGGAGAGGGATAATGGCAAAAGAACATTTAGTTTCTATAATAATTCCAGTGTATAATGCTGAAAACTTTATAAAACAAACACTTGATAGTGTTATTAATCAAACATATAAAAATTTAGAAATCATTTGTGTTAATGATTGCTCAACAGATAAAAGTTTAGAAATTTTAAATGAGTATGCAAAAAAAGATTCTAGAATAAAAGTGTTATCAAACGAAGTAAATTCAAAAGTTTCGAAAACAAGAAATCATGGTGTTTTACACGCTAGTGCGGAATGGATTGCTCTACTTGATTCTGATGATTATTGGGAAAAGGATTTTATTGAAAAAGCGGTCGCTCTTAAGAATAAAATGAATGCTGAGATTGTAAGTACCAGCTATAAATTTGTAACTCATGAGGGCGAGGCTATTGAAAAAATCTATGTAGTACCTGAAAAGTATACATACAAAGATATGCTTAAACAAAATCGTATTTCATGTTCTGCTGTTCTAATAAAAAAACAACTTCTTATAGACAATCCATTCTATGCAGATGCTGTACACGAGGATTATTTGTGCTGGCTCACAATTATGAAAAAAGTGGGCGTGGGGTATGGTGTTCAAGATCCAGTTTCTGTTTATAGGTTAACAAAGAATTCAAAATCGAGAAATAAAATTAAAGCAATTAAAATGAGTTATAAAACTTATAAAATGCATGGATTAAATTTCTTCAAAAGATGCTACTATACATTTTGCAATGCTATTAATGGGTTGAAGAAGTATCATAAGGTGAGTAAGTAATGACTGCATATTTTATATTAATTTTACTAAGCGTTGGAATAATGCAAATATATGAAAGAGCTAAAGATGATCTATTTAATAAAAATAGAAAGTTGATTATAGATTATTGCATAATTTTTACAATACTATCTTTTGTGTTATTTTTTGGGTTTAGAGCGTATTCGGTAGGAACGGATACAATGAATTATTTGAAAAAAATTTTTACTAGAATTGAGAAATTGAGTTTAAATTATGTTGAGCCTTTATATTTAATATTAAACATTTTTATTGCAAAACTTGGTGGAAATTATACATCGTTATTAATATTACTAGGCTTTATTATCTTTATCCCACTCGTTATAAGCATAGCAAAATTATCTAACAAACCATCAATATCTATGTTTTTATTTATAACACTTGGTATGTTTTGTCAAAGTATGAATGCAATGAGACAATATATTGCACTAGTATATATTTTATTAGGGGTTACATTTTTATTAAAACAAAAGAGGGGAATCTTGTTTTTTGTAGGATTTATTGCTTTAGCTACATTGTTTCATAGGACTGCGGTTGTTTGTTTAATATTGATACCAATTAAATATATTAAATTAAATTTGAAAAACTTTTTGATAGCGGGAGGTTGTTTGGTTGTTTCATTATTGTGTGCACCGTATGTTATAAAATTATTTGATATAATAATGGGAACAAAATATTCCATTTGGTATGCAAGTATACAATGGCAACACAGTTTAATTACTACAATCAGTGTCATTTGTGTTTTATTCTTATGTACTATTATTTTATATAAGTGTAAAAATATTATAAACAAACATGATGAAAAGAAATATGATTTTTTTTGTTGGATGTTTATCGTATTTAGCATAATAAAAATTATAAGTATGTTCTCTATTGAATTGATTGATAGAGTCGGAACGTATTTTATGATATCAACAATTTTTATTGTGCCAATTATAACAAACAAATTGTCTAATAAGTTGCAGGTACTAGCAAATATTGCGATGGGGTTAGTGCTGTCAGTATTTTTTATACTTTTAATACAGACAAGAGGGACATATGGGGCTTTCCCTTATCTGTTTATTTAATAAAAAAATACAAAAATGAGGAGATTTTTATGAAAAGTTTAATAAGTGTAATAGTTCCAATATACAAAGTAGAAAAATATTTAGATAAATGTGTGCAATCAATAGTAGACCAAACATACAGTAATCTTGAAATTATTTTAGTTGATGATGGATCACCTGATAACTGCCCG